>DASSZI010000131.1:0-5274 GCA_035713565.1 Acidobacteriaceae bacterium | reverse complement strand
GCAATCACCTGCAGCATCATGAACTGCGTGGATTTCAGGCCGGTAGGAGAAAGTACCTGATCGTAAAGGTGGCAGACGGCGCGGTTTGCGCGGCGCAAATTCGTGCATGCGCATACCGTACTTCGCAATTTAGCAGGCATGACTGTTATCCAATCCTCGGAAAACGAAACTTTCTCTCAACAACCGGTCTTCCAGATTCACTAAAAAGTCGCCGCGAGACGCAGACCATAGCTGCGGGGCGGCGCGACTGCATTGCCGGAGAACAGTCCGGCAAAATCGATCAGGTTAATCCGATTGTTCAGATTCTGTCCGTCTGCTTGCAAGCGTAGCACCGTATTCTGCTTGCGCCAGACTTGGACGCTCGCGGACGCGTCGATTGCAAGCGAGGGCAGCACGCGTCCTCGCTGGAAGTTCACGCGATTCACCAGCGTTTGCCCGTACTGCGCAATGGCCTGCTGCCTGGTACCTACAAATTCGACGGGGAGTCCGGATCCATATTGCCCACCTGCCGCCACCCAGATCTTATGGGGCAGGTGGTAAATCCAGCGGGTACGCAGCGTATTGCGCTGGTCCTGCGAAACCCAGAAGCGTCCGCTGGTCTGCTGCAGGGACTGCGTTGCGGCAACACCCAGAAACAGTCCGCCCGTGACGGGCAGGTACGCTGACCCGACCATGTAGGAATAGCTGACGAACCCGGAAACGGGCCCCCAGCGGGGAACGTCCAGCTTGCCTTCGGCACCATAGATATCCGCCTTTCGAAAGGCGATGGGGAAAGCGATGGATGTGTCCAGCAGTGGGTTGTCGTCTGCGTAATTGTTGAAGGTGCGAAGGTAATAGTTCACGTCCAATCGCAGTTTGTCGAACCATCCTTTTGTGGCTCCCGCCTCATAGTAGTTGCCATGCGACGGCTGGACGGGCAAACGCAGGACTTTCGGGTCGAGCGAGACAACCTTGGGGGAACTTGAGAGCAGCAGGTTTTCAAAAGCAGGAGTCTGGAACACGCGATCATACGAGAAGTGCGCTACGAGGTCCCGCCCGGCGAAATAGCGGGAGACGGCGAGTCGAGGGCTGAAGGCACTCTGGTGAACAAGCAGTTCATAGTTGTCCCATCGCAGTCCTGCGGCGATCGACCACTTCTTCAATCGAACATCGTCCTGGAGAAACATCGCCTGTTCGCGATCTGGGGCCGTTTGAAAAAAGTTGAAATGCTTTGGCGTCCCTGGATCGAATTGAGTGGGGTCCGTGATGGTGTAGTTGAAAGCTTCATGCAGATTTAAAGCATCAACTTCGCCGCCTGTCTTCCACTCCTGGCGGCCGTGGTCCACCGTTACGAATCCGTTGCCGTAGCCCTCTCGAAATCCGCGGTCCTGGCCGGCAATGATCGGGGTGGAAGTCGCATTCGAGGTAAGACCCGTCGAATCGTCGCGGCCCATCCCGTTCACGTTCCCCAGGACCTTGCTTGAAAAGATGTGTTGCCATCCCAGGGTGCCGATCGTCTCCAACGTGTCTCGGTGCTGCCTCTGGCCCGCTGTTTCCTGCACTTGCTCGTTGGGAACAAGGAACCGGGCAAACTCATGCTGCACGGAGAGCGTCAACGAGTCCTTTTGAGAAAAGTCGCGCTCGAACTGGCTCGAATAATCTCCCGTGGTTGCGTTATTGGTAAAGTTCTGCAGGACGGGAGGGTTCTCATACCAGTTGGTGTAAGCACCATCCACGCTTGCGCCCAGGCTGTTCTTGCCCCAGCCGTACTGGCTGAAGAGGTAGCCATCCGCTGTGGCGAAGCTTCCGCCGGACAGGACAGCAGTTCCGTGGAGCCCATGGCGCGGATCCCGGATCGTCTTCAGTTCCACCACGCCTCCCATTTTCCGGCCAAACTCAGCAGGGATGCCCGCAGTGTAAATCGTTATGGAACGCACATCGTTCACCTGGATTTGCGATCCCATTCCGGGTGATCGATTTTCCGTCAGGGGAATTCCGTTGAGTACGAACTGAGTCTGATACTCCGAACCGCGAGGATGCAGCACGGCATTGCCCTCGTACAGCCACCCGGGCTGGGAGTTCACCAGGTCGATGACGCCGCGGCCTGGCAGAGAGGGTTCTCGAGTCTCAATCTCTTGTTGGCCGATGCGATTGACGGTGCCCGCGCGACCCGGATCGATCAGCGTGGGGGCCGCGTTTACAGTGACCGAGCGCTGCGATTGCGCCAGATGCAATGTGATTGTGATGGGAGCAGCAAGGGAAGAATGTACCTGCACGGCTTGCACCGAAGGGTCAAAGCCGGTGTGCCGTACGGTGAGGGAGTAGATGCCAAATGGCAGGTGTTTTACATCGAGATTGCCGGAGGGGTCAGTCTGCAGAGTCTTGCCGACCTGGGCCGCATCGCTGGTCAAAAGCACGCTCGAGGGCAGAGCCGCGCCCTGCGTATCGATCACATGCAGCTTCAATTCGCCCGTGTCGGTCTGTCCGTAGCCTATCCCCAGGCGTACGGCTAACATGATGGTGAAAAAAGTGACCCGCACTCTTTTTGCTGCGAACATTCAGCCCAGGCATTATTATCGGGGAGCGGTCGCAGAATGGCGAATCGCGGAATCAGCCGCCGGGAAGTTTGTGCTCCTTCCTTGATTTTCCGCCCGGCACAGTCCTAAAAAGGACATGTCCTTTGATCCACCGCTCCCCTGATGTATATTGCGTATGCTTGCAAGAAAGGGCCGCTATGAGATTGAAGAGGTTTATGATGCCAGGCCGCCATGCGCTCCAGACGGTTGCCGTTGCGCTTGCTGCGATGTGTCTTTCCTCCTGCACCCACACCAACGGGAAGAACGCGCAAACCGCGTCGCAAACCAAAGCTGCGCCTGCGGCCGCACCCTGGTGGAAGCACGCGCTGATCTATGAGATCTATCCGCGCAGTCTGCAGGATAGCAATGGCGATGGAGTGGGCGATCTGAATGGCATTGTTCAGCGGCTGGATTATCTGCAGCACCTTGGGGTCAATGCGATCTGGCTCACTCCGATTTATCCGTCTCCGCTGGTGGACTTTGGCTACGACATCTCCAACTACCAGGCCATCGATCCGGTGTATGGCTCCCTGAACGACTTCGACCACCTGATCGCTGCAGGGAAAGCCCATCACATCCGCGTAATTATGGATATGGTGATGAACCACACCTCGGATAAATCCCCATGGTTTCTGGAGAGCCGTTCCTCCCGCAACAATCCCAAACGTGACTGGTATATCTGGCGCGATGGCAAGGGACCCGGCATTCCGCCCAACAACTGGATGAGCCTGTTTGGCCATTCGGCATGGACCTACGACGCCAAAACCAAGCAATGGTACTACCACCGGTTCTACTCCGCGCAGCCGGATCTAAACTGGCGCAATCCCGAGGTACAGAAGGCCATGTTCGACGCCTGCCGCTTCTGGCTGGATCGCGGCGTTGCGGGCTTCCGTCTGGATGCAATCCCGGAATTGTTTGAAGATGCTCAATTCCGGGACGCCAAAGTTCTTCCCGGGAAAAACGTCTATGGCGATCCGAAGGAAGAACAGACCTACGTCAGCAATTTGCCCGAGGTGCATGACGTAATGCGCAAGCTGCGCAAGCTGGTCGACAGCTACCCTGGAAATCGCGTGCTGATTGGGGAAACTTACCTGCCGACGATTCAGGACCAGCTGCTTTGGTATGGGAAGAACAACGACGAGCTGCAGCTCCCCATGGACATGCAGGTGGGTATGATCAACAAGCTGAATGCAAACCTGTTCCGCGCCAAGATCAACGATGCGGAGACCCAGCTTAACGGCAACATGCCGCTGTTTGTCTTTGATAATCATGACAATCCGAGAAGCTGGGACCGCTATGGGGATGGCAAGCACAACGCGGCGATTGCACGCATCATCGCGACCATTTTGCTGACAACCCGGTCAACCGCGCTGATGTACTACGGCGAGGAGATCGGCATGGTGACGACTCCGCCAAAAACGAAAGCGCTGGTGCAGGACCCGATTGGAAAGCTCGGCTGGCCCAAGGAAAAGGGAAGGGATGGGGAGCGCACTCCAATGCAGTGGGACAGCGGGAAAGACGCGGGGTTCAGCACAGCCGCCAAAACGTGGCTGCCGATTCCGCCAAACTATAAAACTGTGAACGTTCAGGTAGAGTCTGGCCAGCAGGACTCGTTACTGAACTGGTACAGCAAGTTGATCGACCTGCGGAAGAACAATCCCGCGCTGCACGACGGGCAAAACATCATGGTGGATGACTCGGATCCCAATGTCTTGTCCTACGTCCGCAAAAATCCAGGGCAAGGCCCCTCGGTGCTGGTGGCGATGAATTTCACCGCTCAGCCGCAGACGGTTTCCTACGCTCTCCAGCCCCAGGGCATTCAGGGTACCCACGCGACGGCGTTGCTGGCGGACGGCGGCGTAGCCAGTGATGTGGACCTGAGCCATGTGGTGCTGCCGCCCTTTGGGGTTTTTGTCGGGCAAGTGCAGTAATCGCCGCGTCGTTGAAGAGCCGGTTCATCGGAAGCAGAGGCACTTCGCCACAATGAATAGCAGCGAGGCTGGTAGATAAACGAATGCGATCCGCAGGATCAGTCCGCTTACGCCAGACCGCTGCTGTCATGGGAACGGCGATGGCGCTTCTGCTGGGGTGTAGTTCCCGAAGCTGGGGAGCAGGCCCGGCGGATGCAAATGCAGCGCCGAGTTTGTCTCCCCTGCAGGCGTTTCCGCTGGGCCAGAGTCCCATGGCATTGGTGCAGGCGGCCGTTCCCCAAATGCCATTGACGGTAGTGGGACCGCGAGGCGCATTGCTCGGCCAACAGGATGGGGTCTTCGAGTCCTGGATATTCCCGGTCAAATTGTTGAGCAACTTTCGTATCTCCGCGCATTTGAAGGATTACCCAGTTCCGATCGATGTCAATCGGCTCGCATCGGTGGTGGATGTCCAGCCCGACCATACGACGATCACCTACTCTCACGCGGCCTTCACGGTTCGCCAGATCATGTTTACACCGCGTCATAGCGCGAACGGCACCGGCGCAGTCGTTCTGTTTCAGGTAGATGCCGTGCGACCATTGCAACTCACCTTTGGACTCACACCGGAGATGAAGCGCGCATGGCCAGCGCCAAACTATGGACCGCCCTCGCCGGAATGGATACCTTCAACGGACGGCAGCGGCTACTATATCCTGCACACGGACTCAGGCGATTTGATGGGCGCGCTCGGCATACCCGGAACTCACCCTGGAATTCTTCCGCCCTATCAGGAGCGGCCCCACGTC
>DASSZI010000130.1:0-10343 GCA_035713565.1 Acidobacteriaceae bacterium | reverse complement strand
GCCTTTCCGCGAAACTGGCGTATGTCGATCCTATGACCGCTCTGGTTCAGGAATTGAAAATCCGGGACAGCGTCACCTGGCTGGGGCACGTGATATTGCACATCCGGCTTCCGGTTCAGCTCCGCCTGTCTGGTCACGACCACCTCGCTCAGCACGGCGCCTTGTCCTCCAATGTGCAGTTTCGCTGTGATAGCGTCTCCCGGGTGGAGCCCGGGCGCTATGGACGGATCCTGCAGCGTGTAAGCCATCGTCATCGCTTCCATAAAGCCCGGAATGGCTTCCGTATCGAGCGAGATCACACCATCCTTCGCGTCTACCGCAATAATCTTTCCGCGCACGGAATACTGCTTTGCTGAAGAAGCCTGCTGGCTGCCCACTTCGCGGCGGTCTGCCGAGTGGCAGCCTGCCGCCCCGGCGCAGATCGCGGCGATCGCGAACGCGAGCAAGCTGTATCTCGCTGCCAGAGATATCTGTTTCCAAAACATACTCATACCGAACGCATCTCCTAATGCGTGAAAAGCCTGCCGTAGTGAAACCTGTAGCGCACCTCTGCGTAAAACTCACGCGGAGTGTTGTAATGAAAGCCACCAAAGGTCACGCTGTTGTCCAGCAGTGCACGATGATTCGTGGCGTTCGTCACATTCAGTGACAGCGTAGTGCGACTGCGGAACGTCTTGCCCGTCGCCAGGCTCAGGTTCGTATCGTGCGGTAAATATTCGCCAGGATATTCCGCGCTGGGATCTCCGTTGTAAAAGCCCGAGCCATAATACAAGTTGAATGAGGCATAGGTCTGCTTCGGCAGTGTGGCATCCACGCCGGCGTTAAGAGTGTTGCGCTGATCATGGTCCAGAGGAATGTAATTGAATCCGGCGTCACACTGCGGAGCGGCAATCGGCTCGCAGATCAGGCCACCAGTGATCGCGCCTCTTTGCTGCGCTAACTGGTTGGAGTAGGCAAGGTGCGCCTGTCCGAAACGCCACAGCGTCGGTGAATGAATCGTCAATTCCCATCCCTGGATGAGCGCTCCGTCGATCGTTACCGGAAAACAAATGTTGGATCCGCCAATGCAGGAATGGTCGAGAAAATTGTTCGCGCGGGTTTCAAAGTTGTCTGCATCGAGCAGCCAGCCGCGAAAGGGTATCTGCACTCCGAACTGATGCTCCTCATCGCGCTCTCCGTTCAGAGGACGAAAACTGGCATTGCTGCGGTTGGCATATCCGATCAGCGGACCGGAAGCCGTCAGCAATGGAGGCGGTTGGTAGTACCGCCCATAAAATGCGCGCAAGACCCAGTCAAGCCTGGGAACGCGCACGGCAATTCCAAAGCGCGGATCATTTTCAAGTTCGGTCCGGTTCGCAATGAACTGCGACGAGCGCAACCCTGCAATCAAAGTAAGCCAGCGAGTGGCCTTGTAGTTGTCGGAGACATATTCCTCCGTCAGACCTCCGGCGGCGCCGGAGTGTTTCAGAAAGTCCTCCGCCGGATTGCCGCTGAATACTGCTCCGAACAGATAGCTGTCATGCTGTCCGAAAGAATAGAAGCCGCCCTGCAACGTGTTGTTTGCGATCTGGGAAGTGACGGAACCCTGCAGTCCCGCATAGTTAGAGGCCCGGTCGGAAGTGGTTCCAATCGGCCTATCCTGCGGGCCAGGACTGTAGTTGGCGCTGTTGTAGTGGTAATAAGGAGAAGCCTGAAGAAACGTGGATGCCGTGAAGGTATGCACCCATGAGAGCGCTGCAAAGCCGTCCATTTCATGTTGCCCGTCTCGCAGTCCGCTGGAATTGTATTGCTGGTTTTCGTAATCCTTCGGATTTGGATCATAAGGAATCTGGAAGTAATCTCGTCGTAATTGCGCTACCATCCGGAACTGGTCGCGCGGGGTGCGGTTGTAGACGAGGGAAGAAAATCCTCCGTAGCCGTTCGCGGCATCATGGTATGGCTGCGGAATAGGCGGCATCAGGCCATAGTTCGTCCGATTGCCGTTTACGCTTGCATAGTAAGCAAACTTTTCCGTATGACTGCCGAAATTGAGCTGATCGTTGGTCTGGTAGTAGTTTCCTGCGCTCAAAACAAGTTCCGCCTCATTGTCGCGCTCGAATCCGGTGCGTGGGGAAACGTCGAAAACCCCATACGTACGGTCGCCCACATCTGCGTTGTAGCTGCCGCGCTGCACCTCGAGAGTTTCAATGTCCTTAGGGTCGATCTGTGGCCCCAGGTTGCTCGAAATGTTCGTGTTGGGTATCTCGACACCATCGATTTCCCAGCTCACCTGATGGCCTCCCCGCACATGCAGCATGTCATGCACGATGTAAGCGCCCGGTACATAATTGGTAATCATCGCCAGACTATCCGTGCGGTCCGCGCCTGGCGTTTTTGCAATGTCATGGCGATTCACCAGCGTTGTAGGCGTCACGGAGTTTGCATTCACGACCTCGGTTTGGGCCGTCACATGGATCGACTGTTTCGCGCTGCCTGGCTGCAATTGGAAATGGATGATCGGAGAACTGTTCGAAAACACTGTGATTGTCTGCTGCAAAGCTTCAAAACCGGACGTCGCAATCGTCAGGTTGTAGGTACCCAGCGGCAAAGCGGGAAAAGCAAAATGACCGTTCGGATCTGTATTTGCCCGCTGCAGGAAATGTGAGTCCACCGCATGTACAGTGATTTGCGCGCCAGCTATCGGACGGTGCTGCGAGTCGTGAACAATCCCCTGCAGTTCGCCGAAGACGGTAGCCTGAATGCTGCCGGGGATTGCCAGCACCATCGCCAGTCCAAGCGCATGGAACCATTTCGTCAGCATGGATCGGTTCTTTCCATTGCATTGTTGCCGAGAAGGACTTCAGCGGGCCGAGGCCGTGGCTGCACCGCGACCGGCGTGTGCAAGCAAAACATTGCCGCCCAACAGTAAGCGAAGGAGAGCCGGAAAGTGTGATTTTCAGAGAAGGATGGATGGAGGCGCGCGCGGTGGCCGTGAGGCTAAACGGGGCGCAGGAGATCTTGCAGCGCCGCTCCAAATTATCCTGTCAATCGCAAGGGGCAGAGAAACCGCGTTCTGAGCAAGTCCAGAGGCTGCAGTCCATGAGAAAACCCGCCTCGGATTCCAGCGCGGACACGGCGATTGCGCCATGAATGGCGTGCCGGAATGAGCAATCTGCGCAGCGGTCCGGGGATGCATCGCCATGCAACGATGCAATCCGCTTCTGCGGCAACATTGCGGCACTGCGGATGCTGCCTGCGCGTAAGACAATGCCGGTTCCACCGGCAGCAGAGCCGTCATTATCAGCAATAGGAATGCAGCCCAGCGTCTCACAGGGCCAGAATACCATCGCGCCCATCGAACGCGCCGCGCACGCGCCGGGTTGCGCGACACTGTGGAAGCCTGCAACAGCGGCTGGCGTATAAAGTTTCTATGCTTTCTTCCTCCGCATGGACCGAGCAGGAGCTGGTCCAGAGGCTGCAGCAAAACACATCCGGCACGGTGCTCGTCACCAGCACACTGCGCGCCGCCCGGGTATGGCGCGCACGGTACAACGATACCCAGAAGAACAGTTCCTGCGTCGCTTGGGTCAGCCCGCAGATCTTTGCGTGGGAACCGTGGCTGCGCTCACTCTGGGCTGCAGCGGTCCTTGCCGGCGCGGAAACCCGGCTGCTGCTTTCGCCGGTGCAGGAATCCCACCTGTGGCAACAGGTTTTAGAACAGGATGGAAGCGCGCAACAGACGCTCTCCGTTTCCGCGTTGGCTGAGTTGGCCCAGCAGTCTTTCCGGCAATCGGCACAGTACGGAATTTCACTTCCGCAATTGCGCGGTGACGCCAGTCCGGACACACAGGCCTTTTACGCCTGGGGTACCGCTCTGCTGGCGAAATTCCGCAAGCTCTCCTGTGTCCCTGCAGCCATGCTTGAAACTGCGCTGATAAAGCTCGTCGAGTCCGGCACGGTCGAGCTTCCGGAAGAAGTCTTTCTCGTCGGATTTGATCGAATTACGCCATCGCAGCAACTGCTGATTGCAGCGCTGGAGAAGCGTCCATGCAGTGTCTGCGCAGTGGAGCCGCAGAATGCCCTGTCCCCTGATGGTGCTTCACCCATCGTTTGCGCGCGCACCCTGGATGAAGAAATCCAGTGCGCCGCACAATGGATCCGTCGCGAGTTGCTCGCCAGGCCGGAACAGCGCATTGGGGTTCTTGTCCCTTCCTCGCCGGAGATGCGGGACAAAATTGACAGCGCCTTCCGCGCGATTCTCGCGCCCTCGACGATGGACATTCGCGCGCCGCAGAGTGCGCTGCCCTATGAGTTTTCACTCGGCACGCCCATGGCGCACACCCAGCCGGTGCGCACCGCGCTGACCTTGCTCCGCTGGCTGCAGCGGCCAATTCCGCAGAAGGAGATCTCCTGGCTCCTGGTGCATGGCGGCTTCCGTTCCGGGGCTCTCGACTCCGGAGCCACGGTGGACCGCAGATTTCGTGAGCGGGAATGGCGACTTGGCGGATCGATCTCGATCGCAGAATTCCGAAGCTGGCTGCATCGTGAGCGCAGGAGCACGCATGAGGAGGAAGAATCCGGCTCTCTGCGTCGAGCGATCGATGCACTTTTTGCTCACAGCCAGCGCATCGCCCCGGACCGGCCAAAAGCGTATGGAGAATGGCGCGACGCAATGGAAGAAGTGCTGACCGACGCAGGCCTTCCTGTGTGGGATACCCTCACCAGTCAGGATTATCAGTTGCAGCAGCGCTGGAATGCACTGCTGAATGAGTTCTCTTCGCTCGATGCGGTAGCATCTCCCGTCCGATTTGTTGCGGCCCTGGATACGTTGGATCGAATGGCAAGCAAAACTATCTTCGCTTTAGAAACTGCTCGCGCACCCGTCCAGGTACTCGGCATTCCGGAGTCCGCGGGTATCGTGTTCGATGCGGTCTGGTGGATGAGCGGCCGGGCCACCGACTGGCCGCCGGAAGGGCAGGCGTTACCTTTCCTGCCCTGGAACCTGCAACGGGCTGCCCACATGCCCTATGCGGATCCAGCGCATGACGCGCTTTTCGCGCAAAGTGTCACACGTACTCGGCTGGGCGCTACCGCCAGATTCGTGGTGAGCTTCGCGCTGCAGCCTTCCGATCCGGCCGCAGCCGGCTCTCATGCCATTGATCCTGAAATCGCCCTCTCTCCGCTGCTTCGGCAGGCTTTACCTGCGAGTGCCATCGTTCCGGCCCAGGGTTTTGATCCCCTTGCGGCCTCCGAAACTTCGGAACCGCGAATCGAGTCGCTCGAGACGATGCATGAAGAAGCTGCTGTCCCATTGCTGGCCAACCGGATGGAACGCGGCGTTAAGTTCCTGGAATTTCAGTCGGCCTGTCCGTTCCGCGCGTTTGCGGAACTTCGCCTGGACTCGCGGAACCTCCAGGAAACCAGCACCGGCCTGGATCGGGCGGCGCAAGGCAATCTTATGCACCGCGTCCTGCAGACTTTCTGGCAGGAGATTGGCTCGCAAGACAGGCTGCTTCAGGATACTGAGGCGGAGCTTCGCGCAACTTTGCGCAAGCACATCGATGCGGCACTGCGCGGATATTCCAGTCGCGCAAGCGAAGCGTGGCAGCAGACATTACTCGCGATCGAGGCTGAGAGGATGCAGGAACGGCTGCTGGTGTGGCTGCAACGTGAGAAGGCCAGATCGTCTTTTACGGTGCGCGAATTGGAACACGAAATCGAGAACGCCGAGATTGGCGGCATCTCGTTCCGCTGCCGGATTGACCGGATCGACCAAACCGGCCACGGAGACGTTCTGCTGGACTACAAAACCGGATGCGTCACCGCCAATGATTGTGCGGGAGATCGCCCGGACCAGCCTCAGCTGCCTGCGTATGCAGTCCTTCAAAACGAAGCTTCAGCGGAATCCCTGCCCATAGCGGGTATTGCATTCGCAGGTCTGCACCCGCGAAAAACCGAATTCACTGTGATCGCTGCGCAACCTTCTGTCTTCGCCCGGCAAGCAGAGGATCCAGTCGCTCGGAAGGCGGATGCCCGCAGTTCTCTTTCCCCGGAAGCAATGCACGAGCAATTGGCCGACTGGAAAATCACGTTGACTCGCCTGGCCGAACAGTTTCGCAGTGGGAATGCCATCGTCGATCCGAAAAATGGATCGCAAACCTGCAACTACTGCTCGCAGGCTTTACTTTGCAGAATTCGAGACGCGAAGGGCTCCATGCCGTCGCCCGAAGAAGAAGATTCGTCCATGGAAGACCTACGTGACCAGTAACTCGGATTGGAACTTCCTTCCTGTAGATGGCAGCCGCGCAAACGAACGATCCGGCGCCGCTGCGCAGGCCGACTCCGCAGCGCGCGCGGATGCGTGGAATGTCGAGCAATCCTGGATCGTGGAGGCTCCCGCCGGGTCCGGCAAGACAGAGTTGTTGATGCAAAGATTTCTACGGCTGCTGGCGCGCGTGGAAGTACCGGAGCAGGTCCTGGCGATCACTTTTACGCGCAAGGCTGCGGCCGAAATGCGCGATCGCATTCTGGAGTCCCTGCGAGACGCGGAGAAGGGAACACCTATCGATCCCCAGGCCAGCCACAAGTCGCAGACACGCAGATTTGCGCTGGAAGCGCTCGCTACCAATGCAGCCCGCAACTGGGAGCTGACCCGGCAACCGCAACGGCTGAACATACGGACCATCGACTCACTTTGTCGCGAGATTGCCAGCCGACTGCCGCTTCTGTCTCGTCTTGGCGTCCACCTGCAACCGGTCGACGATGCTTCCGAACTGCATCGCACGGCTGCCCAGGCCGCCATACAGGAAATGGGCGGCGTCGATCCTCGACTGCAGCATGCTGCGCGTACGTTGCTCTTGCACCTGAATAATGACATGGGACGCGCAATCGATCTACTGGCAGAAATGCTGAGCACTCGTGACCAGTGGGGCCGCGTGTTCCCCATTGAGAGGGAACGATCCGACGAGGAGATGAATGCGCTTATCTCCGAACGTTTTGAGAAACCCCTGCAGCAGAAAGTGCTGCAAACCCTTCAAGAACTTTTCCAGCGGGTTTCACCAGACCAATGGAGGACCGTGTTTCAGCTTGCAAACTACGCAGCAACGCAGCTGGAGAACTCCACTGGCTCCAACCCGTTTCGTGACCTTCTCCACTCCGCAGACGTTCCGGACTGTTGCTGCGAAGAACTGACTAAGTGGCAAGCAGCCGCACGGCTGCTGCTTACGAAGGAGGGTGAACCACGCAAGCCCGGCGGCATCGACAAAAGAATTGGCTTCCAGGGCAATAGCCCAGAAAAGCTGAAACTCCAGAACCTGCTCACTTCCTTGCTTGGAAATGACATTTTTGTGGAGAATCTCCGCGGGGTCGCGGCGCTGCCCACTCCCTGCTATGACGCGCGGCAGCGGCAGGTTTTGTGCGCCAGCTTTCTGCTGCTTCGACGGGCTCTTGCGCACCTGCGGCTTGCCTTCGCAACCGTCGGCAAAATCGATTTCATTGAGATTTCCCTCGCCGCTGCCCATGCCTTGGATGAAAATTACAGCAGCCTCACTCTTGCGTTCGGAACTGCGATACAGCATCTTCTGGTTGACGAGATGCAGGACACGTCGACCACTCACTTCGATCTGCTGGCCAGGCTTGTCCATGGCTGGGATGGTCGAAGCCAGACTGTTTTTCTAGTCGGCGATCCCAAACAGTCCATTTATAGATTTCGCCGGGTCGAGGTTGGTTTATTCGCGCGTGCGCAGCGCGAAGGTCTGGGAGGTGTGTCGCTGCAATCGATCCGCCTGAGCAGCAATTTTCGCTCCTGCCAAAGCCTGGTGCAGCAGAACAACCTGGCTTTCCAGCAGATTTTCACCCGCGCTCTCCGCAGCGAACCATCCTTGGAACAAGCCGGTCATGCTCACCCCGACGAAGTCCTCTTTGAGCCGTCCCACGCGGCCCACCGCGAAGAAGAGATACAACGCATCTTCTGGCACGCCCGGATCCATCCTTACAAACCGGTAAGTCGCAAGGGGCACCTGACGTCTTCAAAGGATGAAGCTGGCGAATCCGAGACCGCTGCTCAAGATGACTGCGCTGCCGAGGTGCGCGAAATCTGCGAAGTCATCGAGCGGCATCGTGCTGCCGCCACCGCAGGTTGTAAGCCGGCCAGCGTTGCCGTTCTCATTCGCGCACGTACCCACGTAGGGCCCATTCTGGAGGCGATGCGGGAACGCCGGATCCCCTATCGCGCCATTGACCTCGACACATTGCCCGATCGGCAGCCGGTGCTCGATGCCTTGGCGCTCACTCGCTGCCTCTTGCATCCCGCGGACCGCGTCTCGTCTCTTGCGGTGCTGCGCGCTCCCTGGTGCGGGCTCACGCTTGCCGACCTTCACCTGCTCTGCGGCAGTGATCACCCCGGCTCCAACGGTCGGCCGCTCGGCTCCGCCGTGCAGGAGCGACTTTCTCTACTGTCCAGCGATGGTCAGCGGCGCCTTCGTCGCGTCTGGGACATCGTAGAAGCAGCAAGGCTCCAAATAGCCCACAATCGACTCTCCACAACAATCGAGCGCGCGTGGCATAGCCTCGGCGGACAGGACTGTGTGCCTCCGGTTGAGCGCACCGGGGTCCAGGAATTCTTTCGAATGCTGGCCAGAATGGAGAATGAGTCCGGAATACCGGATGTTGCGCAAATCGAAGAGAAGATGAAAAAGCTGGCGGCTCCCACTCCCGAGACAGACGGGAATCCGGTGGAAGTTCTCACGCTTTTCAAGGCCAAGGGTCTGGAGTGGGATGTCGTTCTCATCCCCGGACTCCATCGCCAGCCGCCCAACGATGCTCCGCGTCTCGTCTATTGGCTGGAGCAGCCATCGACGCATTCTTCTCAGGGCCGCGACGGAGAGGCCGACATTCTTCTCGCGCCCGTCAAGCATACTGCGGAAGATAAGGAACGGATCAACAGCTGGATTCAGTCATTGAGCGCGGAGCGGGATCGCGCGGAACTGAAACGTCTTTTCTACGTGGGCTGCACGCGCGCCCGTCAGGAGCTGCATCTGTTCGCCGAATGCCGCGAAAACAAGGATGGAGGGCTGACCAAAGCTCATGCAAAAAGTCTGCTGCATACCGCGTGGCCTGTGGCCAGCACGTTCTTTGAGCAATTCCGCAGCGGAAAGACGACGGACGGTTCTTCACGCTCCAATGTGATCGCAATGCCTTCTCAGACGCGCAGATCGGGCGAGCCGCTGCCGGCTGTCATTCCTGCAATCGCGGCGGAAATTGGGAATCCTGGTCAGGCAGCCACCATTCGGCTCAGCAACTTTTATCGACTCGCCTCCGGCTGGCAGCCGCAAACACCCGCAGCGGACGTCTCATTCGTTCCAGCCACGGCCACTCGGGAACTCGAGCGTGAACGCACTGTTTTCTCTCGTCCGCAGGCTTCCTGGCGAAAGCGTAGCGTCGGCATCGTGATTCATGCCCTGCTCGAACCCGTGGCACACATTCTTCGCCGCGCTCCATCGCAAGCCCACGCCGAGCATGCAATCAAGGATCTGGAGCAGCGCGCATTTGTACAGCTGCTGCAGGCCGGACTGCGCAGACAGGATGCGGCGCAGGAAGCGAAACATATTCAGCACCTGCTTCAGGCCGTTTCGACGGATGCGGATGCACGCTGGCTCTTTGCCGCTCACCCCTTACCAGCAGGCATTGACGCGGAGTTTGAAGTTCCGCTTACGGCGCTTCATCACGGCGAAGTTCGATCCATCCGGCTCGACCGCATGTTCTTGGCCGGTAGAAGACCGTACGCAACGGGGCATGATTGCCTCTGGATCGTCGATTTCAAAACTGCTTCTCTCGGCCAGAGAAATAAGGACGAGTTTCTGGCACAGGAGCGCGAACTTTACGTCGAGCAACTCCAGACCTATGGCGAAATCCTGCGGGCGATGTATCCCGGATACGCGGAGATCTATTTGGGACTTTATTATCCACTGCTGCCGCACTTTGCATGGTGGTCCTATCCGGGCGAACCTGCGGCAGTTCCTGACTGCAATTAGAGCTATCTAGTTCCCGATGGTTCGCAGGTGGTGCCGGACATCCGCGCCACGCACCCAGAAGATCACGTCTTCCGCTATATTGGTCGCGTGGTCGCCAACCCGCTCCAGGTTGCGCGCAATGATGATCACGTTCAGTGCCTGATCGGCATTCTGAGGCTGGCCTTCAATGCAGCGGGTCAGCGTTCGATACACTGACCGGTTCATCTCGTCCACCTCATCGTCCATCAGCAGTACTTTCTCCGCCAGTGCAGCGTCTGCGTCGATAAAAGCCTGTAGAGCCTGACGAACCATGGTCGCGGCAAGTGTCGCCAGGCGCGGGATGTCCACCGGCAA
>DASSZI010000129.1:0-7937 GCA_035713565.1 Acidobacteriaceae bacterium | reverse complement strand
ACAAGCAGAATGGATCCCATGCTTCGAGTTCCGCGACTCCTGTTGTCTTTGATCCTGAGCGTGTGAATCCTCAGCCCACGTACATCTGGGACCTGGCATTCGACGCGAAGGGCAGACTTTATATCGCGACAGGCGGCCCCGCGGCGATCTACCGCGTGGATTTGAAGAAGTCCGATGTTGCCCCGGAGCGCTTCTTTCTCAGCAGTGAACAACACGTTCGTGCCCTGCTGTTCGGCAAGGACGGCGCGCTCTACGCCGGCACAGATGGGCGCGGGCTGGTTTATCGTATCGGTCCTGACGGCAAAGGATTTGTGCTCTTCGAGTCTCCCAAGCGGGAAGTTCCGGCATTGGCCATGGACCCGCAGGGAAATTTGTATGTAGCCGCTCTCGGAGACAAAAACAAATCGACTCTGCCTCCGCTCACGGTGCATAACCAGCCAACCGTAACAGCGACGCTGGTCGTCGTTACGCCGGGCTCGATCGCGTCTTCCAACGACAGCACGTTGGTCCCCGACGGCACGATCGTCTATCAGATTGCGCCTGACGGCACGCCGCGCCAACTTTGGGCCTCGCAGCACGACGTGGTGTACGCGCTGGCATGGCAGCAGGCCCTCCGCGGCAATGCCGGTGGCCTCCTTGCCGGAAGCGGGAATCAAGGCCATCTTTACCGGATCAGCGTGGACGGAAATTATGCGGATCTGGCTCATCTTGAGGCAAACCAGGCCACAGCATTTACCGTGAGCGGAAACGATCTGTACGTGGGCACCAGCAATACGGGCAAGCTGTATAAGCTGGCGCCGCCGCAGGCAGGCAAAGGCGACAGCTCGATCTATATAAGTCCCGTTAAAGACGCGCAGTTCACGTCGCAATGGGGACGCGCGCAGGTGCGCGGCGCGGGGAAATACGATCTGTTCGCGAGAGTGGGCAACATTGAGCAGCCCACGGAAGGCTGGAGCGACTGGCAGAAGATTACTCCTGGCCAGCAAGCGCCCAACCTGCCGAAGGCCCGATTTCTGCAATGGAAAGCAGTCATGCATCCAGATGCAAAGCTCGACGAAGTGGGATTTTTCTACTTGCCGCAAAACGTAGCGCCCGTAGTGGACGAACTCGTTGTGCAACTGCACGCGCGGGTCACCAATGCGACCAACCCGGAGGGTCAGATTACGCCGGTGCCGATCAATTTCCCTGCCAACACTACGGACGGAATCTCCTACCAAGTAACAGAGGCGGCGCAGCCCCTTATGGCGCTTCCGGAACGAGCGTGGGCGACCGCCCGCTGGAAGGCCCACGATGAGAATGGGGATGCGATGCGCTACTCACTTTTTTATCGCGGGGATTCCGAATCGAACTGGCAGACGCTGGTGCGCAACATCCGGGAGGATTATGCATCCTTCGATCTGACCCGCATTCCAGACGGCGGTTATACCCTGCGGGTGGTGGCAAGCGATGCCGCTTCCCACTCGCGCGGTGAGGGGCTCACCGGGTATAAAGATAGCGGCCATTTCCTGCTGGATACTTCCCCGCCCGTCTTGTCGCCCTTGCAGGCGACTGCCCAGAACGGCTCCATCCACGTTGTGTTTGACGCCAAAGACTCTTTGTCGACAATAGCCCGCGCCTATTACTCAGTGGACGCAGGCCCGTGGCAGTACGTGGAGCCGGTTGGCAAACTAAGCGATTCCGCGCAGGAGCATTATGATTTTACGGCGACTGTGCCGAAGCCTGTTGCTGGAGCAGCGCCCAGCAATGGCCCGGCGACAATCCAGCACATTGTCGCTGTGCGAGTGATTGATCGTGCCGGGAATGCCGCGACCGGGAAAGCATCAGTGCAATGAAGGAGGCCTGCATTCCTGGAACGAATCAGATTGGAAACGCCACGAAATCGCACGAAGCTGGCGCGCTCACGCTGGACGCCAGGATGAACTATCGACCTTCCCCGCACGTTTCTAGCCGTTAAATAGTAAATAGCGAAAGAGTTGCATGCGCTTTGAACTTTTCATCGCGAGCCGCTATCTGCGCGCCAAACGGCGGCAGGCTGTTGTCGGCATGATCACCGCAATTTCGGTTCTCGGCGTTGCTGCCGGTGTAGCTTCGCTGATCCTCGCCCTGGCGATCACGAACGGGATGAGGCGCGATCTGCAACAGCGTCTCCTCGGTTCCACGGCCCACATCGAACTGATGCGTGTCGCCAGTGACGGCATCCAGAACTGGCGCAGTTTGACGAATCGCCTGCGGCATTTGCCGCATGTGACGGCGGACGCGCCTGCCCTCTACGGGCAGGTGCTGATCTCGCGCGGAGCCCGCTCGGCGGGTGCGTTGGTCAAAGGCATCCTCCCCGATGAGGAGCGGACCGTAAGCACCCTGCTTGATAACGTGAAGCAAGGAAGCGCACGCGCGTTGGACGCGGGGACCCCCACTCCGGTGGAAAGCGCGAATGCCGAGCCTCCTCCGCTGGTGATCGGTTCGGATTTGGCAGAGCAGATCGGCGCAAGCGTCGGGAATACCGTGCTGGTGACAAGCCCCCAGGGTGAGTTGACTCCCTTCGGCCTCGTCCCGAAATACCAGCGTTTCCGGGTCGCTGGCATTTTTCATTCTGGCTTTTACCAGTACGACTCCTCCTTTGCGCTGGCCCGACTGGCAGACGTCCAGCACCTGTTCGGCGAGCCTGATGTCATTTCGCTCATCAGCTTCAAAGTCGACAATCTTTATCATGCGGACGCTATCGGACGTGAAATCGAGAACACCGCAGGCAAAGGTTTTATGACGACAAACTGGATGCAGCAGAACCGCGAATTGTTCCGGGCATTGCGTCTCGAGCAGGTGGTCACATTCATCGTGATCGGATTGATCGTGTGCGTGGCGGCGCTGAACATTTTGATCGCGCTGACCATGATGGTGATGGAGAAGACGCGCGACATCGCCGTGCTGATGTCCTATGGCGTGCGCCCGTCGCAGGTACGGCGCATTTTCTTATGGCAGGGGATGCTGATCAGCATTCTGGGAACGACGATGGGCCTGGTGCTCGGCTACGCGCTGGCGTGGGCTGGCGGACATTATCGCTTCATTCACTTGTCGGCGGAGGTCTACTCGCTCGATTACTTACCGTTTGCCCCTCGCTGGCAGGATGGCGTAATTGTCGCGTTGGTTTCATTCGGCGTTGCCCTGCTCGCGACATTGTATCCGTCGTCCTCTGCGGCGAAGATTCTGCCGGCAGAAGCACTGCGGTACGAGTAGGGCGTCTAAAGTAGATTCGGAGATTCCAGTGAGCACACGAGCGACGCGCGATGAAGTGGATAAATGGTGCGAGCTTCCGCTGATTCCATGGAAGGACACCTGCGCTACGCTGCACATGTGGATGCAGATTGTAGGCAAGGTGCGGCTGGCGCTCAGCTCTAGGATGAACCACTGGTGGCAAGTTCCCCTTTACGTGAATGCGATTGGCCTGACGACTTCGCCCATTCCTTACCGCGGCGGCATCTTCGAAATCCAGTTTGATTTCATTCGTCACTATCTTCTCATTCAGACCGGAAACGGTGGAGACAAGATGCTACCGCTGCGGCCGCGCTCGGTGGCGGAATTTTATCGCGACTTCATGGCGATCCTAGCCTCACTGGGGATCGAGGTAAAGATATGGAAAATGCCGGTGGAGGTCGCGGATCCCGTTCCGTTCGATCAGGATACGCAGCATGCGTCCTACGACGCAGAGTACGCGAATCGCTTTTGGCAGGTTCTTACGAATTGCGATGCAGTTTTCAAGGAGTTCCGGGCCAGGTTTATTGGAAAATCCAGTCCATCGCATTTCTTCTGGGGTAGCTTCGATCTAGCTGTTACACGTTTTTCCGGAAGGCGCGCTCCGGACAGGCCCGACGCCGACGCAATCACTCGGGAAGCCTACTCGCATGAAGTGATCAGCTCTGGATGGTGGCCGGGCGGTGGGTCCATCTCCGGACCTGCCTTTTACACCTATGCAGTTCCGGAGCCGCCTGGTTTTGCGCAGTACCGGGCCCGTCCTGAAAGCGCCTTCTATCACCCAGACCTCAAAGAATTCCTACTGATGTACAACGATGTCCGGCAGTCCCCTTCCCCGCGTGTCACGCTGCTAGATTTTCTGCAGAGCACCTATAGCGCCGGTGCAGACCTGGGGAAGTGGGACCGCAAAGATTTGGAAAAGCCCGTCTGACAAGAACTGAGCGGCCGTTCTACCCTTGCCATAAGCCTGCGAAAAGTTTTAACAGAAGAAGGCACTGGCCGATAGGATTGGCGACAACTCCAAATTCTGAACCAGTATGCCGACCCGTTTAGCGAACGAGCTCGTGATTGCTACCTCGGAAAGCGACCGGCGCCTTCGCCTCGAACGCGGCGGGAAGGTATTCGATTTACCGCGGCGGACATCGGGCATGGAATGCCCGACGAGGCCAAACGAAGGATCTTCGAGGCTTTCTTTACAACCAAGGCCATGAACGGCACTGCTCTGGGCCTCTGGATTTCCAAAGATACATCGACAGGCACAACGGCAGGCTCACGTTGCGAAGCAGACAAACTCCTGACCGGAGCGACACCGTGTTGGTATTTTCCTGCCCTGCAAGGTCGATGGGTAGCACCGTACGCCAGCCATGTTGCTCTTCTTGGTCATCCGAAAGGGCTTCCTGGCACATTTCGCAATCGAAAGAACTATCATGAAGACAGCACATGTGCCAGGAAGCTAGCCGCGGTGTCGGACAGCAGTCGCAACAAGTCGCGCCTGCAGAGCCTCTGCCGCCCAACCGTGGCGAGTTGGATAAGTCTATTCTTTTGCAGGTTGAGAACCTGGGCAAGGAATACCAATGCGGATCTCAGCCGCTCGTCCTATTTGACAAGCTGAATTTGACCGTGCGGCACGGGGAGATGCTGGCGATTGTTGGAGAATCCGGCTCTGGTAAAAGTACATTGCTTCATTTGTTGGCAGCCCTTGATCGACCAACGTCCGGTGACGTATACTGCGCCTCAACTTGGCTAAAACAATTATCAGCAGGACAGGCGGCCAGCTTCCGCAATCGGGAGATTGGCTATGTGTGGCAACTGCACTACCTGCTGCCGGAATTCACGGCTCTGGAGAACGCAGCGATGCCTCTGCTGGCGCGTAACGAGCCAAAAAACACAGCTCTGAATCGAGCACGTGAGCTGCTGTGCGAGGTAGGACTGGAGCCAAGAATGCATCACCTTGCGGGAGAGCTTTCCGGCGGGGAACAGCAGCGAGTTTCGCTGGCGCGGGCACTCGTGACACAGCCACGCCTGCTGCTGGCTGACGAGCCAACCGGCAACCTGGACAATCGAACGGCCGAAGCCGTGTTTGGCCTGCTTGAACGGCTGCACACGACCCATCGGTTGACCTCCATCCTCGTCACCCACAACATGGACATCGCACGGCGTTGTGGACGTACGCTCCGGCTGCATGCAGGCCGGCTCTATGAAATCCGACTGCACGCCAGTGGGTCGGACGACGTGTCCCTGGAAACACAATCTGCGACGCCGGAGACATGGGAGCATCCAATTGTTCGTACCGCATCTCCGGGTGGAACATCACCGGAACGGCATGAGCCAAGGGGGGAATATGTTTGAACGGTACACAGAGAAAGCGCGGCGCGTGATTTTCTTCGCGCGTTACGAGGCTAGCCAGTTCGGCTCGCCCTATATTGAATCAGAACACCTTCTGCTGGGTCTCTTACGTGAAGACAAGGCGCTGAGCAACAAATTTTTGCGGTCTCATGCTTCTGTCGAGTCGATCCGCAAACAGATAGAAGCGCACACAACTATACGCGAAAAAGTCTCTACGTCCGTGGATCTACCCTTGTCCAATGAGTGCAAGCGCGTGTTGGCGTATGCGGCGGAAGAGGCTGAGCGTCTCTCTAACAAGCACATCGGGACCGAGCATTTGCTACTTGGACTGCTGCGGGAAGAAAAATGCTTTGCTTCGGAAATCCTGCTGGAACGGGGCCTTCGCCTGTCCAGCGTGCGTGACGAGCTAGCGAGGACCACGCAGGAGCGCACTCCACAGGCCTCTCGCAGCCGCGAGACCAGCATGCTTGCCGAGTTTTCGCGCGACCTGACCCAGGCTGCGCTCGATAATCAACTCGACCCATTAGTCGGCCGCGATCAGGAAGTGGACCGGGTCATCCAGATCCTTTGCCGTCGTACCAAGAACAATCCGGTATTGATTGGGGAGCCGGGAGTGGGCAAAACCGCCATCGTCGAAGGGCTGGCGCAGCGTATTTCCGACGGTGATGTGCCGAGCTTTCTGGCCGACAAGCGCGTCCTCGGCTTGGATCTTTCCTTAATCGTTGCAGGAACCAAATACCGCGGCCAATTTGAAGAACGGCTCAAGACCATCATGAAAGAATTGATGGAGAATCAGAATTCCATCATTTTCATCGATGAGCTGCATACGCTGGTGGGAGCCGGCTCGGCGGAAGGCTCGCTTGATGCCGCAAATATTTTGAAGCCTGCTCTGTCACGCGGAGAAATTCAGTGCATTGGTGCAACCACTCCGGGCGAGTATCGCAAATCTATCGAGAAAGACCGTTCGCTGGAGCGTAGATTCCAGGCGGTAAAAGTTCCGCCTCCAAACGAGGAAGATGCGGTCAAGGTCATCATGGGCATCAAGGACCGATATGAGAAGTTTCATGCGGTCAGCTATACGGACGACTCGATTCAGTTTGCGGTATACCACTCCAGCCGCTATATTCCAGACCGCTTTTTGCCGGACAAAGCTATCGATTTGATCGACGAAGCCGGAGCGCGCGTGAAGTTGCGTCAGACTTCCCTGCCGGAGGAGATTACGGAGATCCAGAAGCGCATCAAGTTTATTGTGCATCGCATGGAGAACGCGATTGCGAACCACGAATTTGAGAAGGCGCGTTTCTACTCCGATGAAGAACGTAAGGAGCGCGAGAACCTGCGTGCGCTGCGTGATAAATATCACCTGGATGACTCTACGGCAGGGGTGGTCAGCCGGGAGGATATTGAAGATGTAGTGAGCCGCTGGACAGGAGTGCCGGTTACCTCCATTAAGGAGGAGGAAACCCAGAAGCTTCTTCGCGTGGAAGAGGAACTTCACAAACGCATCATTTCGCAGGAGAAATCGATATCCGCACTGGCGCGCGCCATTCGCCGGTCCCGTGCGGGGCTCAAGTCGCCTAACCGGCCCATTGGCTCGTTCCTGTTCCTGGGTCCAACAGGCGTAGGAAAAACCGAGGTTGCGCGGTCGTTGGCGAATTTCCTGTTCGGCAGTGACAAGGCGCTCATTCGCTTTGACATGTCGGAGTACATGGAGAAACACTCCGTATCGAAATTGATCGGTTCGCCGCCGGGCTATGTGGGGTATGAGGAAGGCGGCCAACTGACTGAGCGGGTAAAGCGATCGCCATACTCGGTCGTGCTGCTGGATGAGATCGAGAAGGCGCACCCAGACATCTTTAACATTCTACTGCAAGTATTTGAGGATGGTCAGCTTACCGACGGATTGGGCAACACGGTAGACTTCAAGAACACCATCCTGATCATGACGTCTAACATCGGCGCGCGTCACCTGCAAAAACGACAGGGGCTCGGCTTCGCTTCCGATAAAGAAACAACGGTAGCCGAGAAAGTGGAGGACCTGGTTAAAAATGAGGTGAAGCGCACTTTCAATCCAGAGTTTCTAAACCGGCTGGATGAAATCATTATTTTCCAGGCGCTCTCCGATGCCGACCTGATTCAGATCATGGAGCTGCTCGTGCAGCAACTGAACGCAAATCTCGCACAGAAAGCTATTACGATTTCCGTGATGGAGGATGCGAAGAAGTGGATTCTGGATCGCACGCTGGTAGACCGGAGTTATGGTGCGCGCCCCTTACGCAGAGCTTTGCAACGCTATGTTGAGGATCCGCTGTCAGAAGCGCTCATCGGCGGAAATATCCAGGAGC
>DASSZI010000128.1:0-14436 GCA_035713565.1 Acidobacteriaceae bacterium | reverse complement strand
GCGAAGGCGCAGCGCACTGAGAAGGCAAGATTTTTGTCTCGATCGAGTGCCATGCGCTGCTAGAATGTCGTAAAGTCACGAGCAAACGAAATAGAAAGCGGTATGCACCGGATTGCGTACAACCTTTCTGGTCCGTATGCCATTTCATTTGAGTGAGACCACCTTTGCAATCGCCAGGGATTGGTTGAACTGAATGCTGGCTGTCGTAAGTTTAGTTTCAGATTTCGCGTGATTCATAGGCGAACTTCATTCCCTGGAGATGCATCGCAATGCCGGCCACCAAGCTTGACAATCCGAACCGCCCACCCGCCGACTGCGACTGGAGCCGTTTCAAAGTCGCATACTTTTCGATGGAAATGGCGGTCGCTCCCGACATGCCGACCTACAGCGGTGGTCTGGGCGTTCTAGCCGGAGATACCCTCCGTTCGGCAGCCGACACAGGGCTTCCGCTGGTCGCAATCACTCTGGTGCATCGCAAAGGCTACTTTCAGCAGCATCTGAGCGCGGACGGTGTTCAGTCCGAATCTGACGAGCCGTGGAAGCCCGAAGAACTGCTCCAGCCGCTGGAACCGGTGGAAGCTATCACCATTCAGGGACGCCCTGTCATGGTGCGTGCCTGGCGTAAAGACATCGTCGGAGTCGACGGACATGTCGTTCCTGTTATTTTTCTGGACACGGATCTGGAGCCGAACGATCCCTGGGACCGTCAGCTAACAGATCACCTTTACGGGGGTGATACCTTTTATCGTCTCTGCCAGGAGACTGTTCTGGGCATGGGCGGAGTGCGCATTCTTGCTGCACTTGGCTGCCAGCCCGCCGTTTTCCACATGAACGAAGGTCATGCTGCTCTATTGACGCTTGGTCTGCTCGAAGAAAGACTCGAAGAAGGCAATCTGCTGGATGCGCATGAGGCGGATATCGAAGCCGTGCGCACGCGGTGCGTCTTCACCACGCACACTCCGGTACCTGCTGGCCATGACCGTTTCTCGCTCGATCAGGTCCGCCAGATTCTGGGTGATCGCCGTACCAATGCGCTGGAAAAGTTTGGCTGCTGTCATGACGGCATGTTGAATATGACGTATGTTGCGCTGCGCTTTTCACGTTACGTGAACGGTGTGGCCATGCAGCACGGACGCGTCTCTCGCGAGATGTTCCCGGAATACGCCGTCCACGCGATCACCAACGGTGTGCATGCCGCCACCTGGATCCAGCCCGCGTTGCAGGAGCTCTTTGATCAACGAATTCCAAACTGGCGCCGGGATAATCTCTACCTTCGCTTCGCCATTGGAATCGCCGCCGAGGAGATTCGCAGCCGCCATCTGGAAGCCAAGCGCACTCTGCTCGCCACTGTTGCCTCTCGCACCGGCGTACGGCTTCGGGAAGACCGCTTTACCATTGGCTTTGCGCGACGTGCCGCAGCTTACAAACGCGCTGACATGCTTTTCGTCGAACCCGAGCGTCTGAGCAAGCTGGCCCGGGACTGCGGTGGGCTCCAGATCGTATATGCGGGCAAAGCGCACCCTCACGATGACTTGGGCAAAAGCATCATCCATCATGTGTTCGAATCAGCAGGCAGGCTGCACTCCGACATGCTCCAGGTGGTCTACCTGGAAAATTATGAGTGGGACCTTGGCGCCGTATTGACTGCCGGAGCGGACCTGTGGCTCAATACTCCTCGGCGTCCCTATGAAGCGTCCGGAACCAGCGGCATGAAAGCAGCGATGAACGGGGTGCCGAGCCTTAGCACGTTGGATGGCTGGTGGATCGAGGGATGGATTGAAGGAGCTACCGGCTGGGCCATCGCGGAAACCGACAACGATGCCGAGGAAGCGGACTCCTTATATACCAAGCTGGAGAATGAAATTCTGCCACTGTACTATCGCTATCCGGAGAAGTGGGCCGAAGTCATGCGGATGGCGCTTGCCATCAACGGCTCTTTCTTCAACACGCACCGAATGTTGTACCAATACGTCACCAACGCCTACTTTCCCGGGGATGCTCCCGCACAAAAAATACATCAACCGGAGTTGATGCTGAGCCGATAGATTGTCCGTTGCCTCAATTCCCGTCTGGATCAATCGCCGTTCGCTGGCAGGTGCGATCCGGCGGTGTCGTGTCCTTTGCCGCGCAGATGAGCGAAGCGAATCTGTAGCTTGTCCCAGAACAGATAGACAACTGGGGTCGTATACAGGGTGAGCACCTGAGAAACAATCAGTCCGCCGACAATTGCAATTCCAAGCGGCCGGCGCAATTCCGAGCCTGTTCCATGACTCACGGCCAAGGGTAATCCACCGAACAGCGCAGCCAGCGTGGTCATCATAATAGGCCGGAAGCGCAGCACGCAGGCTTCGTAGATGGCTTCTTCTGGTGTTCTGCCTCGGTTTCGCTCAGCCTCAAGTGCGAAGTCGATCATCAGGATAGCGTTTTTCTTCACAAGCCCGATGAGCAGAATCATTCCGATCAAAGCGATCACACTGAATTCAATATGGAACAGCAGCAGAGCCAAAATGGCCCCGATACCGGCGGAAGGCAGCGTTGAAAGGATCGTGATGGGGTGAATATAGCTCTCATACAAAATGCCGAGCACAACATAGACGGCCAGCAGCGCGGCAAGGATGAGGTAAGGCTCATTCGCAAGGGAGGTCTGAAATGCCTGCGCGGTTCCCTGGAAGCCAGCGTAAATGCTGGCGGGCATGTGCGCTTCCTGCTGCACGCGTTCGATAGCGTCCACTGCCTGACCCAACGCTACTCCCGGCGCCAGGTTGAACGTGAGCGTTACGGCAGGGAACTGGCCCTGATGGTTCACCTGCAATGAGGTTCGTTTGCGCTCGTAATGGGCGATGGCGCTCAGCGGCACCTGAGCGCTGGACGCTGTTGTTGCCTGCGCCGCAGCCTGCGTCGTGGTCGCAGCCTGTGCCGCGGAGCCGGTCAGAGTCGTCGACGCAGTCGGAGTCGCTTTGACATAGATATTGCGCAGCGCCTCGGGGTCGCGCTGAAACTGAGGGGCAACTTCAAGCACGACGTGGTATTGGTTCAGCGGAGTATAGATCGTGGAAACCTGTCGCTGGCCGAATGCGTCGTACAGCGTGTTGTCGATCATTTGCGTCGAGATGCCGAGGCGAGAGGCGGTGGCGCGGTCGATCACCAGTTCCGTCTCCAGACCCTGGTCCTGCAGATCGGTCGAAACATCGCGCAGCTCCGGCATTTTCTGAAACAGGGCCTTCAGCTTCGGCGCCCAGGTAAGCAGCTCGGACAGGCTCTGGTCTTCCAGGGTGTACTGGTATTGCGCTGCGCTCATTCGGCCGCCTACGCTCACATCCTGAGACGCCTGCATGAACAAACTGGCGCCCGGAATGGTCATCAATTTTGGCCGGAGGCGGTTGATGATGTCGTCCGCCGATCCCACGCGGTCCTTCCCGGTCTTCAGCGTGACGAACATACGGCCCGTGTTCATTGTGTTTCCGTTTCCGCCGATGAAGCAGATGACGCTGGACACTCCGGGATCCTTCATCACGATGGAGGTGAACTGCTCCTGCTTGATTCGCATGGCGTCAAAGGAAACGTCCTGGTCCGCCAGTATCTGCCCCATGATGCGGCCCGTGTCCTGCTGCGGGAAAAAACCTTTGGGAATGTAGATGAAGAGATAAACATTGATGACAAACGTGAGCAGCGTCACCACCAGCATCAGGGGTTGATGATCCAGAACCCAATGCAAACCATGCCGGTAAACTGACAAGGATTTGTCAAAGATCCATTCGCATGCCCGATAGATGCTGCCATGTTTACGGGCATGCTGATCGCGTAGGAAATAGGCGCTCATCATGGGCGTCGTGGTCAGCGAAACAATTAGAGACACGCAAATCGCCAGGCTCAGCGTGACCGCGAATTCCCGGAACAGCCGGCCCACAATGCCGCCCATCAACAGGATGGGAATAAACACCGCGACCAGAGACACGCTCATGGAGATTACAGTGAAGCCGATTTCTTTCGAGCCGCGCATTGCGGCGTCGAACGCGCTGTAACCCTCCTCGCGGTAGCGCGAAATATTTTCGATCACCACAATGGCATCGTCGACAACGAAACCCGTGGAGATCGTCAGCGCCATGAGCGACAAGTTGTCCAGCGTGTACCCCAGCAGATACATCATGCCGAAGGTGCCGAGCAGTGACAGTGGTACGGCAATACTGGGAATCAGCGTCGCCATTGGGTCGCGCAGAAAAAAGAACACTACCAGAATGACCAGCAGGACGGAAATGACGAGAGTCATCTCCACGTCATCGACGGCCGCCCGAATCGTCAGAGTGCGGTCCAGGATCGTCGTCAGGTGGATGCTTGGAGGCAGGGAAGCCGCGAGTTGCGGCATGTCCTTCTTAACCTGATCGACAGTGTGGATGATGTTTGCCCCGGGGGCCTTGAAGATGATGACCAGCACCGCAGGTTTGTCGTTCGCCAGACCCCAGGTGTAGATGTTCTCGACCGAGTCCACAACATTGCCTATGTCCTGCAGGCGGACCGGGTGGCCATTGCTGTAAGCAATGATGAGCGGTTTATAAGCTGCGCTGCCAAATAACTGGTCCGTGTCGGAAACCACCATCTGCGTGGTTTTGTTGTTCAAGGAGCCTTTCGGCATATTTACGTTCACGGTTCCGAGCGCTGTGCGGACGGACTCCAGCCCGATGCCGTAGGAACTCAAGACCGTCGGATTAGCTTCAATGCGGACTGCCGGGTTGGAACTTCCGCCCACGTACACCTGGCCAACGCCATTGATCTGCGCTAACTTCTGCGCCAGGATGGAACTGGCATAATCGTAAATCTTGGGCTTCGGCATCAAGTCCGAAGTGAGTGCCAGAATGTAGATTGGTGCATCCGCGGGATTGAACTTGTTGTACGTTGGATTCCCGGGTAGGTTGCTCGGCAGTTGACCGCGCGCGGCATTGATCGCCGCCTGTACGTCGCGGGCAGCCGCATCGATGTTTCGATTCAGGTCGAACTGCAACGTGACGGCACTTGAGCCAAGCGTGCTGACGGAGGTCATCTGCGTCACACCGGCAATCCGCCCGAATTCGCGTTCCAGCGGCGTTGCCACTGCAGAGGCCATGACCTTCGGGCTGGCGCCAGGCAGGGATGCCTGAACCCCAATTGTCGGAAATTCAACCTCCGGCATGGGTGCCACGGGCAGCAGATTATAGGCGACAATCCCGGCGAGCATCAGCGCGATGGTGAGCAGCGCGGTGCCGATGGGCCGTCGGATGAAAGGCGCAGAGATATGCATGGAGTCAGTCGCCCGAAACCGTCACGTGCCGTGGCCTGTTTCGCTCCCTGACAGCAACCTGGTTACGGTTGCGCAGGCGCTTTGCCAATCCATCAAAGAACAGGTACACAACCGGCGTGGTGTACAGCGTGAGCACCTGAGAAACAATCAAGCCGCCCACAATCGTCACGCCGAGCGGGCGGCGTAGCTCCGCGCCCGTGCCGGTTCCCAGCGCGAGAGGCAAACCGCCCAGCAGTGCAGCCATGGTTGTCATCATGATCGGGCGGAAACGCAGCAGGCAAGCCTGGTAAATGGCCTCTTCCGGAGATTTCCCTTCCTGCCGCTCGGCTTCCAGGGCAAAGTCGATCATCATGATTGCGTTCTTTTTGACGATGCCGATCAGCAAAATAATTCCGATCAGCGCAATGATGCTGAACTCCTCATGACAGATCAGCAGCGCCAGAATGGCCCCTACCCCTGCCGACGGCAGCGTGGAAAGAATCGTAATCGGATGGATGTAGCTTTCGTACAACACGCCGAGCACGATATAAACCGTGATAAGCGCGGCCAGAATGAGCAGCGGCTCATTGGCCAGCGACTTGCGAAATGCCTCCGCCGTTCCTTGAAAGCTGGCCGCTACAGAGGCCGGCATGTCCAGCTCTTTCTTTACCTGCTGGATCGCATCCACCGCCTGCCCAAGGGAGGTCCCGGGCGCGAGGTTGAATGAGAGCGTAACTGCGGGGAATTGCCCCTGGTGATTGACAGAAAGCGGTGTACGCATCTGCTCATAGCGGACAAGTGCGGACAGCGGAACCTGCTGGCCCGTAGCCGATTTGACGTACAGATTGGAAAGGTCCGTGGGGTTGCGCTGGTAATTGGGGGCAACCTCCAGCACCACATGGTATTGGTTCAGCTGGGTAAAGATTGTCGAGACCTGCCGCTGCCCGAAGGCGTCGTAGAGCGTGTTGTCGATATCGGCGGGATCGATGCCCAGCCGCGAAGCGGTGTCGCGGTCAATGACCAGCTCAGCTGCCAGGCCATTATCCAACTGGTCGGAAGCAACATCGCGCAATTCTGGAAGCGCCTGCATCTTTCGCAGCATGCGCGGTGTCCAATACGCGAGTTCAGTGGCACTGGCGTCTTCCAGCGTGTATTGAAATTGCGTCCGGCTCACACGATCTTCTACCGTTAGATCCTGCAGCGGCTGCATAAAAAGCTGAATGCCCTGCACCTTGTCGACCTGCGGCTGCAAGCGGCGAATAATTTCAGACGCAGATGCGGCCCGGTCCTCACGTGGTTTCAGATTGATCTGCAGTCGGCCGCTGTTCAATGTGGTGTTTGTCCCATCGACGCCGATGAAAGAAGTCAGACTCGCCACGTCCGGATCTTTCAAGACGACCTGAGCCAGTTGCCGCTGCAGGTTGGACATTGCATCAAACGAGACGGTCTGCGGCGCCTGCGAAATGCCGAGAATCAGGCCCGTGTCCTGCACCGGAAAAAAGCCTTTCGGCACAATGTAGAAAAGCAATCCAGTAAGAAGAAGGGTCGCTACCGTCACCAGCAGGGTCGCCGTCTGCCGATCCAGCACCCAACGCAAGGTAGAACCATATTTGGCGATCACCCACGTGTAGAAGCGCTCCGAGCTGTGGTAGAGCCGTCCCTGTTCGCTCTCCGGCTTATGGCGCAGCAACTTGGCGCACATCATCGGAGTCAGCGTCAGCGAAACGAATGCGGAGACGAGGATTGTTACCGCCAGTGTGACGGCAAATTCCCGGAAGAGCCGGCCTACGATATCGCCCATGAAGAGCAGCGGGATCAGCACGGCGATCAGGGAAACCGTTAAGGACACGATCGTGAAACCAATCTGCTGCGAACCCTTCAGTGCCGCTTCCAGTGGAGAATCGCCTAGCTCCAGATAGCGCGCAATGTTTTCAATCATGACGATGGCATCGTCCACCACAAACCCGGTGGAGATCGTCAGCGCCATCAGGGACAAGTTGTCCAGCGTGTAGCCCAGCAGATACATCACTCCAAAAGTGCCGACAATCGACAGCGGCACAGCGATACTGGGAATAATGGTCGCAGCGATGTTTCTCAGGAACAGGAAAATCACCATCACGACCAGCGCGATGGTCAACATCAGTTCAAACTGCACATCCTTCACGGAGGCCCGGATGGTTTGCGTTCTGTCTGTCACAACAGCGAGTTTGACGGCGTGAGGCAAGCTGGCCTGCAATTGCGGTAGCAGCTTGTGCACGCGGTCTACCACCGCGATGATGTTCGCGCCGGGCTGACGCTGGATGTTAAGGATAACGGCTGGAGAATCGTTCAGCCATGCCGCTTCCTGCGCGTTTTCCGTCGCGTTCGTGACTGCGGCGATGTCCTCCAGCCGCACAGGAGAGCCGTTGCGATAGGCGATGACGATCGGCTCATATTGCCCTGCGCTCGTCAGCTGATCGTTATCGTTGATGGTGAAAGATTGTCTGCGGCCGTTCAGGTTGCCTTTGGCCTGATTCACGTTGGTCGCTGCAAGAGCGGTCCGCACGTCTTCCAGACTCAGATCATAAGAAGCGAGAGCTGTGGGGTTCGCCTGGACGCGAACGGCTGGCTTCTGTCCGCCGACGATCGACACCAGACCCACGCCGGAGAGCTGCGAGATTTTCTGCGCCAGTGTGGTGTCGGCGAGATCCTCGACTTTGGCCAGTGGCATGGTGTTCGATACCAACGCCAGCGTCAAAACAGGAAAATCCGCCGGATTGACCTTGCTGTAGGCCGGAGGATTCGGCAGGTCGGTCGGCAGATACGTTCCGGCCGCATTGATCGCGGCCTGTACTTCCTGCTCGGCCACATCAATGTTTTCCGTCAGCTCAAACTGCAGAGTAATCACCGATCCGCTGAAGGAACTGATCGAGGTCATCTGATTCAATCCGGGCATTTCGCCGAATTGCCGTTCAAGCGGCGCCGTCACCCCCGATGCCATCACGCTCGGGCTTGCACCTGGATAGAAGGTCGTGATCTGAATCGTGGGATAATCCACTTCCGGGAGTGCGGAAACGGGGAGTTGCGTATACGCGACAATGCCGGCGAGCAGAATCGCGGCCATGAGCAGCGATGTCGCCACTGGCCGCAAAATGAAGATGCGGGATGGGCTCACAACGTAGTTCCCTGTGCGGCTTTCTTGTAAGCGGAATTGTCGTCGGCAATCACCACCTTGACTTTGCTGCCAGCGGTGAGCTTTTCCGCCCCATCGATCACCACGATCTGTCCAGGCTGAACCCCATTGTCAACCACCAGAGTTGAGCCCTCCGTCAGCTTGACATGCACGGGTTGGGTTTTTACGGTCTGGTCTGAATCCACAACAAAGACGAAATCACCTTCCGGACCGTGCTGCAAGGCTGCGGCCGGCATGACCGTCGCACCGCGCAACTGGTCGATCACCAGTCGTATATTTACGAACTGATCGGGAAAAAGTATTTCCCTTCGGTTCGAAAATACCGCCTTGAATTTCGCGGTCCCGGTGGTTTGGTCGATCTCATTGTCCACGGTCAGCAGTTTCCCTGTGGCAAGGTGTTGTTTGGAAGAGCGGTCAAATGCGTCCACAGCCAGGCCGCCCGTGCCGCGCATTTTTTTCAGCACCTCGGGCAAATTGTCCTCAGGCAGGGAAAAATCGACTGCGATTGGTTGCATCTGGGTAATGATGAGCATGCCGGTTGTGGTGGTGGTCTGCACAATGTTTCCGGGATCTACCAGGCGCAGTCCCACCCTGCCGTCGATTGGAGAACGAATATAGCAGTAGTCCAGATTGACCTGGGCAGTGTCTACGGCAGCTTTGTCCGCCTGCACAGTTCCCAGGTACTGCCCGTAGAGACCTTGCTCGGCATCCAGCTGCTCTTTGGAGTACACCCCTTCCTTGTAAAGAGAGGTATAGCGCGCCAGTTCGAGCTTATAGTCCTGAAGCTGGGCCTGATCTCTGACAAGCTGGCCTTTCGCCTGGTCCAACGCAGCTTTATAGGGCGCCGGATCAATCACGATCAGCAGATCGCCTTTGCGGACGTTCTGACCTTCCTTGAAGTTCACCTGCACGATCTGACCCGGCACCCTGGAATTGACTGTTACCGTGTTGTAAGCCGTTACGGTCCCCAGCCCGTCAAGGTGAACGGGAACATTTTTGCTCTCGACACGCGCCCCTTCCACCGGGATTTTGGCGTAGAGTGCCATCGCAGTCGCACGAGCCGCAGCCTGCTTCTGCTTTGCCTGCCGGGCTGTCGCGATCCGCCAGGTCAGGAACGCGGCAGCGCACAAGATCAGGAGGATGACGACGGTGTGCAGCCAGTTTCGTCCGCCTTTGCGCTCGTACCCCGGATCTTCCATGCTGGGCGGCGCTGGACGGGTGCTTTCAACTATCGGCATAAGAAACTCATCAGGTCCTGTATTGGATTTCTTCGGCACGGAATCACGATTTGTGAGGCCGAATCGGGCTGCTGCGTGTTGATGAAAGGACGCAGGAACCCGCTCAAAAGTTTCAAATCTTTGTCGGCCGCGTGATCCTGGGAGGGGCCCAGAACGTGCCTCCGTTCTGGGCATTTCTCCTTTTATCTTCTCATCCTCTTTCGGCGCATGTTGTAGCATCAGATTGCCGGAGTTCCCCATCTATGCTCCCCAATCAAGCCGCCGCTTCGGATGCGGAGCCCACTGAGAAGTCGTCCAGCGCCGACGCGCTCCCGCTGTGCGTCGATCTTGATGGAACCCTGGCGAAATGCGACACGCTGTCGGACGCCCTCTGTTTGCTGGCCCGATCGCACGCGGCGATGTTGTTCCGGCTGCCTTCTTGGCTGCTCGCGGGTAGAGCGAACCTAAAACGAAATATCGGCCTCCACGCTCCATTAGATGTGGCCAGATTGCCGTACAACGAAACTCTTTTAGTTTATCTCCGGGAGCAGAGGGCAATGGGCCGCCAGGCGTACCTCTGCACTGGAGCGGATCGTCTCCTGGCTGATCGCGTGGCAGCTTATATCGGCCTGTTTCAGGGGGTCTTCGCCAGCGACGGTGCTCTGAATTTAACCGGCCACAACAAATTGCAATTGCTGGAATCCTATTTCGGTCCGGGAAATTTTGTTTACATCGGCAACAGCCATGCCGATATGCACTTGATCAAGTCCTGCGGGGGCGCAATGCTGGCCAATCCTGTTTTCGGGCTTGGCGGCCGGCTCCGCCGTCAAAATCTTCCGGTGCAAAGGTGTTTCGTCGATCGCGCACCTTTGCGGGAATCTCTGAGGCGGGCTTTGCGACTGCATCAGTGGGCCAAAAACGTGCTGATCTTCTTGCCTCTTCTGCTTGCCCACGCAATCAGGCTCAATTCTGCTTTTCAAGCTCTTCTGGCCTTCTTCAGCTTCAGCCTGGTGGCCTCCAGTACCTACATTGTCAATGATTTGCTGGATCTGGCTTCGGACCGCAGCCATCCCGTCAAACGCCGCCGGCCTTTCGCGGCCGGCAACTTATCGGTGACTTTCGGGCTCGTATTGACCACTGGGCTTTTCGTGTGCGGCATCTGCCTCGCACGCCTGCTGCCGGACGAATTTACGGGATGGCTGCTGGCCTACTGCTGCGTCACCCTGGCCTATTCCCTCTATTGGAAGCGGGTCGTTCTTGTGGACGTCATTATCCTGTCTGCTCTCTACACCTTGAGGATAATGGCTGGTGCGGCGGCGACCCGGGTGCCTGTCTCGCACTGGATGGCCGCTTTCTCGATCTTTTTCTTCTTCAGCCTGGCACTCATCAAGCGTTTCAGTGAGTTGGAGAATCTGCGCGCGCGTGGGACAGATCCATCCAATGGTCGCGGCTATCTGGTGCATGATATGGAGCAGATGCGGGCGTTCGGCACTTCCAGCGCGTTTGCCTCGATTGTGGTGTTTACGCTTTACATCAACAATTCCCAGGTGCGCCAGCTCTATCACCACCCGCAGCGCCTCTGGCTGCTCACGCCGATGCTCATCTGGTGGTTGAGCCGGGTGTGGCTGCGTGCCTCACGTGGTCAGATGAATGAAGATCCCGTCGTGTTCGCTCTGACGGACCCGGGCAGCCTGTTGGCGGGCGTGGTGATCTTTCTGATCGCACTTTCCGCCGCGGTATGACGCAGCAAGCATGTAACGTAAGAGACGATGCCCGGTAAAACCAAACAGCCAGCCTTCGAGTCGTGGGGTCGCTATCCTAAAGTGGACTGCCGCCTGGAGACTCTGTTTTGGATCGATGAGTTTCCTGGAAGCACTCCGCCTGCCTTTCCAGTGCTGGCAGTTGGAATGGGCCGGAGCTACGGAGACGTTTGTCTGCTGGAAGGTGGCACACTGCTGTCCACTCGAGGACTGGACCGATTCCTGCATTTCGACCCGGCTAGCGGTCTGCTGCGCTGCGAGAGCGGTGTCACTCTGGCGCAAATTCTGGAGTTCTCTGTTCCGCGGGGCTGGTTTCTTCCCGTCACTCCGGGTACGAAGTATGTCAGCGTTGGGGGAGCAATCGCCAATGACGTCCATGGGAAGAATCACCATGTGGCAGGTTCCTTCGGGAATCATGTTCCCAGCTTCGAGCTCGTCCGTTCCGACGGCTCGCGCCTGGTTTGCTCGCCACAGGAAAACGCCGGCATGTACAGCGCGACCATTGGCGGCATGGGACTGACAGGACTGATTACATGGGCGGAAATCCAGCTCCGTCCGATCTCCTCCCGCAAGATCCGATACGAATCCGTCAAATTCCACGGCGTTGATGAGTTTCTCGCCATCTCCAGCGGCAGCCGCTCGGAATGTACGATGGCCTGGATCGATTGCGTCTCGCGGGGCCGCAATTTCGCTCGTGGCATTTACATGCAGGGGGACCATTCGGATATCTTCGAGCCCAAAAAGACCAGCCCTCCGCCACGGCTGACGGTGCCGTTCGATTTTCCCTCCTGGGCGCTCACTCGTAATTCCATGCGTGTCTTCAATGAGCTGTACTATCGCAGGCAGCTGCGCAGACATGTGACGGGATATATGGATTACGAGCCTTTCTTCTATCCGCTGGACAGGATCCTGCATTGGAATCGTATCTACGGCAAGCGCGGATTTCTGCAGTTCCAGTGCGTGCTTCCCTGGGAGTATGGACGGGATGGGATCCTTGCGGTGCTTGAAACCATCGCGGACTCCGGACTGGCGTCGTTCCTTGCCGTGCTCAAAGTCATGGGCGATATCCCCTCATGTGGCTGGATGTCTTTTCCGCAGCCGGGCATCACACTGGCGCTCGACATTGCGATTGTGCCGGGAGTGACATTTCCGCTCTTTGACCGGCTTGCCAGCATGACACGTGAACTGGGCGGACGACTATATCCGGCGAAGGATGCGCGTATGACTGGCCCGCAATTCCGAGCATTCTACCCGCAGTGGCAGCACTTCGCGCAATATCGCGACCCGGCGTTCACATCGTCTTTTTGGGAGCGGGTGACGGTCGATGTTTGAGAATCGGAAGCAGTCCGGCAACCACCTGAAAGATAAGCGGCCCCTGCCGTCGCGCATCCTCGTTCTGGGGGCGACCTCCGCCATTGCACAGGCGTGGATGCGTCTGCTGGCACCCTACGGAGCAAGTTTTTTTCTTGTGGCGCGAAACCCTGACCGGCTGGAATCTGTGGCGAAGGACCTGGTTGCGCGCGGTGCTGCGGCAGTCCATGCCGAAACCGCCGATCTGGACGATACGGCGAGGCACGCAGCATTGCTGGACAGGGCTGCCGGTCTGCTCGAAGGTCTCGATTGCGCGCTGATTGCCCACGGCGTTCTGGGCGATCAGGCGGCTTGCGAACGGGACTTTGCCGAAGCCGCTGCCAGCCTGCAAACAAACTTTATCTCAGCCGCTTCACTTGTCACCTGCCTGGCGAACTTTTTTGCCGCCCAGTATGCTGGAACGATCGCGGTTATTTCCTCCGTGGCGGGGGACCGCGGGCGCAAGAGCAATTACGTCTATGGCAGCGCGAAGGCGGGCCTGAATGCGTTTCTTGACGGCGTACGCAATCGGGTCGACCGGCAAGGTGTGCAGGTGCTTACCATCCGCCCAGGCTTTGTTGCGACACCGATGACTGCACACTTGCCCCAGGGGCCACTCTTCGCCACTCCCGATAAGGTTGCCCGCGACATTCTGAATGCTGTTCAGTCGCGCCGCGATGTGCTGTACACCCCATGGTTCTGGGCGCCCATCATGGCCATGATCCGGGTCATTCCGGAATGGAAATTCAAGCGCATGGACTTATAGCCCGCAAGCGTCTGGAACTTATTCCGCTGCTCGACCGTATCATGGTTACCAGAGGTTCGACAGATGAATTCCAGATGGAAGCACTTTGGCGTGATGTTTCTGATTGGCGATGGAATGATGGCGGCCGTGCGCCCCGAGCGCGCGGCGAAAGCATGGGTCGCGGGGCCAAAATTCTGGCGGCGCACCATGAAACATCTGGCCCGGCACCCGCAGTTGACACGGGCAATCGGGGTCGCAGAGGCGGCGTTCGGCATCTGGTGGGCAGTTCAGCAGGAGAAGGATTTTTGATTAGACGGACTCGCCGGTGGCATCGGATGGAGTGCGTGCCAAATCTATCCGCAAAGAACGGCGCCGCAAGCGGGAACTCTAATGTGCCGCTTCCTTACTGATCGAAACAGCTATGGGATTTCGCGAAGCACTCAAAATTGCGCTCCAGTCTCTCTGGGCCAACAAAATGCGTTCCATTCTCACCCTCATCGGCGTGGTAATCGGGGTCGCTTCCGTCATCATGATCGTGACCATGATCAATGGCGTGAACAGGTATGTTGCGACCAAGGTCTATGGTTACGGTGCCGACGTCTTTACCGCCAGCAAAATGCCCAACGTAATCTTTAGCGGTGAAGAATACCTGAAGTACATGAAGCGGAAGAACCTGAAGATGGATGACTACCACGCGGTCACTGCGCAATGCACGGCTTGCGCGCTGACAGGCGCGGAAATCTCGAAGACGGGCACCGTCGTTTCCCATCATCAGTCCGCCACAGCGGTCGGTATCAATGGTTGGTCTGCGAATATGCTGACGATGTACAACTACAACATCGCCCAGGGCCGCGCGTTTACTCCCGCCGACGAACAGCATGACGGCCGCGTCGTGGTGGTCGGCTATGACATTGTGGATAACGTGCTGGGAAGCGGAGATC
>DASSZI010000127.1:0-12138 GCA_035713565.1 Acidobacteriaceae bacterium | reverse complement strand
TTCGCGGGCCACGCGCGTCACCTCGCCCGCGAAGGAACGCAGCTGGTCCACCATGGTATTGACGGTGTCCTTCAACTCCAGAATTTCCCCGCGCACGTCCACTGCAATCTTGCGCGACAAATCGCCGCGGGCGACAGCCGTAGCGACCTCGGCAATGTTGCGCACCTGCGCCGTCAGGTTTCCAGCCATGGAGTTGACATTGTCCGTCAGGTCTTTCCAGATTCCAGCCACGCCCGAGACCCTTGCCTGACCACCCAGTTTGCCCTCGGTTCCTACCTCGCGGGCCACACGGGTCACTTCTCCGGCGAACGCGTTCAACTGGTCCACCATGGTGTTGATGGTGTTCTTCAGCTCCAGAATTTCGCCCTTGACATCTACGGTGATCTTGCGCGACAAATCGCCTCGCGCCACGGCCGTGGTCACTTCCGCAATGTTGCGGACCTGCCCGGTAAGGTTGCCGGCCATGGAGTTGACGTTGTCCGTCAGATCCTTCCACGTTCCCGCCACGCCCGGCACGTTCGCCTGGCCGCCCAGGTTTCCTTCCGTTCCCACCTCGCGCGCCACGCGGGTCACTTCTCCGGCAAACCGGTTCAGCTGATCCACCATCGTGTTCAGCGTTTCCTTCAACTGCAGGATTTCTCCGCGAACATCGACCGTGATTTTGCGCGAGAGATCGCCCCTTGCAATGGCCGTGGCGACCTCCGCAATGTTTCGCACCTGCCCGGTCAGGTTGCTGGCCATGAAGTTGACGTTGTCCGTCAGGTCTTTCCAGGTTCCACCAACCCCGGGTACCTGGGCCTGCCCGCCCAGCTTGCCTTCCGTACCCACTTCGCGCGCCACGCGGGTCACTTCTCCGGCGAACGCGTTCAGCTGGTCCACCATGGTGTTGATGGTGTCCTTCAGTTCCAGAATTTCGCCTTTTACGTCTACCGTGATCTTGCGGGAAAGATCCCCGCGCGCCACGGCGGTTGTCACTTCGGCGATGTTGCGGACCTGAGAGGTCAGATTCCCCGCCATCGCGTTCACCGAGTCGGTAAGGTCTTTCCAGGTTCCCGCCACGCCGGGCACTACTGCCTGTCCGCCCAGCTTGCCGTCCGTACCCACCTCGCGCGCGACGCGGGTCACTTCAGAAGCGAAGGAGCGCAGTTGGTCGACCATCGTGTTGATGGCCTCCTTCAACTGCAGAATCTCTCCGCGAACATCCACGGTGATCTTGCGCGACAGGTCGCCACTGGCTACTGCGGTCGCCACTTCCGCGATATTGCGGACCTGGCCGGTCAGGTTACTCGCCATCGAGTTTACGGAATCCGTCAGGTCTTTCCACGTTCCTGCAACCCCTGGAACCTGCGCCTGTCCGCCCAGCTTGCCCTCCGTGCCCACCTCGCGCGCCACGCGCGTCACCTCTTCGGTGAACGTTCCGAGCTGCTGAATCATGGTGTTGACGATATTGGCGGAGCGCAGGAACTCGCCTTCGAGCGGTCTGCCCCCCACGTCCAGGCGCACTGTCTGTGCCAGGTTTCCCTGTGCGACGGCGGCAATCGCGCGTGTCATCTCAGTGGTTGGGCGCAGCAGATCCTCTACAAGAGTGTTGACCGACACCTCCATTTCGCCCCAGCAGCCGCGCGATTGTTGAAACCGGGTCCTTTCCCACATCCGCCCTTCTTTACCCACAGCGTGGCCGATGCGCTTCAGTTCAGCCGCCATCCGCTCATTGGTCGAGACGATTTCATTGAAAGTATCGGCGATTTTCCCTTCCAGGCCGGTCCAGGCAACGGGCAGCCGGACCGAGAAATTGCCGTCACGCATGCTTTGCAGGCTGGCAAGGATGAGCGCCAGGTCGTCAGGGTGGGGGGAGCCTGCTTCGCGGGAAGGATGACGATTATCCTTGCCCGGCTGAGTCTTCGGTTTGCGCTTGACGCTTGCTGCAGTATCGGAAACTGTTGCCATGCAAACTCCTGAGGCATCACAGGGCACCCCTGTGATACGGGACTAAGGTTCTCCGCGATCCTCGAGATCAAGGCTGGCTGTCATTCTAGAGTATTCCTTCTGTCTTAAATGGAGACGGTCAAAACTCTAAATTCGTTTCAATCTTGAGACGATGAGGCCAGTGATTGGCCCTCCGCCGCCAGCGGGGACGAAGCAGTGCCGCAAACGCCCCCGGAAGGTGCGATTGGTTTCGACTCTGTTGACTTCCAACGCTTTCCGGGCTTATGGAATCGCCTGATAGGTTACGTAGGCGAACCGCATCGAGTCCGGCGCCCAGGAGTTGACATTGAAGCTGCCCTGACCTCCAGTCGCGCTCACGAGCGTCTTCCGGGCGACCGCGACTTTGTTGTTTTCGAGGCCGACCAGTTTGAACACGATAGGAACATTACGCGGGTCATGCGTGGGCGTACCGGCAGGATAGCCGATGTACACCATCTTCTTGCCATCGGGCGATATATGGGGGAACCAGTCCTCCAGACCGTCGCTCACGACCATTTCAGCCTTTGCATCGTGGGGACCGGCACCTTCAGCGGGAAAGCGCCAGATTGCTTCCTTTCCTGATCGGGCCGAATTGATGTAAATCCACTTGCCGTCCGGTGAGTAGTCCGGGCCGTCATCGTGATGGATGTTGGCGTCGAGCTGCTTCTCCGTCCCGCCTGCCGCAGGAATTTCGTAAATATCGAACTGGCCGCTTCCGTTGCGCTGTGCGACAAACGCCATGGTCTTGCTGTCCGGCGACCATCCGTGAAAGTAACTAGGTGAGGGGGAAACCATCAGCTTTACGTTGATGCCATCTGCATCGGCCAGGAAAACCTGAGAACCATGGTGCGGCGGAAGGTCTGCGGAAAACCCGAGCTTTTTGCCGTCAGGCGAGATCGCCTTGTCATTGTTGCACCGATAGCTCGCAGGTATCCCCAATTTCTGCGGCTCGGCCGTGCCGTCTGGCTTAAGGACAAACTTATAGATCGCACCGCCCGAATTCAGGATGAGATACTTGCCATTGGGCGACCAGTTGGGTGCCTCCCAGACAGCATCGGCGCGATACACCAGGTGCGAAGAATGTTTGCGCAGGTCATAGATATAGACGCGGCTCTGCATCCGCTGTGTCGCATGGGCCACAGTCTGCCCGCTGGGAGAAGCCGGTGCTTGTTGGCCACGAAGAGTGGACGCAAAACCGCAGAGCGCGACGATAACCACGGCGCAGCCAAATCTCAATTCGATGGACCCTGCCTTCATAAAGGTGAACCTCCTTCGAGAATTGCCCGCATTAATGCACCTGACCTGCTGAGTTTTCGAGCACGACGTGGGAGAACACAGCGGTACCCACCGTCGAGGGTAAATGGGAGGTGAACCCAATACCGACGTAAAACGGCCCGTCGAAGTGCAGATGGATCGGTGGCCCGAACTGATGCATGGGTTCTCCCTTCAGGCTGACGAAGAGCGCAATTTCATCCCCGTGCTTTTCAATCCCGATCCGTCGCGCCAGTACACCCGCGAGCGTTCCCCCAAAACGATACTGCATATCATCCATCAGTGCATTCTTGTCTGAACGTTGCGCCAGGTGGATCATGCCCGTCCCGTGTTCCCCCGCGACAGCTTCCTTCGCATCATCCTCAAGGTCCTGTCGAATCACCAGAACGGCTTTCCGGTCACTGTAGCCTTTGGGATCGGGAAAACTGGCGTCGGCCGCCAGGGAAACGTCTCCCATCATTTTCTTCCACAGATATCGAAATTCATCGCGCGTGTACCAGAGGTTGTAGCCGGCAGACCGGACGGTATATTGCTGGGTACCTGGATCGTAGCTGGAGCTGCCGGGCACCACCGCCGCCCCGATGTCGGATTGGCCTTGAAAGATTCCGATGGCCGTCTCGGAATTTCGGCTTGGCCGGTGGAAATCCGCGGGCGGGGGCACTTGCGCGTGAGTCGGAGAACCGGGTTGCGCCCATTCCGGCACTGCGGGAGGCTGAACCGTCTGGACAGCCCCCGGCGCGGCCACTGGGGTTGCGCCGCCAAGCACCAGAAGCGCGAGCATCGATGGCCAGACACACTTGTTGTTTCCGCAAAAGGCAGAACTCCCCATAGCAGAAAATCCTAGCAGACTGTATTCCTCTTCTGCGGCCAATTGCGTTGACAGAGGCGTACCGGCAGATTAGTCTCCGAATTGTCACGATCCGGCCCGGCTGCAAGCAGCCGTTCTTCATTGCGTCCGCAAGGACGCGGTAAATGTGAGCGGTTAGCCGCTCGGCTGTATCGAAATTGTTGTGCGCATTTTGACTTCATCGACGACCAGAGCGGATACAATCGGCGCAGTTCCTGTGCGGACCGGGCTGCTGTATCTTCTTCTAACGCTCTTACTTTGGTCCCCCCGAATCGCCCGGGCACAGCACAACTCTTCTTCCAGCCGCGCAACCTACGCTGCGGAAATTGCAAAGACCTACCAGTTTCCCTGGGGCAAAGAGCATCCTTTCTGGCCCAGTAACGCGCAGATCGAAGGCGATACATTCATTCAGCCGGGCGCGTTTCCGACCGCAGCATACTGCGCGCATTGTCATGAGGCCGCCTACCATCAATGGCGCGAATCAGCCCATGCCAACTCCTTCCGCGAGCCGTTCTACACCAAAAATGTACAGTTGCTGATCGATGAAAAAGGTTTGCCGACCGCTCGTCATTGCGAGGGTTGCCACAACCCGATCGCTCTTTTCTCCGGAGCTCTTACACCGGGATCGAAGGTCAAGCGCACCTTCGACGACGACGGGGTGACCTGCATGGTTTGTCACTCGATCAGCAGGCTGCAGGCCAGCTACGGCACCGGTTCCTATGTCATGGGAATCCCGGCGGTGATGGTGGACGAAAAAGGAAATCCCATTCCCGGCCAGGTGAGTTTTGATGCCATCTTGGCGCACCCGGAGCGCCACAGCAAGGCCGTGATGAAGGATTTCTATAAGTCCGCGGAATATTGTGGAAGCTGCCACAAGGCGGCGCTGCCGAACATGGTGAATGGCTATAAGTGGCTGCGCGCTTTCGGCACCTACGACGAATGGCAGACTTCCTCCTTCAGCAAGCAGAATCCTTTGCCGTTTTACAGCAAGGACCAGAAGAACTGCCAGACCTGCCACATGGACAGGGAAGTTTCCTCCTGGCACGACTACAGCGCGAAAAACGGCGCGATTGCAAGTCATCGCTGGACTGCTGGGAATACCGCCATCCCGTATTACTACAAGTACACGGATCAATTGGATAAGATCGCTTCGTTTCTCCGGGACGGAAGGCTGAATGTAGACATTTTTGCTCTGCGCAAATCCAGCGACGATAAAATGATCGCTCCACTCGGTTCCAGCTCGTTTACCCTCGCGCCCAGGGACGTTGTAGAGGCGACCGTCATCATCCAGAACAGGATGATCGGGCACTCTCTGATTCCAGAGCAGCGCGATTTCTACGAAGCCTGGGTGGAGTTTGAAGTGACCGACGCCTCTGGACGCGTGTTGACCCACAGTGGATTTTTGAATGCTGACGGAACGCTGGATCGGAACGCGCACAGCTTTACCAATCGGATGCTCGATAAAAATGGAAACTATCTCGACAAGCATCAGGTCTGGTCGCGCCGCGTAGTTGCCTATGACAATACAATCCAGAGCGGGCGCTCGACTCTGGTGCGCTATCAATTTCGCATTCCCAAAGACGCCAAAAGCCCGCTGCAGATTGTGGCGCGCGTCAATTACCGGCACTTCAACCAGGGATATCTGAATGTCATTCTGGGCAACAGGCATCCTGCTTATCCCGTGGTGGTGATGGCGGAGCGGAAACGAACGGTACAGATCGGGCAGAACTCGCCGGAGCCGCCTGTCGCGGGCGACAACCCGGACTGGATGCGCTGGAACAATCTTGGAATCGCTCTGCTCGATCAGCAGCAATATGCACGGTCCGTGCGGGCATTTGGGCAGGTCACCAAAATGCGTCCAGACTATGCCGATGCGTTCACCAATATCGCTGTTGCGGAAATTTCATGGGAAAAATATAGCTCCGCGCGCGCCGGGGTGGAGAAGGCGCTGCAACTCAGCCCCGGGAATGCCCGCGCCTTGTATTATCTGGCTCTGGTCGAGCGGAACCAGGGGCATCTCGACTCGGCAATCACTGACCTCCGCTCCGTTGCGCAGCAATTTCCGCTTTCGCGCGACGCCCACCGCGAGCTTGGCTACTCTTACTATCAGGAACACCAATACGCGCTGGCCATGGATCAATATCAAAAGCTGCAGAGCATCGATCCCGACGATCTGGCCGCTCACTATAATCTCGCAATCCTGTATCGCCGTTTAGGCATGAAGCAGAAGGCGGCCAAGGAATCCGCTCTCTTTGCCGACGAGAAAGAAGATCCGATGGCAAGCACCTACGCGCTGAATTTTTTGCGCACGCATCCGGATGTTTCTAACGAAAGCGCTCTGTGGCATCTGCATACAGACCTCCATGCCACGCCAGGGAACTCAAACAACAATGCCAACTGAATCCAATTCTTTTCGCGTGGCTGCCATTGGAGAATTGCTCTGGGATCTGCTGCCTGACGGTGCTCGCCTGGGCGGCACGGTCGCCAATTTCTGTGCGATGACGGCGGCGCTGCAGGATGAGGCATTCCTGGTGAGCAGCGTCGGGGAGGACGAGCGCGGGCGGCTGGCCCTTGCTCAGCTTGCGGAGAATGGTGTTCGCCTGGATTATGTCTCCCTCGACTCGGACCATCCGACGGGAACCGTGGCGGTGACTCTTGCCTCGAACACAGGGCCGCAGTACTGCATTCAACCGGAAACGGCCTGGGACTTCATTCCGGAAACGTCTGCGCTCATGGCTCTTGCCCCCACACTGGATGCGGTCTGTTTCGGAACGCTTGCGCAGCGTTCGCCGGGTACGCGCACAACATTGCGGAATTTTGTGAACCGCACTCGCCCGGATTGCCTGCGAGTCTTCGATGTGAATTTGCGCGCTCCATTCTGGACGCTGGAGATGCTCGCGTGGGGCTGTTCCCGAGCCGGCATCTTGAAGATGAACGATGAAGAGGTGATTCCCGTTGCCCAGGCGATGGGCGCTCCCGAGACATTGCAGGACCCTGTGGAAGTCGCCCGTTTGCTGCTCGGGCGCTATTCCATGCGGATGGTCGCGATCACGCGCGGCGGCAAAGGCAGCCTGCTGGTCACGCGCGATCTGGTGCAGGAGCATCCCGGCGTTCCTTGTACCGTCGTGGATACCATCGGAGCGGGAGACGCCTTTACTGCGGCGCTGACGCATGCCGCATTACGTCGCCTTCCCCTCGCCGAGATGGCCGATGCTGCCAATCGCTGGGGAGCGTGGGTAGCGTCGCAACCTGGAGGCATGCCTCACGTTACCAGCGACGTGCGCCGCCAGACGAACCCTGCTGCCATGTAATCCACGCGGCCTTCCCAAATCCTTCAGAAGGGCGGGGTGGGATCGACTGTGCGTCTTTTTTCCAGATGAACGCGTCTCGTTGATGCGTCTGCTTGTAGACTTGTCTGTCGATGAAAGCCGCTGCGTACATCATTTTCCCTGGAGACCCTGCTCAGAATGCTGGCTAAACCTCGCATCACCTCTGTTGTCCTTATTCTCGGAGCTTTGACAGCCGCTCTTCCGCTGCAGGCGCAGGAAAAAAAACCGGATGAACTGAAGGTCAAAGCCGCTCCGGCGGCCGATAATAAGCCCAATCCTGTTCCTGCGGAAAAGAGTTCCATCACCCAGCACACCATCGCGGTAAATGGGCGGACGCTGCACTACACCGCGACAGCGGGCACACTGCTCATTCGGGATGCGGACAACAAGCCCAATGGCAGCATGTTCTATGTGGCATATACCCTGGACGGGACTTCTTCCAGGACGCGGCCCGTGACTTTTCTGTACAACGGCGGACCCGGTTCCTCCACCATGTGGCTGCACATGGGATCATTTGGACCAATGCGCATCCAGACTGCCAGCCCAGACGCAACTCCGCCGGCCCCGTACCATCTGGTTCCAAACCAATTCACCCTGCTCGATCAGTCGGACCTGGTGTTTGTCGATGCCATGGGAACAGGGTTTTCCACTCCCGCCGGCAAGGCCACGCTGAAAGATTTTCTCGGCGTCGATCAGGACGTATTGGCGTTTAACCATTTCATTGCCCGCTATCTCACAGTGAACCAGAGGTGGAACTCTCCGAAATTCCTGATCGGCGAATCCTATGGCACCACTCGTTCCGCGGGCCTGTCCTACTCGCTCGAGAAAAGCGGCATCGCGCTGAATGGGGTCGTTCTCGTCTCCTCGATCCTGAATTACAACCAGCACGCGCCTGGGCTGGACAACGAGTACATTAACAACCTGCCCTCCTATGCGGCGATTGCCTGGTACCACGACAAGCTGGCCAACAAGCCCGCAGACCTGAAAAGCTTCCTGGAACAGGTTCGCGCCTATGCGCGTGGGCCATTTTCGGAGGCGCTGTCGCAAGGACAGAACCTGAGCCCTTCGGAAGAAGATCAGGTGGCCCAGAAGGTCAGCCAGATGACCGGCTTGAGCGTGGATTACCTGAAGCGTGCCAACCTGCGCGTCTCCGCCTCCGATTTCCGCAAGGAACTCCTGCGGGATGACCGTCGCATCCTGGGCCGCTACGATGCCCGGTTTGAAGGGAGCGAACGGAACGCGATCGGCGAGACGCCCAATTACGATCCTTCCGATACTGGCATTACCGGCGCGTTCGTCGCCGCCTTCCATGACTACCTGGGGAGCGAATTACAGTACAAAACGGACGACGTGTACAAGCCCACCGCGTATGGCCCGAATTTCAAGTGGGATTGGAAACACGTGCCGCCTCCCGGTTCGGCAGGTTACGGGCCGGAGCGCTGGCCCGATGTCGCGCTCGACCTGGCGGAAGCGATGCGGCAGAATCCGCACCTGAAGCTGTTCTCCGCGAATGGCTATTTCGATCTGGCGACGCCCTTCTTTGAAACTGAGTCCGACATTTCGCACATGCAGCTTGATCCCTCCGTACGCCAGAACATCCGCTTCGGCTACTATCCCTCCGGCCACATGATTTACCTGAATGTGGACGCATTGAAGCAGCTGAAAGCCGACCTGGCGCAGTTCTACTCCAGCGCTGAGACACACCAATGATAGGCTGACATCATGCTGCGAACGGTTCGGGCGCTTCTGCTTTCTTCCGCAATTCTGTGCGTTCCCGTTCGGCTGGCGGCCCAGTCTCCCGCCCGCCCGCAAATCACAGGCATTGCCAGGGTTGCGGTCTACGCGTCCGATCTGGGCAAGGCGCAGCAGTTCTATGGAGCATTTCTCGGATTTCCGCAAACCGCGCCGGGCGAAAGCAAGTCCTCGCGCCGATATCGCGTGAATGCTTCCCAGTCGATTCAGGTGATACCTCTGCCCGGTGGCGAAACGGACGATCTGGCCTATGTGGCTTTCGCGACTTCTGATGTGCAAGCCCTCCGGCGGTATTTGCTGAGCAAACGCGTGCCCCTCGAAGGGGGCGTACAGGAGCGGGCCGATGGGGCGCATTTCTTCTGGGTCAAGGATCCTGAAGGGCATCGCATCCAGTTTGTCCAGCCGCCGGCATCCCGTCAGGACGTGCGGGCGGCCAAGCATCCCGCTCCTAAAGAACAGCCGATTTCCCATCACATTCTGCATGCCGGGTTTATCGTGCACGACCAAGCTGCGGAAGATCACTTTTATCGCGACGTTCTGGGATTTCGCTCCGCCTGGTACGGCGGCATGGTCGACGGACGGACGGATTTTGTCGACATGCAGGTGCCGGATGGGACGGATTGGCTGGAATATATGCTGCACTCCCCTGCCCCTCCCACCGCGACGGTGAGCGGCATTTTGAATCACCTCGCGTTGGGAGTCGGCGATATCCACAAAGCCGCCGAGTTGCTGCAGCAGCGGGGATGGAAGCCCTCCTCCCGCTCCCATGCGCAGATTGGGCGCGACGGAAAATGGCAGCTCAATTTGTATGACCCGAACGGCACCCGGGTAGAGTTGATGGAATTGCGGCCTGTTCGAACCCCCTGCTGCTCTCCTTATTCCGTGCCCGTCCCCCCAGCGGACCGCCCTTGACGTCGGACGCTTCCGGCAGAGAATTCCCGGAGAAATCCTGCGTTTCGCGGAAGACTGCGTCCTCGCAGTCCCGGCCTGCATCTATATGGATGTAAGACATCTTCGGAATCAACTAAGTTGACAATAAGACACTCAACTGGGATACTTGAAGCAAGGGATTCTCGACGAAGCGTCGAATGCGAGGGGAAGAATGGGAAAAATCATAGGAATTGATTTAGGGACGACAAATTCAGTAGTCGCCGTAATGGAAGGTGGCGAGCCAAAGGTCATTCCCAACGAAGAGGGTGGTCGCACGACACCTTCCGTCGTGGCATTTACCAAGAGCGGAGAGCGGCTGGTCGGCCAGGTTGCCAAGCGCCAGGCCATCACCAACCCGGACAGCACGATTTATTCCATCAAGCGCTTTATGGGCCGCCGTTTCAATGAAGTCAACGATGAGATGAAGATGGTGCCCTACAAGGTGAAGCAGCAGGGCGACCACACTGTCGTCGTGGCCCAGGGCAAGGACTACACGCCGCAGGAAATTTCCGGCATGATTCTGCAGAAGTTGAAGAAGGCGGCAGAGGATTACCTCGGCCAGTCAGTTACCGAAGCGGTCATTACCGTGCCGGCCTACTTCAACGACGCGCAGCGCCAAGCGACCAAAGACGCGGGCAAAATTGCCGGTCTGGACGTTAAGCGCATTGTGAACGAGCCGACGGCGGCAGCGCTGGCGTATGGCCTGGATAAGAAAAAAGACGAAACGATCGTCGTGTATGACTTCGGCGGCGGCACGTTTGACGTCTCAGTTCTGGAAGTCGGCGAAGGTGTCATTGAGGTCAAGGCGACCAACGGCGACACGCACCTTGGCGGGGACAACATCGACCAGCGGATTGTGGAGTGGCTGATCGACGAGTTCAAGAAAAAAGAAGGCGTCGATCTCCGCAATAAGGGCAATGAAATGGCCCTGCAGCGACTGAAGGATGCAGCCGAACGGGCCAAGATTGAACTTTCGACGGCTCAGGAGACGGAGATCAACCTGCCCTTCGTCACTGCGGACGCAACCGGACCGAAGCATCTGGTCGAGAAGCTGACCCGCTCCAAACTGGAGCAGTTGGTGGACGATCTTCTGCAGCGCTCCATTGGTCCGTGCAAGCAGGCGATGAAAGACGCAGGCATTGACGCTGGCAAGATAGATGAGGTCGTGCTGGTCGGCGGCCAGACCCGTATGCCGAAGATTCAGCAACTGGTGAAGGATCTGTTCGGCAAAGAGCCCCATAAGGGCGTCAATCCGGACGAGGTCGTCGCCATCGGCGCAGCGGTACAGGCTGGAGTGCTTGGCGGAGAAGTCAAGGACCTGCTTCTGCTCGACGTTTCTCCGCTGACCCTGGCGATTGAAACTCTTGGCGGCGTGGCGACTCCGATGATTCCGCGCAATACAACCATTCCGACCAAGAAAACGGAGACGTTTTCGACGGCGGCGGACAACCAGACCGAAGTGGAAGTTCACGTCCTGCAGGGCGAGCGGCCCCTGGCCAGCCAGAACCGCACGCTGGGCAAGTTCAAGCTGAGCGGGATTCCGCCTGCCCAGCGCGGCGTGCCGCAGATTGAGGTGACGTTTGACATCGACGCCAACGGCATCCTGAATGTGACGGCCAAGGACAACGCCACAGGCAAAGACCAGAAGATCACGATTACATCTTCTTCCGGTCTGAGCAAGGAAGAAGTGGAGCGCATGGCGAAGGACGCCGATGCGCACGCGGCGGAAGATAAGCAGAAGCGCGAGGAGATTGAAGCGCGCAACCAGCTCGACGGCTTGGTCTACAACATTGAAAAGATGTTGAAGGAAAGCGGCGAGAAGGTCAGCGGCAGTGATCGCAGCGACGTGGAGAGCGCACTGGCCGAGGCGAAGAAGACACTCGAAGGATCGCCGAGCCCGGCGGAGTTGAACGCAGCGCGTGAGAAGCTGACGACTGCTTCCCACAAACTGGCCGAGGCGATGTACAAGGCCAACGCAGCTGCTGGTGGAGCAGGCGTTCCCGAAGGAGCGCCTTCGGCCGAGCAGCCGGAAGCCGAGGCGAA
>DASSZI010000126.1:0-3569 GCA_035713565.1 Acidobacteriaceae bacterium | reverse complement strand
TGCAACGCACGTGCGACAGCCGCTTCCGTGATGTCCCGCCCCAGAATGGGCTGCAACGACGCCACGGTAAGCGGGCCGTTCTGCTCGATCGCCTGCCAACAGTGCTGCGCCAGCGTGGTGACTTTTTCGTTGCCGACGGTCGATGGCCCATCTTTGAAATTGCGGTCGCCGCGCAGCGCGTAGATATAGCGGAGTGCCTCCTCGCTGGCGACGAAATCGGGCTGCTCGCCCAGAGAATTTCCCAGCATCAAAGGCACTGCCAAGGCGTTTTCAATTAGCCTCGCCAAAAGCTCCGACGCACGCGCCCGCTCGCCCGCGCTCGGCATCTGTGCCGGGCGTCCGACGACCGCCTCCAGAAAACTGGCCGCCGGTGCAGCGGCTGCTGGACCTGTGGGCAGATAGGAGCACAATCCGATGGTGCGGAGCCACTCCGCCGCTGCTTCCTGGGTGAGTCGTGCTTCGCCGTTCTGGCTCCAGCGAGCCAGCCGTGCCGAATTGAGCTGTTCCGTGTTCAAAGAAATTCCTTCTTCCGGGTACGATGCGAAAACCGAGCATTTGTTACGAGGATTGCAATCCGGCTAGATGCGCTGAAAGGCGCGCTGGATCTCTTTTAAAGAATACCGTAGTACGATGGGTCGCCCATGCGGGCAGCTCGTGGGATGCTCGGTTTTGGCCAGCTCCTCCAGCAGCCACTCCATCTTCGTCACTTCCAGCGGTGTGTGGATTTTGATAGCTGCATGGCAGGCTATGGAAGCGGCTATCCTGAGGCGCAGCGTCTCCAGGTTCTCGACCTGCTCTTCGCGCTTGGTCTGCTCCAGTACTTCAATCAGCGTGCGCTCTAACTCGTGTCCGGACAGCCCGACCGGGGTCGCTTTCACCGCCAGCGTACGCGGCCCGAATGGTTCCGCCTCAAATCCATTCCGTTCCAGTTCGGCGGCAATGGCGGCGAAAAGTGGCATCTGATCGGGTCTCAGATCAACGAGCACGGGCATTAAGAGTCGCTGGCGCTGCACCTGTTCTACATCCCGATCACGAATGAGTTTTTCAAACAGCACCCGCTCATGAGCCACATGCTGATCCACAATCCAAAGGCCTTCCGCGTTCACCGCAAGGATGAAGGACTCTTCCAGTTGACCAAGCGGGCGCAGATTGGCAAGTCCATGCAGGCTGGGCGCTGCTTCAGCGAATCGCCCTGCGTGGGACTCGCCGTTCGGCTGCCCGGCAGGAACAAAAGGCAGCGTCTGCGCCGCAGGCTGCAACGTGGGAGGCTGTAACTCGAAACGTTCGACGTCCGCCTGAGAAATGGAAAGCGGCTCGGATTCCTGAAAGCCGCTCGTTGCAATTGGCGGTTGTGATTCGACACAAGTCTCTGCAAGCTTCTCTCGATGCGACGCCGCATCAAGGAGCTTCTTGCCTTCCGCGTCTACGGACCGGAAATCTTCCGGGGCAGGCGGTCCGGGCATGGGCGAGACGTCCAGCATCAGCGCAGGCGTCATGACCGCTTGCTGGTGGAGCGCGGTCAGAAAGCTCGCGGCAGGCTTGGTGCGAATGAGGCAATTGCGTACAGCGTCGCGCACGAAATCATGCACAAAACCCTGCTGGCGAAAACGCACCTCCGTCTTGGCGGGGTGGACGTTTACGTCAACCTCCTCAGGAGGCATTTCCAGGAACAACAGCACTACAGGAAAAGATGTCGGCGGCAGAATGTTGCGATAGGCTTCCGTTAGGGCGTGCAAAATCAGGCGATCGCGAATCAACCTATGGTTGACGAAGATATAGATGGAATTGCGATTCAGCTTTTGTAGTTCCGGACGCGAGATAAAGCCATGCAGCCGCAGCAGGCCCGGCGGCGCAGGTTCCCAGTCAGGCTCACGCTTCCATGGCGGAGGCGGCGGTATCCCGGCGCGCTCAAACTCTGTTTCCGCTGCAACAGGTAACAATTGTTCCAGCACATCCTGCCCGAAAATCTGGAAGATGCGCTCCGATGCACGGTGAACCGGCGGAGCTTCCAACAGGGCGTGGGTCGTGCTATGCAGTTCGAAATGCTTGGCAGGATGCGCCAGGGCATAATGGGTTGCGAGAGCCGCAATGTGAGAAAGCTCAGTCTGTTCGGAACGCAAAAATTTTTTCCGCGCCGGAGTGTTGAAGAAGAGGTCGCGGATGTTGAGCGTGGTTCCGACCGGCACACCACAGTCCGCCACGCGAAGGATTTTCCCTCCAGCAATTTCAAGTTCTGTGCCAACGGTCTCGTCCGCCGAACGCGTGGTCAGATGAAGCCGCGCAACCGAGGCGATGGAAGGCAATGCTTCCCCACGAAAGCCTAAGGTCGCGAGGCTCAGCAGGTCATCGCTGGAACGAATTTTGGAAGTCGCGTGGCGTTCGAAGGCCAACAGTGCGTCATCGCGCACCATACCACAGCCGTCGTCCGTGATTCGAATCAGCTTCCGCCCGCCCGCCTCCACGTCAATCCGGACGCGGCGCGCTCCTGCATCGAGAGAATTTTCCAGAAGTTCTTTGACTACGGAAGCAGGCCGCTCGACCACTTCGCCAGCGGCGATCTGGTTGGCGACCTGATCGGAAAGTATCCGAATCTGGCCCATTCAGAGCTTTCTTGTAGGCCTGTCCGCCGCGTTACGGCTAACCACCTTCATGAGCGGCCCTTTTTGCCCGCGGGCTTGGAGGATGACTCTTTACCAGGCGCTCCGTTTTCTGTGCCGGGCCGCGACGCTTTCTGTGCGGTACCTGGGCGCGCCGCAGCGGTCCGCACTGCAGACGTGGGGGGCTGCGTAAAAGTCGAATCGGGATCCGGGCGTCTGCGTGACGTGTGATCGTTGTCGCCTACCATGTGCAGGCGCATAAAGTTCGTTGAGCCGCTTTTTGTGCGTGTACCGGCGACGATGCCAAGGATCTGCTTCGTCCGAACATGTCCCGCTTCCAGAAGAAGGCGCTCGGCGGTGTCGACCATCTGGTCAGTATGCTGAAGCTTAGGACATTGCACCGGGTGAACACCCCACAGCAGCATCATGCGGCGGATCACCATCTCCACACTGCTCAAAGCGTAAATCGGCGGTATGGGATGGTACTTGGAAAGCAGCCGGGCGGTGTTGCCGGTCTCTGTAAATACGGCGATGGCGGCCAGGTCCAGGTCGTCGGCGGCATGAGCCATGGATTCGCAGATGGTTTCAGGGATAGAAAGCGCGCCCTCGACCCGATATCGATAGCGCTGCACCTCGGTACGCATCTGGATTTCGGTTTCGACCACAATCTTGGCCATCATGGCCACGGCCTGCACCGGATATTTGCCCGCCGCACTTTCCGCAGATAACATCACCGCGTCCGTCCCGTCATAGATTGCGTTGGCAACATCGCTGGCTTCAGCGCGAGTGGGGCGCGGGTTTTCAATCATCGATTCCAGCATCTGGGTTGCGGTAATGACCGGTTTGCGAAGCTCTGCCGCACGGCGGATCACACGCTTCTGAATCGCCGGAACCTGCTCCGGGGGCATCTCGACGCCGAGATCGCCACGCGCCACCATCACGCCATCCGCAATCTCCAGAATTGCTTCCAGA
>DASSZI010000125.1:0-5177 GCA_035713565.1 Acidobacteriaceae bacterium | reverse complement strand
ATTGCGAAGACTATTCAGAATGGATGGTTCTTTGCGGGGGAATTCAACAGCTTTTGGAAGAGGCCGCGCGGGACCAGCGCGGAAGGTTTAAGTCGCGAATCGCGTGTATTCAACCTGCAGAATCATGATCAGGTGGGGAACCGTGCGATGGGGGAACGTTTATCGTCCGACACCTCGCGCGAGGTTTACCTGGCCGCTAGCGCACTGCTGCTGCTTGCACCAGAGATTCCGCTTATCTTCATGGGACAGGAATGGGCGGCATCCGAGCCTTTCTTGTTTTTCACCGATCACCATGATGACCTGGGCCGAAAGGTTACCGAGGGTAGGCGCAAGGAGTTTGAGGGCTTCAAGGCGTTCGATGAGTTGAGTGCTCACGAAGTCCCCGACCCGCAGGATAAGCAGACATTCCTTCGCAGTAAACTGGATTGGAATGCCCGCGACAGTTCGCCGCACCAACGGTGCCTGCGATGGTACCAGCGCCTGTTGCAAATACGCGGATCACTCACTCGTGGGGGGGAGTTCCGCGCATGTGACGCGATCGGAGATCCCCTGATCACTCTGCATTGGCATTTATCGCAAGGCGAAATTTGGGCACTGATTGCGCTGGAGGGACCATGCGAGGCACGGCAAGCGCAGTGGAGCGGAATGGCAGTTGGATTCAGCAGTGAAGACAGTCCCTACGCGCAGGAGAGCAAGCCGATTCGTTTTGAGCAAGAAACCGGCATGGTCAAGTTTGCACGCGCAGGAGCGGTGGTTTTGATTTCGAATGCTTTGAAAGGTGACGTTCTGAGTAGATCTGCAGGAACGCCAAGATAATGAGTGCGCGACGAAAAATCAGCTCCACCTATCGTATTCAGTTCACCAAGGATTTCACCTTCTCCGACGCTAATTTTCTGGTCCCCTATCTTCATCAGCTTGGCATCAGCCACATCTATGCTTCTCCCATTTTTCAAGCGCGTCCCGGCAGCTTGAGTGGATACGACACCTGCGATTTCTCGCTGATCAACCCTGAACTGGGTGGAGAAAAGGAATTCAAGTCTCTCGCTGACTCTCTCCACCGTTGTGGAATGGGAATCATCATCGATTTTGTTCCCAACCACATGAGCGCGCATCCGGAGTGGAACCATTGGTGGCGCAATGTACTGGCCAATGGCCCTTCCTCTCCGCAATCCGAATACTTCGACATCGATTGGTACCCGGTCAACTCCAATCTTCACGGGAAAGTTCTGTTGGCCATTTTAGGAAAACAGTATGGCGAAGCCCTGGAATCGGGCGATTTGCGTATCGAATACAGGGACGGAGAGATTTGCCTTCTATATGGCGACTACAACCTGCCGCTGAACCCGCGCCAAATCCAGGTGCTGCTGCGGCACAAGTGGGACGAGTCAGCGGCCAATGAAGAGATTGCACCAGCCATTCGCCAAGAGTTCGAGAGTATTCTGTTCCATCTGGATCACATCCCCGGATATCAGCAGAGTGGTCCAGAGGCACGCGCCGATCGCGAACGCGAGACAACCATAGCCATCAGCCGGTTGCGAAAAGTAATTCAGGAAAGCCCGGCGCTCGGCCGCCATTTGCAGCGAGTCATTTCCGAATTCAACGGCCAGCCGGGCAATCCTGAGTCTTTCAACGATTTACATGTGCTGCTGGAAAAACAGCCGTATCGCCTGTCTTATTGGCGCACCGCCATGCAGGAGATCAACTACAGGCGATTTTTCGACGTAAATGACTTGATTGGCTTGCGAATGGAATATCAGCCTCTTTTCCAAGCTGCGCACGTCAAGCTGTTCGAGTTGGCAGAAAAAGGCATCATCGACGGGATTCGGCTGGACCATATCGATGGACTGTTGAATCCGCTGCAGTATCTGCTGCAGTTGAGGGATGCGACCAAAAACCTGGAACACCCGCTTTACATTGTTGTGGAGAAGATTCTTGCGCGCCAGGAATGGCTGAACGCCGAATGGCCAGTCGACGGCGCAACAGGATATGAGTTCCTGGTGCTGCTGAATGGCTTGTGGGTAGAAGAAAAGAACATGCCGGAAATTGATCGTATCTACCGGCGGTTCCGTGGCCAGATGCAACCGGACCACGACGTGATCTACACAGCGAAAAGGCTGATTACCGCGACCTCCATGGCAAGTGAGCTGAATGTTCTTGCCCATGAACTGAATCGGCTCTCCGAACAAAACCGCTGCAGCAGGGACTTTACTTTGGACGGTTTGCAGGAGGCGCTGCGGGAAGTGGTAGCATGTTTTCCGGTTTACCGTACCTATATTTCCGATCAGGGATTCAGCGCTACGGACGAGATGGCTGTCAACGAAGCAATCGGCCAGGCACGCCGGAGAAATCCGAATCTGGACTACAGCATTTTTGAATTTATCCGGGAGCATATTTGCCCCGTACGATATCCCAAGGAAAGAGAAGAGCTTTTCGCGCAACGCCTCCGCTTCGCAATGAAGTTCCAGCAGTACACGAGCCCGGTGCAGGCCAAGGGCGTGGAAGACACCGTGTTTTATCGGCATAGTCCTTTGGCGTCACTGAATGAGGTAGGCAGCGGGAGCGGGCGCACGGGCACAACTCCGCAGGAGTTTCACGACGCCAACAGGCACCGTATGCAGCGGTGGCCAGATGCCATGCTGACCACCTCCACACACGACACCAAGCATGGTGAGGACGCCCGCATTCGCATGCATGTGCTGACTGAGCTGCCGGATGAATGGCGCGCCCACTTACTGCAGTGGACGCATGCCAACGAGCGGGCCAAATCCACCGTAAACGGCCAGGCAGCGCCGGATCGTGCGGACGAATATCTCTACTACCAGAATCTGCTTGGAATGTGGCCTCCGAAGCAGACTCAGGTGGACGATGATCTGGTGTCGCGCATGAAAAGCTTTATGAACAAAGCTCTGAAGGAGGCCAAGGTCCACACCAGCTGGATCAATCCTTCGAATGAGTACGACGCTGCGGTCGAAAAGTTTGTGGAGCAAACTTTGCGGGGCATCTGTGCAGAAAGTTTTCTTCCTGCGTTTGTACCATTCGCGGAAAAGCTCGCCGCACTCGCCGCTTGGGAATCTGTCTCCCAGATTGCGCTTAAACTGATGAGCCCAGGTGTGGTGGATACCTATCAGGGTGGCGAATTGTGGGATCTGAATCTGGTGGATCCTGACAATCGACGGAAGGTGGATTACGCCACGCGAAAGCAGCGCTTGCAAATGCTGCTCAGGGAGATCCTTGCTCCTGAGGTCAGCAGCCCGAAGCGCGAACGCGCCATCGCAGAGCTGCGCCAAAACTGGTGGTCGGGTGACCTGAAGATGTTGTACGTCGCTGCGGGGCTGCGGTTTCGTCAGCGTGAAACCGATCTGCTGACGCGCGGCACCTATGAACCACTGGAAGTGCAGGGACCAGCAGCCGAGCATGTGATTGCATTTGTCCGGGAGCGTGACGGTAAATTCCTGCTGACGATCGCTGCCCGCTGGTTTGCCTCTCTGCTCAATGCACCGGATTCCCTGACTAATCTTGCAGCAACGCTTCGCAATACCTTCCTAGAGATGCCGAAAGAACAGGCTTGGCAGAAGGCCGATTTTGAGAATCTGGTTACGGGCAGTTCCCTGTCGTTGCAGGAGCACAACGGACGGCTTCGCCTCTCGGTAGGAGATGCACTCGGCGAACTGCCGGCGGCGTGGATTTCCGGCGTCCGGGGAAACTGAATCAGGATCCGACCCTGAAATCTCAGAGTGCTTCGGAAGCATCCGTATCAGGACGGAAGCCCACCATCTGCATTGCATTGGGAACTTCGTTGTTGCGCATAAAGTAGTTCCACAAGAAGCCCGTGCGCAGGTTCTCGGCCATCAATACAGTAATGCCAAGGTCAATTCCAAGTTGGTCCTCAGCAAACCAATTGGTCTGAGGCTGGAAAGCGTCGACGAATCCATAACGTGTCCACGCCTTTTCGCCGTATTTCTGCCGAATGGATAAGAGCACATGGGCACATTCAGCCGGCAGAAACACGAGAGAGCCGCCAGTGGCGCAGGGAACAATAGTCCCATCGATGCCGCCGAATCCGGGGGGGCCACCCCAGACGCGGTAGCCGGTCGGCGCCTCGGAAGCAGTAATGCCCCACAGGTTCTGATCAATCCAGGGAAACTTTCGCCCCAGTGTCAGGCAAAATAACTGGTGCGCACGTGTCGCCGCAATAGAGTTGACGAAATAATTAGCATGCGCATCGCGTAAGTTCCGGAAGTCGCACCATGCATGAGCGTACTGGTGTATAAACAACGGTGCAATACCGCTGATGTATTCGATTCCGCCAAACTCAACGATTGGACGATGCACCGCGTTCCAGGCGGTGGGCGGAACCGCGTTGCGCGGTGCCCCAATCGCGAGCAGGAGCATCGTCAGCATCTCGGCATAAACATCCCACCGGTATTTGATGAATCCGGATTCCGGCGTCCAGCCCATGGACAGAGTGTCGCTACCGTTCAGCATCCAATGCCAATCGATGCGCTCGTATAGCGTAGTGGCCAACGCATGAATTCGCAGATTACTTGCAAAATATTGACGGCAGGTCAGAATGCCGCAAAGGAGCAGGGAAGTGTCGATGGAGGAAAGTTCCGATCCAAACAACCGCTCGCCACTTTCTATGTCGAGGAAATGATACAGAAAACCATGTATGTGCGGACATTGTTCCAGCAGGAAAGCAAGCGTAGTTTCCACGCGCTGCTCGCAGGCGGAAGCAGGCAGATAGTTGCGGTGAGCGGCGACGCATAAGGAACTCAGCCCGAAGCCGGTTGCCGCAATGCTCGCCACCCGGCTGTCGGAACGTCCGACTGCAGGCGCATGATCGCGCACCAAGCCTGTTTGCGGATGGGCCTGCTCATAAAAATAGGCAACACCGCGGCCCTCCATATCGTCGAGGAGCAAATCTACCACGTTGGAGATCTGCGTCATCGGCCGGTTGACGAACTGCCCCGGCGGATGGGGATATTTCTTCGCGATCACGCTTTCCGGAGTAGGCGTTTTCTCTTCCACCGGTGGAGTGGACGGCTTTTGAGTCTGCGCCATTCCTGGCAGGCCCATCGCCAGCCCCGCAGCTGCAGAGGCTCCAGCACGTCGTATCAAATCGCGGCGGGTAACGGTTTTGTCTTTCAACTCGGAGACGGTCCTCGCCTGGTAGGTTT
>DASSZI010000124.1:0-10789 GCA_035713565.1 Acidobacteriaceae bacterium | reverse complement strand
GAGAAATCCGGCGCCTGGTACAGCTTCTCCGGCGAACGGATCGGCCAAGGCCGCGAGAACGTCCGGCAGTTTTTCAAGGACAACAAAGAGACGTTCGCCAGGGTGGAAGGTGCGCTGCGCCAGAAGCTTGGGATCTCCGCCCGGAGCGAAGCTCCCGAACTGCCCCCCATTCCGGTCAACGGGGCAGCAAGCGCCCAGGAAGTGGTCAAGCCACGGCGATAGCAGTTTGCCATGACTCCCATCGCCAGGCGCGAAGTAGAAGCGCTCTCCAGAACGCCTGGCGCTTTGTGCCCGCTCGTTTCTGGCTCACCGATTGAATCTGTTTGCGTGGCTCCAGTGATCCCCATACAATCCAGTTGACGTGAATACCGTGCGCGCGATCTATCCCGGCACCTTTGACCCGCTGACAAACGGTCATCTTGACCTGATTGCGCGCGGATCCAAAATCTTCGACCATCTCGTCGTCGCAATTTTGAACAATTCAGAGAAACAGCCGCTGTTTCCGGTCGCGGAGCGGGTCGAGATGATCGTCGACGCGACACGCGAGTTCGGGAATATCTCGGTCAACACGTTTGACGGTCTTCTGGTGGAATTCGCCCGCCAACAACAGGCGCAGGCATTGCTGCGTGGCATTCGCGCGATCAGCGACTATGAGTATGAATTTCAAATGGCTCTGATGAATCGTCGGCTTGCGCCCCAGCTTGAGACCGTTTTCATGATGCCGGCGGAGAAATATTCCTACGTCAGTTCACGGCTCATTCGAGAAGTCTTCCGCCTCGGCGGGTCCGTCGAGGGGCTGGTACCTCCAGCCGTAGTGGAGCGGCTGCAGGCCCGCGTTTCTTCCAATCCTGCCAACCCAGGCGACCGCATCCCGTCTAAGCCCTAGACGCAAGGGGAAATGAACTTGCCAGATCAGATTCCCTGAGAAACACTGCACTCGGAGAGGACCCCTATTGCTCTGGTTTTTGCGTGACTATCCGCTGGCTGCAGTGGTTCTGCGGGCGGCCACGCTGGCGTTTGAAGCCCTGCTCATCGGCGGTTTCACCTTCTGTGTTGGCGTGCTTCCCTGCCGCTTCCCTACAGCCCACTGCTTCGCGCGTCGAGCGTTGCGTCTGTTGCAGATTTCTGCCGCCGGGCTGGCTGTCTCGCAGATTGGGTTCGTTGCGCTCGATAGTGAAATGCTGATCCACTCCGGCCTCCAGCACTGGGCCGGTCTCATATCGGCGAACTACTTCCTATCCGGAGCACTGCTGGTCCTTACTTCCACCGCAATTCTGCTTGGCAGCTGGAATTCTCTGCCCCGTAAGCTGCCTTGGCTGCTATTGGTTGCCCCGCTCCTTGCAGCGACGGTCTGGACAAGCCATGCTGCTTCCCGGCTGGAAGATCGCACATGGTTGATTCTGCTCACCGGGCTGCATCAACTAGCTGCCGCTGTGTGGATGGGCGCGCTGCCATATCTCTGGCTTCTTCTCAATGCTCCCCGCGACATGCCTGAAGCCGATTGGAACATGTCGAAACGCTGCGTTGTGCGCCGTTACTCGGCCATGGCACTGACGTGTGTACTTGTGCTGATCGTCGCAGGAGTGGTGATGGCTTGGTTTTATACCCAGACGTGGAACGGCGTCTACGGCACCGCGTACGGCGTAGTGCTCACAACGAAAACGGTCCTGCTCCTTGGGCTGCTACTAATCGGGGCGGGTAACTATTTCCTTGTGCGCGGCGGCAGCCTCCATCTGCAGCCAGTGCTGTTGCGTGTTGCACGATTCTCTGAAGTTGAGATCGGAATCGGCTTCACCATCATCCTTGCGGCAGCTTCGCTCACCTCGCAACCGCCTGCCGTCGACCTGCCGCAGAACCGGCTCACTCTGCCTGAGATCGTCGCACGCATGGCGCCGCGCTGGCCCCGCTTCCGTACGCCTTCCATTCATGCTTTGCCTCCGGTGCAGCCAATCCACCAGGCCATGCGCATCTATGCTTCTTCCGCCGAGGAAGCACCGCCGACGAATAACCCAGTCGAACAGCAATGGTCCGAGTACAACCACCACTGGGCTGGGATCATTGTGTTCGCCGCGGGTTTGTTGGCGATTCTTGGCCGCTGGAAACACGCGAAGTGGGCGCAAAACTGGCCACTGGCTTTTCTCGGCCTTGCCATATTCCTGTTCCTGCGCGCCGACCCGGAGGCTTGGCCGCTAGGTCCACGCGGTTTCTGGGCGAGCTTCTACAATCCGGAGGACCTTGAACATCGCCTGTACGTTCTGCTCATCGTCAGCTTTGTGGCTTTCGAGTGGAGCGTACAGACGCAGCGCCTGCAGTCCGCGAAAGCCGCCCTGGTTTTCCCGGCAGTCTGCGCCCTGGGGGGAGCCTTGCTGCTGACTCACAACCATACGCTCGGCAACGTTAAAGAAGATCTGCTCGCCGAGATGAGCCACACCGCCATTGCGATTTTGGCCGTGTTCGCCGGATGGTCGCGCTGGCTGGATTTGCGAGGATCAGGCCGAGCCCAGCACCTTGCCGCTCGCGTCTGGCCTGTCTGCCTGATGCTCATCGGGCTGGTTCTGCTGAATTACCGGGAATCTTAGAGCTTGAGAATCCTGTGTTTATGGGGTCTGCGCCTGAAGAGCGGGAGTGCGATCCATAAATCTGTCTGCCCACTCGATGAAGTACTTCATGTTCGGGGCATCGGTGTGGCCGCCATCGTCCTGACGCCAGGCGAGCCTTCCGCCCAGCAGTCCATCATTGACAGGAGGCATTTTGGCAGTGCGGTAATTCTGCGATACTCCGGTCAATCCCTGGGCACCCAGCAGCGTGTAGACCGGGCTAGCGGCGACAGTCGCCATAAAGCTGCCTCGATGGTCCAGCCATTTCGCGTCGCCTTTTTCGGGTATTCCATAGCTGATGAAGGTCAGCCGAGGAGCACATAATGCAATCAACTCATTGGAATCCACAGGAAGATCGGCGGCGGTCTTGCTCCCGAATGCAGCGTCGGAGGCCCCGTATTTCAGAAAGTTTCCCGCCATCCAGTAATACTCACCTCCGGTCAGACTCTCCACCGCTTCCCCAAAGTTGCGGCGGAACGGAGTCGCGCCGCCTTTGCCGGAAGAGCCAATAAGACCCATGTAGAAACGCTGGTCGAATGCCATCGCAACTAGAGCCGCCTTGCCGTAGCGTGAGACTCCTTCAATGCCGACATGCTCTCCATCGACAGACGGATCGGACTTCAGGTAATCCAAAGCTCTGCCCGCGCCCCACGCCCAGGCACGCAAAGCTCCCCAATCTTCCGGCTTGCGCGGCTGACCTTTGTTGACCAGTCCGATGATTCCGCGAGTGAGCCCCGCCGCATTGTCGGCCTGAATGCTGGCCGGATCGAGGGTCGCAAAGCCCCATCCCGCTGCGATCAGTTCCCATGTGCGGGGTGGGTCGCCATCCGCATTGAAATGTGGAAACCGGAACGGCGCGGGGAGTTCAGGTTCGTACGCAGGATGGCTGGCAAAGACCTGCCTCAGAGAAGGATCCTGTTGGATAAGAAGCGCCTTCATGGCCGAATTGATCCTCGCAAGTTCCTCGTACGACGGCTGCTTTGGCGCGGGGAAAACGCTCGGTCCAAACATGATCAGGACCGGCACTGGTCCTTTCGCGTTTGCGGGCGTCACCAGAGTCATTCGAATATTGACGGAAATAGCGGGACAGGCGGGATTGTCCACGTGTCCCACCAACTGCCGGGCAAGAACGGCATTGCCTCCAAGCACTTCTTGATCCGTTGCTACCACCGACCAGCGAACATGCGGCACGCCCGGGGGCACCCGGCCATAAACATACTTTTCAAAATCCTCCACGATTTCGGGGCGCCGTTTCCTCCACCATACCTTCGGCGTGGTCACCTTCTGCCCATCGTTCAGCGTCAGCGCATCCGGCAGATCTGGAATGGGCCCCGCTTTCATCTCATCGTAGTTGGCGTGGTTCGGCGACTTCTCATTCCCGCTCGGACCGGGGCGCAACGCACGGATGCCCAGCTGGTTCATCATGTTTTGCTGGTCCTGCTGCGCGGAGAAAGTACCGCGTGACGCCTCCGATGCGGGGGCCGTCCTGCATTGTGCCATCGCGCGACCCATCGAGAAGGCGAGCACCGCCACGACAAAGGAGGAAATCGGCACCAGCATTCGAGAAGGAGACTGCGTTTTTTCCATGTTCACTCCGGCCTTATTTACAAAAACGTTTTAGTTCGAGATCATGGTAATCCGGCGCATGAGGAGCGTAAACCAAAAGTGGTGGTGGCTGCCCATCTGGGTGATCTTGCTGATGCCCGTGGCCAGGGCTCGTCCGCAGACCAGCGGCCAGTCACTCAAATGGATAGGCTCCTGGGCAGCCGCAATGCAGACTCCGGAACCTCAAAATGCCCTGCCAGAGAACGCTCTGCGGGACGCCACGCTGCGCCAGATTGTTCATCTATCGGCAGGCGGGACAACGCTGCGGGTTCACATTTCCAATGCTTTCGGGAAAGCGCCCCTGCATCTCACCTCCGTCCATATCGCGCGTCCGCTCTCGCTCTCCTCGTCGGCAATCGATCCGGCATCCGACCGTGCTCTCAGCTTCTCCGGTCGAGCTGATGTGACGGTTCCATCTGGCGCGGAATACATTTCCGATCCGATTTCGTATGCGGCACCGGCATTGTCCAGTTTGGCGATTACGTTTCACCTAAACGGAGTGCCGGGCGGCCAGACAGCTCATCCCGGATCGCGTGCCACTTCCTATCTGGTGCAGGGAGATTTCGTCTCGGCAGCCAAACTAAAGGACGCCACGCGTGTCGAACACTGGTATCAGATCGCGGGAATCGATGTAGATGTAGAATCCGGGCCCAATGCGGCCTCCGTCATAGCCCTGGGAGACTCGATTACGGACGGTCATGGGTCGACAACGAATGCGAACGACCGTTGGACGGACGTGCTTGCGGAACGTCTCCAGTCATCGGCCGCTACCCGGAACGTCAGCGTGTTGAATCAGGGAATTGGCGGGAATCATCTGCTGACCGACGGGCTCGGGCCCAACGCGCTCGCCCGTTTCGATCGTGATGTGCTGGCTCAATCCAGCGCGAAGTACCTGATTGTCGCAGAAGGCGTGAACGACCTGGGCAGTCTCGCGCGCCAGAACATCGCGTCGCCGGGCGCACACACTGCAATGGTTCAAAACATTATCGGCGCGTACCAGCAGATCATCGTTCGAGCACATTCGCACGGAATCCGCGTGATTGGAGCGACCATCCTGCCCTACATAGGTTCACTCTATTATCAGCCTGGGCCCGAAAATGAGTCGGACAGGAAGGCTGTGAACCAGTGGATTCGCGCTCCCGGCCATTTCGATCAAGTGGTTGATTTCGACCGCGTTTTGTGCGATCCGGAACACCCGGACCGCCTCCGTCCGTCCTATGACAGCGGAGATCACCTCCACCCATCCCCCGCCGGCTATCGAGCCATGGCGGATTCCGTGCCTCTCGCGTCCTTTCGATGATGGGAACTGGTCCGGCGAGGCGGCGGCTGAGCCGGTCTCTTGCTCCCGGGGAACCGACCCGACGCAAAGAGAATCACCGATCCTGGATGACGGAACAATGCCGGTGCGGGTATCGTATGGAGTGCTGGATTGATGCGCTGAGTGCATCCTTTGCGGCGCATTCTTAACCATTCTGTCTTTGAGGAGTGACTTTTGCGATCTGCCCTTCGTTTTCCTCTCTCCGCCATGATTGCGACCTGCGCCGCCATCAGCTTCATTCCTGCATCTCCACTGTCGGCACAGCGCCTTTCTGATTCGATCAAACCGCAGCATTATTCGCTCACGCTGGAACCAGATCTGAAGACCGCAACCTTTACGGGAAAAGAAGAGATCGACGTGACGCTGGCGCAGTCTTTGTCCAGCATTACGATGAATGCCGCGGAGATCACCTTTAAAAGCGTCAAAGTGACAGCAAACGGTAACACACAGACCGCTCAGGTGACAGAAGACAAGCCGAAGGAGCAGGTCACGTTGCGAGTTCCCAACGCGATTCCGGCCGGCGATGCGACCATCCAGATCCAATACACCGGTATTCTCAACAACCAGCTGCGAGGCTTCTATCTCTCAAAAACCGCCAAGCGCAGTTACGCCGTAACGCAGTTTGAGCCGACCGACGCGCGACGTGCCTTTCCGTCTTTCGATGAACCCGCGATGAAGGCTACCTTCTCTACCACGCTGATCGTGGACAAAGGCGATACTGCGATTTCCAACACAAACATCATTGCGGACAATCCGGGGCCGACGCCGGACAAGCACACCGTTCAGTTCGCCACCACGCCAAAAATGTCGACCTACCTGGTCGCGTTCCTTGTCGGCGATTTCCAATGTTTGTCCGGTTCCAGCGACGGCATTCCGATTCGATCCTGCGCCACGCCCGATAAGGTTCAGATGGGCAGTTACGCGGTAAAAGCAGCCGAGTACATCCTGCATTATTACGACAATTACTTCGGAATCAAATATCCCATGCCTAAGCTCGACATGATCGCGATTCCGGATTTTGAAGCGGGTGCAATGGAAAACTTCGGCGCAATCACCTATCGCGAAACGGACTTCCTTGTCGATGAAAAGACAGCCTCTATCGACGCCAAGAAGCGTGTCGCGAACGTGGTAGCGCACGAGATGGCGCACCAGTGGTTCGGCGATATGGTCACGATGGACTGGTGGAACAATATTTGGCTGAATGAGGGCTTTGCGACGTGGATGGAGAACAAGCCCGTCAACGCATGGCACCCGGAGTGGAACATCCCGCAGGACGAGGCGCTTTCGCTGGATGGGGTATTGAACTACGACGCAGGAAAGATCACGCGCACCATTCGGGCCAAGGCCGATACGCCGTCGGAGATCAACGAGATGTTCGACGGCATTACGTACGCCAAGGGCGGCGCGGTGCTTGCGATGACGGAGAACTATGAAGGCAAGGAAGTCTTTCGCCACGGCGTTCACAATTACCTGCAAGCACACAAGTTTGCCAACGCCACTGCGGAGGATTTCTGGACGGCACAGACCCAGGCCAGCGGCAAACCGATCGACAAGGTGATGAGCAGTTTTGTCGCCGAGCCAGGCGTTCCTCTACTGAAATTTTCTGCACCCGCAAACGGTTCCACGAATGTAACGCAGCAGCGTTTCTATCTCAGCCCGGAGACGCAAGCCGCAGCGTCGCAGAGTTGGACGGTTCCGGTCTGCTTCAAAAGCGGGAGCACGCCGAAGTGCGAGCTTTTGACCTCTGCTCAGCAGACACTTTCCGCTCCGTCTAGAAACTTGTTCTATCCCAATGCGAACAACAAGGGTTATTACCGGAGTGAATACGATGCCGAGGATTATGGCAAAATTCTGAGCGTTGTGGAGACACAGTTGACCCCGCCGGAACGCATCGGTTTTGCGGGCAATGAATGGGCGCTGATGCGGTCCGGACGCGGCACCATCGGCGACTATATGAATCTTGTCTCTGCACTGCGGAACGATCCGAATGCGGACGTGATCGAGGATCTCGCCTCCGCCATGGAAACGGTGGATGGTCGCATTGCAACCCCGGCGGACCGAAAGCTGCTGGCCGCCTGGGTCCGTCAGCAATTCGGCCCTGCTTATAACAACGTGAAGGATGCGACGGCTGCCGATTCTGTCGAAAAGCGACAATTGCGGGCAACATTGTTTGGGGTGCTGGGCGGAATTGGACACGATCCGCAGGTGATCGCGCAGGCCACTCAGTTGACTGAAAAATATATTGCCGACCCGGCCAGCGTGGAGCCTTCGCTGGTTGGTCCTGCACTCAGGATTTCCACGGAGAATGGCGACAGCCACCTTTTCGACCAATTGCAACAGATAAGTAACACCTCCAACAATCCTGACGTGCAAACGACCGCATTATTCTCTCTGGCCAACTTCCACGATCCGAAACTGGTCAGGCGCGCGCTTGATTATGCAGTATCCGGGCAAGTGCGCAATCAGGACTCCGTGTTCCTGTTTGTGAGTGAGATGCGCAGTCGCGACACGCGCCCCATTGCGTGGGACTACATCCAGAAGAACTGGGACAAGGTTCATGCCCAACTCACGACCATGATGGGTGCTTACCTGGTCGGGGCCACCGGATCGTTTTGCAGTGCACCAAAAAGCCAGGAAGTGCAGACATTCTTCACTGCGCATCCTGTGATGGCGGCGCAGCGAGCCATTAAGCGTTCCACGGACGCAATCCACGATTGCACTGTGCTCCGCAACGCGCAGCAGCCCAAGCTGACCGAGTGGCTATCACAGCAGCATCTGGATGGGGGCGGTATGTAGAGCGGGTCACGCGTCGTCCTGCATGAACAGACATCGAGGGTCGTCATGCACCCTCCGGCTTTGCTCCGGAAAGGCTGCGCGCTGCGGATTCAAGGATCTTGTTTTCAGACGAGGCACCCGGTCCTTCCGCTTATCTCAGAATGGACAGATGTGGAAGGGCCTTAATACCCGTTTGCGATCAGATATTCTAGCGTCAACTCGAAATCTCGTTTCTCCTGGACGACAGGAGAGCCGCTGAGCCGCTCAGCGTATTTCGCCATTACGTCTACTTCGATATTGACAAGGCTACCTGCGCTTAACGTATGCACATTAGTGACTGCGTAGGTATGGGGAATGACGGCAATCTCCACGGCAGTTCCTTTCACGCTGGCCACAGTCAGACTGATTCCTTCAATCGTGATGGAGCCCTGCGCTACGATATAGCGTGCACATTCTTCCGGCACCGACAGCCGAAGCCGCCAGTCGGCTGCCGCGCGTTTCTCGTTCCCGCTGGCCGGCTGCAGCGACTGCACAATTCCCACCCCATCGACATGGCCCTGAACGACATGGCCACCCAGCGGAGTTCCCGCGGGAGTCGGCAGTTCCAGATTCACGATCGATCCCGAATGAAGCTTCAAAAGAGAAGTGCGGGCGATCGTTTCCGCCGCCAGGTCCGCAGAAAAGAGGTTGCTGTCGATGTTGATGTCCAGCGCCGTCAGGCAAACGCCGCTGACGGAAACGCTGTCGCCCGTGTGCAGGCGCCGCACAAGGTCCGCAGGCCCAGCGACAGTAATGCGGGTATTTCCGTGAGCGGTCTCCAAACAGCGAATGGTACCTGTGGCTTCAATCAGACCGGTGAACATGAAGGTCCCTTCTGGAACGCAGTAGCTTTTTTGAAGGCAGTGGCGGCGCTACTCCCACGGATTATGCAGATACCCTTCGACGGCAAAATCTTCCCCTAGCTCATGCAGCTTGTAACTGCTTAGCCGGGTAGAGAAATACGTGCTGGCATCCAGGGAACGCACAACCGGAATGGCCGCGTCTCCATAAATGGCTGGCGCATAAAAGAAGAACAACTTATCCACTACCTGGGCCGCCAGCGCCGCCGCGTTGATCTGCGAGCCGCCTTCCAGCATGATGCTGATCAAATCCATTTCAGCGAGCCGGTCGATAACTGCCTTGACCGGAACTCTGCCGGTCGTGGGATCGGGCGCGAGATGCTCGAGCCGTACCCCGCGCTCCTGAAGGAGCTTTGCACGCTGGCGCATCGGCCGGGCATGAAAAATGAGTACATCCTGGTTCGCAGTGCGCACCAGTCGGGAATCCAGAGAGATCTGCAGTCTGGAGTCCAGCACAACGCGGAGCAGCGGACGTCTCCGCGGCCTTCCACTGCGGTCAGTCAGTAGCGGATCGTCATTTCGGATGGTGCCGATTCCCGTCAGAAGCGCGTCGGCTCCGTGCCGTAAACTCTGCACCATTTCCCGTGAACGGTCACCGGTGATCCAATGGGTCGACCCCGAGGGAACATGGTCTTTGGTCACCGGAGGTGCAATACGTCCATCGAGGGTCAGCCCAGCTTTGAGGGTGAGAAAGGGGCGGCGGGTTCGTATGAACTTGGCAAATGCCTCATTGATACGCCGTGCTGCGGCTTCTTTCACTCCGATGGTCAGGGAAATTCCCGCAGCCCGAAGCCGCTCCAGACCACGCCCGCTGACCTGCGGGTTAGGATCGCGCGCCGCCGTCACCACCCGCGCCACGTTCGCGCCGATCAGCGCGTCCGCGCACGGCCCCGTACGGCCATAATGACTGCATGGCTCCAGCGTGATGTAGGCCGTCGCGCCGCGTGCCTGTTCTCCGGCCTGTCGCAGTGCCACGACTTCGGCATGGTCCTTGTCATCGTAGGAGTGAAAGCCCTCACCAACGACAACGTTATCCCGCACCAATACGCAACCGACCGCCGGATTCGGAGACGCCAGCCCGACCGACCCTTCCGCCAGGGCCAGGGCACGTTCCATCCAGAGTTCATCTGGGCTCGAGCTAGTAGGCACCATTCTTACCTCAGGCCTCCAGCAGGGAATCGACAAAAGCGTTGCTGTCGAACGGAATCAGGTCCGCCATCTGTTCACCAATCCCGACATAACGCACAGGTAGCTGCAGTTCCCGGGCGATGGCGATCACGATACCGCCCTTGGCCGTTCCGTCCAGCTTGGTAAGGACGATGCCCGATACAGCAGCGGCCTGGGTAAACAGTCGCGCCTGCTGAAGCCCATTTTGCCCCGTAGTTGCGTCCATCACCAGCAGCGTCTGGTGCGGCGCATCCGCAACCAACCGCCGCGCGGTTCTTCGTATCTTATCCAGCTCCGCCATCAAATTGTTTTTGGTGTGCAGACGTCCGGCCGTATCCACAAGGAGCACATCCGTCTTTCGTGCCTGGGCAGCCATCAGCGCGTCGTAGAGGGCGGCTGAAGGATCGCCGCCCTGCCGGGTGCGAATT
>DASSZI010000123.1:0-8539 GCA_035713565.1 Acidobacteriaceae bacterium | reverse complement strand
ATGTTTGAGAATACCTGTCCTCACTGGATGCCATGTGCTTGCAACAGCGTTTCTACTGTTTTTGCCGATGCTTATCTTCGCGCAGTCTTCTAACAAGGCCGGCGCTAAAGCAACTCCGAATTCCACATCAAAGAGCTCTATTTACCCGTCAACGAAGGGCCATTCTGGACCGGCATGGTTCGTGGATGTCGCTGACAGGGCAGGTCTCCATGCGCTCGACACCAACGGAGGCATTCATTCCAAGCGATACATCGTGGAGTCCACAGGCAGCGGCGTTGCCATATTCGATTATGACAATGACGGTTGGCCCGACATTTTTCTGGTCAACGGCAGCGTTCTGCCCGATTCTTCGTCGCGCGGCGATATAGCCCCAACCAATCGCTTATTCCATAACAACCATGATGGAACCTTCACCGATGTCACGGCCCGCGCCGGACTGCTCAGTTCTGGATGGGGACAGGGCGCATGCGTCGGAGATTACGACAACGACGGCTACGAAGACCTGTACGTAACCAGCTACGGTAAAAACCACCTTTACCACAACCAGGGAAACGGAACGTTCAAAGAAGTCGCTCAGGAGTCAGGCGTAGCCGGCAGCGGAAAAGAATGGGGAACGGGATGCGCGTTCATCGACTATGACCGGGACGGAAAGCTTGATCTCATGGTCTCCAATTACGTGGAGTTCGATCAGAAGAACACTCCCGGGCCTGGCCAGGCACCTTTCTGCACGTGGAAAGAGATGCCGGTTTTCTGCGGGCCGCGTGGCTTGCCGAGTTCTCCCAACATTCTGTACCACAACCTGGGTGGCGGGAAGTTTGAGGATGTGAGCAAAGCTAGCGGCATTCAGAAAACGACAGGACATTACTGCTTTAGCGTCTCCACGCTGGACTACGACGACGATGGCTGGCCTGACGTTTATATAGCATGCGATTCGACGCCGTCGATTCTGTACCACAACAACCATGACGGCACATTTACCGACGTCGCTCCAGATGCCGGAGTGGCCTACGACGGCGATGGCCGAGAGCAGGCGGGAATGGGCTCGACAATCGGCGACTATGACCATGACGGGCGTCTCGATATTTTCAAGACAAATTTCTCCGACGATACCTCCACACTCTACCGAAACAATGGTGATGGCAGTTTCTCCGACGCAACGTATCAGGCTGGCCTCAGCGTCAATCGGCAGTACCTTGGCTGGGGAACAATGTTCATGGACATCGACAACGACGGCTGGTTAGACCTTTTGCTGGCCAATGGGCATGTATATCCGCAGGTGGATGGCGGAAAAGTCGGCTCGACTTACGAGGAGGCACGCGTTCTATACCACAACACGGCTGGCAAATTTCAGGACATTTCGAACAAGTCCGGTCCCGGTATTACGGTTCCTGCATCGAGCCGTGGACTTGCCATTGGCGATCTGTGGCTCGATGGACGCCTTGAAGCGGTAGTGAACAACATGAATCAGCAGCCAATGATTCTGGTTAACGTCGCGCGCAATGAAAACCATTGGCTGGAGATACGCCTGATCGGAACGTCCTCCAATCGGGATGCCATAGGTGCTCGCGTGGTTGTGCATGCGGGCGATCACAAGTGGATAGACGAACTGCGAAGCGGATCGAGCTTTGATTCCAGCAGCTCGTTCCAGCTGCACTTTGGGCTTGGAAGCATGCGAGCTGTGGACCGGATTGAAGTCCGCTGGCCTAGTGGCTCGACGGAGCTATTCAAGGGTGCCAATGCCGACCAGTTGATAACAATAAAAGAAGGTACAGGCGTTGGCGTAACAAAGCCCCCGCGGAAGCATTGACCTGAAAGGTCAATCTCCGTTGCAGGGGCTTCTGGTTACTGTATTCTGCGACTTTACTCTCGTAAACCAAACACGGGGCTATTTTTGTGCATGCCAAAAACCCGCCCCGCGGTTGCCGTACTCCACGCGTACAGTATTGATGGAATAAGGGCCCACAGGCACAGTCATCTGGTTGCCGACGACCGGAACTGGAAGACCATCGGCGTGCTCCATCAGGTTGGTCGTAACTGCGGCATTCGCGCCAGCAGGGACCTGAATTTTCGCGTCTGTTTTCCTTCCGGCCCACTCATAAAAACGCAGGATGAGTGAATCTCCATCTTCGCTCTTTTTCATCGCGGTCAGCACCAGATTGCTTGGATGAACGCTTACGAACGAATGCGTTGATGGCAGTTCGCCATCATGCTGCTGCGTCTGCATTGCGTGCAGCTTGTAATTAAAAGCGTACCCATGCAGGACTGTATCGGCTTGCTTCCAGGTTCCGGCGTGTGGATACAATGAGTAACGAAAGTGCTGAGGACCGCGATCGGCATCCGGATCGGGCCACACCGGAGAGCGCAGCAGCGACAGGCGCAACACATTCCCCTTCACATCGTAGCCGTACTTGGAATCGTTGATGAGGCTGAACCCATGCTGGCCATCGCCCAAGTCGGCCCAGCGTTGTGCCGGAACTTCAAACTTCGCCTTTTCGACGGAATTATTACGTGTGGTCGGCCGCTCGATGGTTCCATACGGAATTTCAAAGGTCGCCTTCGGTCCGCTTGCTGCCAGCGGAAAGGCCGCCTTCAGCAGGATGTGCGTCTCATGCCAGTCCACATCATTCACCACATCCACGCGCTGCATTCCTGCATACAGCACGATGTTCTGGATGAATGTGGATTTGTCCCAATGCCGGGTAACACGAACGATACTACGGACTGGACCGTGTTCGGCTAGCTGAACGCTATCTGCCATGGTCAGGTTCGTGCCGTGCTCCGCAAAATTAGGATTGATGTTCCACGCGTCATACTCCTTGGGTGTATCCACAAATGCCTGCAACATGTTGCCGCATTGTCCAGCCGCTATGCTCTCAAAATGCGCTTGCTTGTCATACAGGCTATCGATGCAGCCGTTTGTGGGATTTACAACAACCTTTAGAAACTCGTTTTCCATCGTCAAGCCATTCGTCTTCAGATCGGTTTGCAACGGACGCTTGCCTGCAATTGCGTGCAGCACGACATACCCGACGGAGGGAACCTGCCTTGGTTCTAACAGGAGACGGTAGCTGTTGGAAGTCGGATCGTGCGCAAGAACCTGCGCGGGAACCACCGTGCCATCGGGATCGAGAACCGAGATGCCGTTAGGTGTCGGCTGCGGCATCTGCACATGCGCTTCCACCACATCCGTGCGTCCCCAGCTCATCGTGTTCCATACGATGATTGGCACACCGGCTTTTGCATCTCCCTTCCCTGTTGTGTTGATCTGGCTATCGATACCGCGCAAAGCCCGCCGCGTCGCATCGTTTGCCGTCCAATGAACCACGTCAAATTGTTTCTGCGCGTCCTTATAGATCACGCCAATGCCTGAACCCGCAGCCAAATCATGGAAGCCGTTAAACGAGACGAGCTTCCAGCCTTCCGTGAGCTTGTCGCCCGGGTAGGTCGCGCCGCCCAGCCACGCCAGAGAAGAATACTTTTCCGCATTCAGCAGCCATTCGCTGCTGTGCCGCAAGTTCCATTTATGCTTTGCCTGAGTGGTGTACACGCCTCGATGGAATTCCAGGTATAGCTCATCATTCCAAACGGGCAAACTGATTTTTCCCTCTGGTGGTGCCGGAAGGGCCGTATTGCCCGCAGCCAAATTTTCGTAATTCCACACCGGGCTGCCGCTCTTCTCGATGCGCTGCGCCATCGTATTGAAGAAATTCTGAGACACCCCGAATTCCAGATGTGGGAAGATCTTGTTCGGCTCCATCCAGCGAACACCACTATCAAGCATGTCGCGTGTGGGGCCGCCTCCATGGTCGCCAATGCCATAAAGATGCATCATCTCTTTCTGGCCGGGATTCAGTTCAATGGCAGTTGCCAGATCGCGCGCCATGCGCGCTGGCTCAATCTGGTTCACGTAATCGTGTGGGAAGTAGGTCAGCACACGACTCCCGTCAGGAGACTGCCACCAGAAGAGCTTGAGGGGCAACTTGTCCGTGTCGTTCCACGTCATCTTCTGTGTAACGAAATAGTCGATGCCGGATTTCTTATAAATTTGCGGCAACTGCCAGTTATAACCAAAGGAATCGGGGTTCCAGCCGACGCGCACATCGACGCCAAAGTTCTTCTGGAAATACCGCTTGCCCACAAGGATCTGTCGCACCTGGGACTCGCCGTCGGGCAGGTTCAAATCCGGCTCGACCCACATGCCCCCAACGATTTCCCAGCGGCCTTCCTTCACACGCTGCTGAATTTGCTGAAAAATGCTGGGGTATTTCTGCTGCATCCATTCGTAGTACTGTGCGGCCGACTGGGAATAGGTGTAATCCGGATATTCGTTCATCAACTGTAAGGCAGAGGAAAACGTCCGTTTCACTACATCCACCGTCTCAGTCCATGGCCACAACCACGCCGCATCGATATGCGCATTACCCGTCATGTGCACGCTGTACTTCTGCAGAATCGGTCGCAGGGATTCGAGCTTAGATTGCGCCTGCTGTACGGAAGCATCAAAGGCCGCCTGGTTCCCGCCGTCCAGAGCCGAGACATCGATCGACGCCGCTACCTGGTCCAGTGTTTTTTCCTGCGAAGCCAGCGCGTTGGAATCCGTGGTGATGGCGGGCAGCAAATCCGCCGCGGAGATTAATTCCTTGCGCAGATCTTCGGGATTGGGCCGGTTGCCGGAAAAAACCACAGGAAGATCGGCCCTGCGAAAGCGCTTTGTATCCTGGGTCACCAGCATTTTCACAGCGACCAGGATCTTATCCCCGGGCTTTGCGTCGTTAAAAAGGGGCTGCTTTTCCAGGTCCTCGCCCAGCGCTACTCTCTGCCCGTTGTAGTACAGGATGACGGGCACAGAGCCGTTTGCATCAACATTCATCTGAAACCAGATCTGCGCGCCCGTAATGTCATAACCGTGGAGCGTCTTGGGAACTTCCACTGTGCGCCGGAACCAAACCGCTCCGCGCGGCGCGGTAAAAGGTAGATGAACCGTCTGCCACCCGCTCGTGTCCAGGTCCCTACGCTCTCCGTGCGCTATGTCTCCAGCGTGATACTGCCAGGTTTCCGCCGGAATGGCCTGGAATAAAGCGAGTCGATCAAGCGCTGCCTTTGCCTGACCAGAAAACACATACGGCTTGGGTGTTCCGGTTTGCGCGGCAAGAGTTCCTGCTTGCGCTGAAAAACAAATTGCGCTCGCTATCGTGATAGCCGTTCGCAAGGACTTACGCTTGAGATCCATAGGAGACTCCACAGAAACTAGGTTTATCGCGATTTCGCTTACGTAAAACTACCGGGTCAGAATAATAGCTGTTCAACAAGGAAAATTAGATCTTCTTTATTCTTGATTCTCTCGCTACTGGAGCGGCAGCACACCGTTTCGATTTTTTGGCTCGGCACTCCATCCACCGAAAACAATCCTCATGGAAACGTTTCCACAAGTGCTCAAATGCTGCTAATTTATCGAGCCCACAACCATGTTGTCAAGCAGCCCACCGCTGACCTATTTTGGAGTGCTCCATCTATTCAGCGTCTTCCGCAACCGCATGAACTACGCAGAATCAGTTCCGTTTCCAGCCTCGTTGTCTCGAAATTGCGTTCGGTCTGCCATCCCCGCAAGCCGGCCTTCTTTCTGGCCTTCACCTGCTCAAACAGCAATGTTGTCGCAGCCTCGCCAATCTGCTCAATTTGCTGTTTCACCACAGTGATGGATGGATTCAGGGTTGAAGCGAGCTCAAAATCGTCGAATCCAATCAGCGCAATTGTCGCAGGTACAGGAATATCCATCTTCTGCAATGCTTCGCAGGTGTAAATAGTAGCCAGGTTCTTCAGCGCAAAAATAGCATCTGGAGGATTTGGCCCCTGGATATGTGCCCTGACCGCCAATTCGGCAGACTCGCAATCCGAAATCGACATGTCAACTTCAGGAGTAAGGTTCGCCTCTTTGATCGCCTGCCGATATCCTCGAATTCGCTCCTTGATCGTGTAAAGAGAATCTTCTCCTTTGAATCCGAAACAAATAATACGCTTATAGCCGTGTGAAAGAAGATGACGAGTCGCTTCCCAGGCACCTTTGTAGTTATTACTGACAACACTGGGTACCGACGAGTTATAAATCGGACGATCGAAGGAAACTACCGGAATTGCACTCCTTTTGAGCACCTCAACTAATTCCTTGTTGTGCGAAACAGCCGGAGCGATCAGCACACCGTCCACTCGGTGCTGGATCAGAACGTTGAGATTCTCCAGCTCTGTACGACCGTGATTATTCGAGGAAGTTACGATCAGGAGGGAATGGTGCAATCGGGAGACTTTTTGCGCAGCCTCTGCACAGGTGGAGAAGAAGGAATCGGCAACGCTTGGAACAATCAGGCCAAGAGTTCTGGTACTTTCTCCTTTTAAAATCCGCGCAGCATGGTTCGGCTGATACCCAAGTCTCTGAATTACCCTCTGAACCCGCTCCAGGGTTGCTGGGCTGACCCGCTCACCGCCATTGATGACTCGCGATACAGTCGTTGTTCCAACACGCGCCTCTCGTGCGACATCTGTCAGCGTGGCATGTGAGGGTACGATTCTCATCAGATCGTATGGCGGTGCAGGGATAATGAAGTTTCATCTTATTGTCTGAATCTGTTCTTTGTCCACCGGTGGACATAGCCGCTAACGATTGGCGAGGGATTTGCGCCCGCCTTGAATCCCCGCTGTTTGTTTTAGGCGCAGAGTTGAGCGCACGATTGGAACTTCATACTGGCAGCAGCAATTTCCGCGCGGGTATGCCGACTCACCGCCGTCTTACCCGCTGCTCCTACACCAGCCTCGCTGAGCAAGTCCCGTCATTGGCTTCTCGAGCGAACCGGCGGGTTGGGCAATGCTCCAATTCACATAACGGGCGTTGCGCAAGCGTATGTAAAAGCCGGGTGCGGCTTTCGCACGCTGGATGTTCAGTCCGGACCTCACGCCGAAGGCGGCCCATCTCCTGAACCCAGGGACCTAGATCCGATGGTAACGCTGCATCCAGCTCGCGGCGCATGCGCTGCGCAACGGCAGGGCTTTCTCCCTCAGTAGAAACTGCAATCTGTAATGGACCTCGCTGCACCACAGAAGGGAAATAGAAATCGCAGTACGGCGGATCATCGACAACGTTGCAAAGAATCCCGCGATTCGCGGCATCTCGATAGACACAGTGGTTCACTTCAACGTTGTCCGTCGCGGCGATGACAAGAAATGAGCCGAGGACATCTCCGGATTCATATTCTCTCCGGGTCCAGCGTAGTGCTTGCTCGCATTCCATTTCTTCAATCTCTGGCAAAGCTTTCGGCGAGAGAACATGCACCTTCGCACCGGCGTGGACCAGGCTCTCGATTTTTGAAAGGGCAACATGGCCTGCCCCTACTACAAGGCATGCGCGGCCAGAAAGTTTCAGGAAAGCTGGAAACAGGCTCATGCGACCACCGCGTTCTCTTCCTGCTTGATAAAAGCCCCAGAAAGCTGGTTGCGCAACTTCTCATCGGAATTTCGGGAGAGATACGATCGAAGATTTTCGTCCGCTTCTCGCTCGTTCAGATAGCCGCGTAACAGACGCTCAATCGCATCTGGAACCTGTGTGGAGAGGCAGCGATAGCCCAGCGGGCGAGCAAGGTTGGCGAACTCACCAACAGCACCGCCTACAGCAAATTGGAACGCATCCACCAGTTTGCCCTCGTGCTTGATCTTCTTGCCTTCGATCCCAATATCCGCAATCCAATACTGTCCACAGCTATTGGGACATCCGGTAATGTTGATTTTCAGTTGCTGATCGAATTGTGGAAGGCGCGTTTCCATCTCCTCCACCAGCCAGCGGCCAAACCCCTTGGTTTCGGTAATAGCAAGCTTGCAGAATTCTGTTCCCGTGCAGGCCACTGTACCTCTCCAGAAGGAACTTCCGTCTACGGGTAAGTCGATCTCTCTCAATTCCCGAGCCAGTTCGGCAGACCTGGAGGATGCGATGTTCACAAAGAGGAGATTTTGCATCACCGTGGTGCGCAAATCTCCGGAGCCGAATCGCTCCGCAAGCTCGGCAGCCGCTTCCAGTTGCTCGCCGGAGAGCCGTCCACGCAAGATAGACGCGCCAACGTAGTGCAGACCGGGTTGTTTTTGTGCATGGATTCCGACGTGGTCGCGGTGGAGGTCGCGCGGTAGCTTCTCTTCCGGAGCAGAATCGAAGTGATGATGTAATCGCGATTCGATTTCCGAAAGGAAAGATTGCGCTGTCCACCCCTCGCGCAGAAAAAGGTGTTTAAGCCGAGCGCGATCACGGCTCTCGCGCAGTCCTTTTTGATCGCGAAAAATCTCTGCAATCGTACGCACCACGGGCACGGCCTGCCCGGGAGGAACAAATGCATCCAGCTTGACAGCGAGGTGTGGGTCGGCAGAGAGACCTCCACCAACCCGCACGCTATAGCCTATTTCCGATCCACGTTTGATCGCCGTCAGTCCAATGTCATTGATCTCCGGATAAGAACACCAGTCCGAACATCCCGTGACGGAGATCTTGAATTTGCGAGGTAAGTTG
>DASSZI010000122.1:0-10769 GCA_035713565.1 Acidobacteriaceae bacterium | reverse complement strand
CTGCATTCGCTTACCTCAATGATCCTTTACCTGCAGCAGAATGGCCCCAAACCTGTTCAGCTAAAGATCCTTCGCAACGGAACGCCGCAGACCGTGGTAGTTCGACCGGAATCCAGCGTGGATGCTAATGGAAAAACCGTTTATAAAATCGGTTTCGCTCCTGAGCCGCCCAGTTCGCATATTGAGCGGCTTTCTCTGGCGCAGGCGTTTTCCCGTTCTGTTCATGACAACGTAAAAGGTTCGACACTGATTCTGGACGTGCTTCACCGTGTCGCGACCGGACGCATGTCTCCGCGCACGATGAGTGGCCCGATCGGAATCGCGCGACAGACCGGTCATATTGTCGCCCTGAAGAGCTGGGCCCCCCTGTTGAGCGAGATGTCGCTGATCAGTCTGAACCTGGGAATCCTGAATCTATTGCCGATTCCTCTGCTCGATGGCGGGGTCATCCTGTTCCTTTTGATTGAATCGATCCTGCGTCATGACCTCAACGAAAAGTTTAAGGAACGCGTGTACCAGGCCGCTGTTGTGTTCATCGTGCTCGTGATGGCGTTCGGATTGTTCAACGACATATCCAAACTCCCTGCAATTGTGCGCCTCAAGCTCTGACGGACGCGATCATTCCACAAACGATTGCTCATCCGTTCGTCGAGTCAGGCGGGAGTGTCCTACTCATGGCTGGACATTGATGGTCAGGATTTGGGAGCCGCTCAGCGCGAAAGGAACTTTCTCCGAGACCAGCGGCAGAGCCGTTTCGCCATCAATAACAAACTCACTAGCGTTGGATCCGGCCTGCATCACATTCGCCATTGTAAGTGGTACACCGGGTAGGTCCTTTCCCCGCAGAGATGCTGCCGGTACTGGTTCAAGCAATGTGACATAAAGCCTGTCAGCAGAGTGCAATTCATTCAGCTGGCCGATTGTTGCATCCAGGCCTAAGGCAGGCGCAGCAGGATTGGCGATCAGGTGCAGCGTGTGGTCGAGCGTATTGCCATCGCTCACCAGCACGCGTGCTGGCCCCGGAGGTAAAGTGCCGGGTAGCTTGGCGGTCAAACGGACGATGCGCTCTGAATGGCGATACGGATGCATGGTGGTCTCTACGGTGATCGAATCGCCTGCGCGAACGTTCGGCGACAGAATGCGCGCATCCGTGATGGCCGCCGATTGCCGGCCCGGCGTGGCATCGAGGGTAAGCGACACCGAATGAATGGCAGGCAACTCGCGTGTATTGCTGAAAATGCTGTCGAACCGCTGGGCCACTGAAATGGCGGCCGTAAGGCTTGAGGGTTGTTGCGGGGTGGGCGCGATCATGTCGTTGATCCTTACCGGGGGGTAGCCATCAATCGATATTTCGCCATGGAGATTATAGGTCGCAGGGTCGTTGTAGCCGTTGGTGTCCTGAATCGCCTGATAAATCGATAAGGTGAGCGCGCCGGACGTAAGCCGGGGATGTTCCGCGACAGCAAAGTGATAGGTATGGGGTTGCGGAATCCCGCGGATGGCTAACGTGACCGGAATGACCCGCGCTGGCTTACCGAAGGTGCCAACCACGCCGGATTCACGATCCTGGGTGAAGGAACCTACATTTTCTGTAGTGTTGACGATCTTCATGGGATCGAGAGAAGACGCGATTGTCGCAACCACCTGAGCCTTTGTCATGGGCAGCGAGATGTCGCCAAACTGAGTGATCGGATGACCGCAGGCGAGCAGCCGTTTCGGATCCACGTAGGTTACGGAGCAGGTGGCGGCCATGTTGAAATCGCCGGAAACGATGATCGCGCTAATCGCCGAACCCGGGACAACAGGGGCCGGATCTCGCTGCTCAGGGCTCGCGCTTCCAATTCCAGAGACAGGGCTCAGGCCCAGGCTGTGAAAGCGCTGGCGAAACAGATTGATAGCCGCAGGCGAGAAGCCATCGAATGTCAAGGGGGTCTCGATGGGCTGCAGCATGCTGGCCTTTGAGAAAACGCCGTCGCCAGCTACCGGATTTTCCGTGCCGCCTGAGGCTGAAACGGGCCGCGCTAGCGAGTCAAATGCCTCTACCGGGGAGCCAGAGTTCTCGTAAGATGCTGATTTTTTAGCCGATTGCTTAAATACATCAAGCATTTGTTGAATTGGTGTTACGCCCGCAATGGGCTGCTTGGTGAATTGGCCAATGCGGAATCCAATAGCGCCGACCAGCTTTCCGTCGATGTAAACCGGACTCCCGCTCATTCCTGAAACTACGCCGTCGTACTCTGCGCGGGCACCTACTAGCCGAACGAGAATCATGTCCTTACCGGGCCCAATTGCGTTATGCAGCACACCTAGAATATCTACATCCGTCGGCTGCGGCGTGCTGCCCTGAAACACGGAGTAGGTCACGGCACGTTGTCCGGCATGAATCTCCGAAAGGGGATAAATGGGCTGCACCGCGACGGACGCAGCCGGGAGATTGACGGCTCGAGCGGGGGCTGAGGTTTGGGCACAAACATGTCCGGCGGAACTGCAAGCGATGACCAGTCCGGCCACTTGGCCGAGTTTTCTGAGAAATTGCATAGGCACACCTATAGAGTAGAAGGGATGCTTCCGTCACGAAAGGGCGGCCACGCGGAATCTTGTAATAAAGCTGAGAAGCCGCTGGCTCTGTGCGTAAGCAGCGTGAATTCCATCGATGGAGAGGCTTGTGTATTTTCTGGGGATTGATGTCGGTACGGGAGGCACCCGCGCCATTCTGATAGACCGCTTCGGTCGAGTGGTCGCAACGCACGCCACCGAGCATGCAACCTTCCGCTCCGATGAGATCGGTTGGGCAGAACAGGACCCGGAGGACTGGTGGCGCGCCACGCAGCAGTCAATTCGTGATGTGCTTGCGTCTGCAGATTGCCAGTCCAGCGACATTGCTGCTGTCGGATTGACAGGCCAGATGCATGGCGCGGTTTTGCTGGACAAGAACGGCGCTGTTCTGAGGCCTTCGCTAATCTGGTGCGACACCCGCAGCGCGCCCCAGTGCGACTGGCTCCATGCCGAGTTAGGGCGCGGGCGCGTCATTGATCTGACCTGCAACCCGGCTTTGCCGAACTTTACCCTAACTAAAATCCTCTGGGTGCGGGACCATGAGCCGGGGGTATTCGCTCAAGTCGCACACATCCTATGTCCGAAGGACTACGTAAGATTCCGCCTAAGTGGCGCGTATGCCATGGATGTTCAGGAAGCATCTGGAACACTGCTGCTGGACGTGGCACATCGCCGCTGGTCGGCGGAAATGGCCCAAGCTTCCGGAGTGTCGCTGGACTGGCTCCCGACGCTTTATGAGTCGGCGGAGATTTGCGCCAACGTGAATATGGAGGCGGCGGCCTGTACGGGTCTGCTGGCCGGCACGCCGATCGTCGCGGGTGCTGGCGACCAGGGCGCAGGCGCGGTCGGTATGGGTATTTTGAAACCCGGCTCAGTCAGCGCAACCATCGGGACATCGGGCGTGGTTTTTGCGGCGACAGACAAGCCGGTGCGCGATCCGCTAGGACGTCTGCATACCTTTTGTCACGCGGTCGCTGGCAGGTGGCACGTAATGGGTGTCACGCAGGCCGCAGGCCTGTCGCTGCGATGGTTTCGCGATGTGATCAGCGCGGGCGCGCATGGAGAAACGACTTCCTACGAGCAGTTGACGGCACTCGCTGCCAAGGCTCCGGCGGGCAGCGAAGGTGTGTTCTGGGCACCTTATCTCTTTGGCGAGCGCACGCCTCACCTCGATCCGAATGTGCGCGCGGCCTTCCTCGGCTTAACTGCTGCCCACGGCCAGAAGCACTTGGCGCGCGCTGTTATGGAAGGCGTCGCCTACAGTCTGCAGGACACATTCACGCTTTTTGCCGAACTCGACATTCCGGTCCGGGGAGTGAGGCTGGGCGGCGGCGGCGCACGCGGTGGGCTTTGGCGGCAGATCCAGGCCGACGTGTTTGGGCGCGCTGTGGAGGTGCTGGTGGCGGAAGAAGGAGCTGCCTTTGGCACAGCCCTGCTGGCGGGGGTGGGAGTAGGCGCATGGCCGGATGTGGATACTGCCTGCGAGGCTTCCATCCTGATCGCAGAGAAGGTTGAGCCGAATGCGGACTCGAGAGCTGTGTATCGGGAGGGGTACAAAATTTATCGCAGAATCTACCCTGCTCTGGCGGGACTGCGTAGTTAAGGCTGTTCCTTGATCCGCCTCTCTATGTACATTTCTCCGACGAACTTGGATATGCACATAGAGAGCGTCATCCGGGAGGCTGCAGCCTCGTTCAAGAAAACCGGCACAGCGCCATCAACGGCCGAGAGGTATTTCCATAGTGGCGCCCAGCGTATGGGATCGCGGGTCCATGACCGGGCTTACTGAACCGAGCAACCGGCTGGCAAGTGTCTTTTTCGCGCCTGGCCGGTAAAGTGAGCGATGGTTCAGCACATAGGTGGCGCTGAGAAAGCCGAACGCTTGGCCGACGATCACGTCCGAGGGAAAGTGCGCCAGTGCAAGGACCCGCCCGATGCTGACCGTCTCGGCAAATCCGTACGCAGGAAGCATGACATACCAGTGCGGATATTCGCCTGCGATTACGCGAGCCAGCGCCATGCTCGCTGTCGCATGGCCAGATGGAAAAGAGGAATCCCAGGTCCAGCCGGCCGGCCGATTCGTCCAGAAGTCCCCCTGGCCATTGCCTTCGCGAGGGCGCTGGCGGTCTGTCGCCAGCTTCGTGACAAGGGTAACGGAGCCGGAAGACAGGATGGACTCCGCAGCCAGACGGCCGGTTTCCGCCAGCTTAGGATTCTGGCGATAAAGGCCGAGCAGGTAAATCCCCGCGCTTTCACCTCCCGTCGCCCAGAACTCACCCATCTGCGAGATGTTTCCCATCGTATTGATCCGGCTTTGGTCGTGGCCGAGCGTCGATGAAGCATCTCCGTCATACGCCAGCGCCAGACCTGTGGCAGCGCCCAGCGGGGCTAACCAGTACGCGTCCTTTGGCTGAACGTGCAGCGGACTGGTGAAGATTCCCTTTTCATCCTCGCCCAGGTTCGCAAGGCAAACGTTGATGTGCTTGAATCCACAGATCGGCTGACCGCTTTGCGGCAAAGGACTGGCCGGAGAGCCCGGAGATGCACCGGTCTGCGAGGGGTCAGCCGGCGAATCCTTTCCCGGCGACACAATGCCGCCGCGTGTCCACGTGAAGGCTACAGGTACTGTGGTGACAGCCTGCAAGGGCTGTGTGTCTGGCGTAGGGTTAGCGGGAAGAGATGTGCTCTGCGCCATTGCGTACGACGACGTAAGAGCAAAAAAAAACAGGCAGGCGGTACGGATTGGGCTGGGCATGGACATTCCAGTGTATTGCAAACGCTAGATTCGCGGCTCAGGAAGGGCCCCCAATTTCAGGCGGATTGCTTCGAGCGCGGGTTGCAGGTGCTCACCCTCCGCAGATCCTTGCGCCAGATCCTGGGTACCGCCCCCGCGGCCGCCAAATCTTGCCAGAATCTCCTTCAGCACCGCTCCGCAGTCGAATGCAAGATCGCGGCTGCGCCCCAAGATGACCGTCGCCGGTGCATCTTTACTCTCCTGCGAGCTCCAACTCGCAACCGCAGCGGTCTTTTCGCCTTCCGCAATCAGCTTGCTGACCAGCAGCTTGGCATGTCTGGAGTCGGGCACCTCCGGTGGATGCAGTTGCAACTGCACGCATCGCCAGCCGTCCAGCAGCGGAGTGTCGCGAACCAGCTCTTGCGCCCGATAGCGAAGTAGCTCGCCTGTAAGGGCCTGCGTCTGTTTCGAGATAGCCTTTGCATCCGCGAGCAGGCGCCCAATCGCATCTGGTGTTTCGGCCGGGTGGACGGAGAATTGCCGCGCGGCATTCGTTAGAGTTAAGAAGTCCTCCCTCGCGGCGCGCACAGCGCGCTGACCGCAAACGAATTCGACGCGGATGCCCTGCTTAACCTTTTCAGTGCTTCGCAGGTACAGTCCACCGATTTGGCCGGTTGAACGCACATGTGTACCGCCGCAGGCGTTACGGTCGAACTCAGCGATCTCTATGATGCGCAGATCCCCGGCGCGCGAAGGCAGCTTACGGAGTTGCCCGCCGGCAAACATCGCTTCGGCCTCGGTGCGGGAAATTGTTTGAATATGGACGGGACGGTCTTCTGCAATGATCCCGTTCGCAAGCTCCGCGACCTGGCGAAGAACATCCTCCGAGAATCCATCCGCAAGCAAATCGATCGTCGAAGTTGTGTTGCCCAAATGAAAAGACACCGTCCCCGCTCCGCAGACATGGATGAAGGCAGCTGAGAGGAGGTGCTGGCCAGAGTGCTGCTGCATGTGGTGGAAGCGTCGGACCTGGTTCACGACCCCTCGAACCGGCGTACCCGCCAACAGTGGCTTGGCCGTATGATGCCAGACGATTCCACTTGCCTCATCTTCTTCCACATTGACGATCTCTGCAGCCAGTTCTGCACCGCTTGGAGCGGTGGCGACCAGACTCCCGGTATCGTAGGGCTGGCCTCCGCTGGTGGGATAAAAGGCAGAACGATCAAGCGCCAGACGCCAGAGCGACTTTCCGTCAGCGCGGGAGAACTCCTGTATATCCGTCACTACGGCTTCAAAATTTGTGCAGAATGCGTCTGCATAGTAAAGGCGTTCGGTCATAGTGGGTTCAGCTATTGCGGAACAATGATCCCGCCGACGCGAGTTCTCCTTGGCAGCAGAATGCCCCGGTGGTCGTACTCGCGGCCATCCCCCTCAGACAGTGGCTGGGTTCCGGCGGGCAAAGGCTGCGTACGTCGTTCTAACAGCGCTTCGCAATGTTCACATCTCTTGGTGCTTTCTTCTGCACGCGCAGCGCGCTCGTCTTGCATAAAGCAAATGGCATCCTATCCTGTGCTGCAAATTTAGTGACAGCCCGCAGCGTACCTGCAGGCCAAGCGCAGCACAGTAGAATCATTGTCGCCGATTAGACTCAAACTATGCCACCTCACGCCCTCACGCTTCCTCGCTTACTGATTTGCGATCTGGATGGAACCTTGCTCAACAATCAAGGAGTTATCACAGAAGAGACCCGCACAGCACTCCGTCAGGCCGTCGATGCCGGAATTGAAGTAGCGTTTGCGACTGGGAGGCGCCACAGCTTTGCATGGGATGTCTTGTCGCCTGTCGGGCTGGATGGGGCAACTGTGCTGATCAGTTCCAACGGTGCTGTGATGCGGACATTCTCCGGGAAGCACCTCCACCGCACCAGTATGCCGGCGGAAACAGCCATACTTCTTTGCAGACAAATGCAAACATTTCGCAGTTCCCTGATTTTTACCTTTGAGCGAACTGGCCCCGGATCGCTTGTGGTGGAGGATTTGGAGACACTGCAGCGCACCATCCCGCGGTGGGTCGCTTCCAATCTGCAGGAGATCAAACGCGTCGTCCCGCTCGAGCGTGCCTTTGAAAACGGCGACGAGCCCGTGCAGGCGATGATCTGCGGCAGGATGCAGCAGATGCAGGAGGCAATGCAGCAACTAAATGCGGAAACGCCGGAGGCCACGCTTTTGCGGGAGAAAATATCCATCCATCGCACCGAGTATGCAACGCGCGACCTTTGCATCGTCGATTTGATGCCCGACGCCTGCTCCAAGGGAACCGCAGTGGCTCGCCTGGCGGCGGAACGTGGAATTGCGGTGGCGGAGATCGCTGCGATCGGCGACAATATGAATGATGCGGACATGCTGGCGTTTGCTGGTCAGCCCATTGTGATGCAGAATGCCGCGCCGGAGCTGCTGGAAATGGCTTACCGGCATGGATGGACCCTGACTGGCAGCAATGAAGAGGATGGTGCCGCTGAGGCGATTTTGGGGATTTTGCGGGGCAGGCTTCCTGCACCTGAGTTGCCCTCGGCTGCTGAGGTAGTTCCTGCGGACTGAGTTCAATTCAGGACGTTCAGGCTCCAGCATGGAACGCGCTTCGTGGAATCCGATACAGTGACCGGGTGGGTTGCCTGTGCGGCTGTGGCATCTGACGATGAAATTTCCAAGCCAAGTCCGGTGGAGCAAATACGCGGCGCTAGTGTTTGCCTTCGTTTTGGCTCGTGCCCATGCGGCTGAGCGCGTCTATCTTCGTACCGGCGCGGACCTGGTCTGTGACCACCGGGAGACGATCGCCGACCACGTTCGGCTCTATCTGACAGCTTCGCCAGACAATTATCTTGACGTGGCGGCAAGCGAGATCGTCCGGACAGAGGCAGTGGTGGAGCAGGCACCGCCAGCCGCTCAGCCAGCTAAAGCCTCGACGGCTGCGGAGCGCCCCATGGATTTACCCGCGATGCTGCACCAGGCGGGGATCCAGCACAATATTGATCCGGACCTGCTCGCCAGTGTTGTGCGTGCCGAGAGTGGCGGCAAAGCTCATGTCGTTTCCCGTGCGGGAGCTCGTGGATTGATGCAGTTGATGCCGCAAACGGCTGCGCGATTGGGCGTGCATGACAGCTTTGCACCGGAGCAGAACGTGGCCGGAGGGACGGCATACCTGGACGCCCTTCTGAGTTACTACCATAACGACGTGGCTCTCGCGCTGGCAGCATACAATGCGGGGCCACGCGCTGTCGCCCGCTATCATGGCATTCCGCCCTATGCGGAAACGCGCCGTTATGTGCAGCGGATCATTCACGACTACAACCGGCGCAAGCGGCTGGAAGCAAGAGAAACAGGGCCGTAAAACCCTTATTGGCGTCATTTGCCGCTCCGACTGCCCCGGGCCAAAGTAAGCTGGGTGGCAGATAAGTCCTACGACAAGGTAGCTAGATATACCCGCATGAAAAAAAATCGATGGACCGCCATGGCTGCGGTATTCGCCGTTCTTCTGCTCCTGATCTACATTCAGTTCCGCACTCTGAGGAGTTTTCAGTGGTCGGCTCTCGCGGAAGCCTTCGGGTCTATTCAGTGGCCTAAGTTGGTCCTAGCGACTGCGATGATCTACGGAGCGTATATCACCCGTGCCTTCCGCTGGAGCGTCTTCCTTCGGTCCACTAAACCCGCATCGCCCGCTCAGATGATTCCGGCACAGTTCATTGGCTTCACGTCGGTGGCAATTCTGGGCCGCCTGGGGGAATTCGTCCGGCCATATCTTGTGGCGCGGCGTCAGCAGGTCACTTTTACATCCCAGCTGGGTGTGTATGCGGTGGAGCGCGTTTGCGATCTGCTGGCGGCTGCCGGAATTATTGCTGTCACACTTTCAGTCAGCACGTCCGTCCGCAGCCTGCCGCACCACGAGGATTTTCGACGTGCAGGATACATTGGCATCGCTGCGGCACTGGTGCTTGCGCTTGTGGCGCTTGCCATTCGCATGGCTGGACCTTCGATTGCGGATCTGGCTCGGCGAGGCTTTGGCCTGATCTCAAAAAAAATCGGGCACGCAGTTGAGGAGAAGGTTCTGGCCTTTAGCCATGGCCTGGGCGCGATCGGCGGGATCAATGAGTTGCTGCTAGCCCTCTTGTACTCGTTCCTCACCTGGGGGCTGATTGCCCTCGCCTATATCACGATCGTGCACTCCTTTCGACTGCCGGAACTCGCGGCAATTCCCGGAGCGCAGACCATCGTTTTGATGGCAGCCAGCATGTTCGGCTCGTTCGCGCAGCTACCCGCCATCGGAGGGGGTTCTCAGGTTGCGATCATTTATGCATTGACGAGCATTCTTGGGATTGGGCCGGAAGCGGCCACTGCCTGTGCGCTCACGCTTTACGTCGTGACTTTTCTGACGGTCATCCCGACCGGGCTGTTTTTTGCCCGTGCAGAACATGTGTCCCTGAGGAATGTAGCCAAAGCCTCGGAAACGGAAGAGGGTCTTCTGGTGGAAGAGGGCGCGCTTTAGCGGGCTTGACTTACCGCATGGAAGGTCGCATCCTGCGGTCACTTCTTCGAACGTTCCAAGCATCCGCGCAACCTGCTATTCGGTACACTCGAAAGAGATATGCGGAAACTTTCTGTTGGCTTTGTGCTTTTCTCCTCATCGATTCTTGCTTTCGCGCAGGGCACTAAACTCTGGCAGCAATCCAGCTTTGAAAGCTTTGAAAAAGGAAGGCCGCAAGGTGTTGCCGTCCTTAGCGATGGAAAGCTGGAAACCTCTTCGCGGCCGACGAAGGTTTTCACCACTCCTTCCGGCTACGTGTGGTCCGTGGCGGTCGACAAGCATGGGTATGCGTATGTAGGAACCGGCTCGCCAGCCACGGTGTTGAAGGTTGCGCCGGACGGCAAGTCCACCAAACTCTTGGAGACCAAGGACGTCTCCGTGCAGGCGGTCCGCATCGGGCCGGACGGGATGCTTTATGCGGCTACCCTTCCGAACGGGAAAGTGTATCGGTTGGACCCGAACGGACCCGAGGTTAAGCTCGACAACGCTCCGCCCAGGGTCTACAAGCAGAATGGATCCCATGCCGCGAATTCCGCAACTCCTGTGGTCTTTGATCCTGAGCGGGTCAATCCTCAGCCCACGTACATCTGGGACCTGGCGTTCGACGCCGCGGGCAGACTCTACATCGCGACAGGAGGTCCGGCGGCAATCTATCGCGTGGATCTGAAGAAGCTCGATGCTATTCCGGAGCGCTTTTTTCTCAGCAGCGAACAACACATCCGTGCCCTGCTGTTTGGTAAAGACGACACGCTTTACGCCGGCACGGATGGGCGCGGGCTGGTTTATCGTATCGGTCCTGACGGCAAAGGATTTGTGCTCTTCGAGTCTCCCAAGCGGGAAATCCCCGCATTAGCCATGGATCTGCAGGGAAATCTATACGTCGCCGCACTGGGAGACAAAA
>DASSZI010000121.1:0-9907 GCA_035713565.1 Acidobacteriaceae bacterium | reverse complement strand
TGATCTACGACATCCCGGACGCTGCCGTGCTCAAACATAACCCGCTGGTTCGGCTGCACGCGATAGACGCCCGCGCCGATCTGTTCGCTTACGGTCAGATACGGCGCATCGTCACCGTGATTGTCTACGCAGGTATCGCCTTGCGCGTTCACGCGAATGCTGACGTTCGCCTTGCCTGGCCCGGAAAGGAGGATGCGCAAGTCGGGCGTCAGCACGACGTCAGAGTTCTTTCCCAGCTTGTAATGTGCTTCGATCGCGCCATGGTCAAGCGCCAGCATCAGCGGGCTGTTTGGGTCAGACGCTGTGTTCTGCTGCGACAGATGTACGCTCGTGGTGGAGCAGAGGTCCAGCTGCCCACCTCGGGTCAGATGGATCGGCAGGGTACTCTGTCCTGCCGTGACGGTGCTGCCGTTTCCCAGCAAGGTGCTATTGCCATTGAGCGTCACTGCTCCGGAGACCTGAATCTTTTCAACCGCCGCCGATGCATCGAGATGTCCGATGGATTGGCTGGTGGAAGGAACCTGTGACTGCCGCGGAGAAGCCAGCTGTGCGGCTGGCGGCGGTACATTGGAAGCCGGAGTCTGCGCACGTACGGTTCCGCCGAGCGTCAGAGCGCTTAGCAGAAGCGGTATTTTGCCAGCATCACGGAAAGACGGCATGGGTTACTCCAGCTTGAGAAAATTAGCAAGCAGTTGCCGGCCGTCAGTCGTCAGCACGCTTTCCGGGTGGAACTGGACGCCTTCGACGGGAAACTGGCGATGGCGCAGTCCCATGATCAGACCCTCAGATCGCGCTGAGATTTGCAGTTCATCCGGCAGCCCATCTTCCGAAACAATCAGGGAGTGGTAGCGTGTGCATCTCATAGGATTCGCAATACCACGATAGATCGTGCTCATGTCGTGCTGTACGGCACTGGTTTTGCCATGCATCAACTTGGGTGCCCGGACCACCCGGCCGCCGAACGCAGCGCCTATCGCCTGATGGCCCAGGCAAACGCCGAGAATCGGCACCTTGCCCGCAAAATGTTTGACCAGCGGAATGCTGATGCCCGCTTGCTGCGGTGTGCAGGGCCCGGGCGAAAGCAGAATGCGCTCCGGCGCGAGCGCTTCGACTTCTTTCAACGTGACCTGATCATTGCGGCGCACTTCGACCCGCGCGCCAAGCTCGCCAAGGATTTGCACCAGGTTGTACGTAAACGAATCGTAATTATCGAGGATGAAGATCATGAGGCGCTGCATTCAGGATATCAAGCGATGGCGAAAGCTGATATTTGAGACTATCGCGTGATGGGAGTATGCGCCAGTTTCGCCAGGCCGCGCGTGATACAAGTGCGGCACCAGATCAGTAGAAAACCCGGGAATCGAGCTTGATCGCTGCGATATTGCGCATCCAAGCGCTCCGGAATCCGGCAAGGAAAGCTATCTTGTTGCCGAGGATACCTTTGAGGGGCCACTTAACGGTCGAACATGCGAGCCCCAGATGCTGTACCACCCGATGAATAGGTAACCGGCCATCGGAATCACGTAGGCCATCGCGATACTTTTTTCGATCTGAGAAATCATGCCCATCAAGGGAGTGAGGAGCGCACCTCCAACAATCGACATCACCATAATAGATGCGGCAATCTTGGAATGATCGCCAAGCTGCCTGATACCCAGGGCGAAAATTGTTGGATACATAACGGACATAAAGAAGCTAGTGATGAAGATAGCCCACAAACCCAGCCAGCCAGGGAAGTAGATTGCGACGCCGACGAGACAAACATTGCACAGGCTGTAGGCTCCCATCAAACGGTAGGGCTCAACGAATCGCATGAGATATGCGGAAAAGAAACGTCCGGCACCGAAGGCAGCCAGCGTTCCGGTCAAGAGGTATCCTGCAGTCTTTTCCGGTTGATGGGTATATTGCAAAATGTACTGGATGAAATAGCTCCACGTTCCAACCTGGGAGCCGACGTAGAGGAACTGCGCCACAACGGCGAAGAGAAAGTGCGGATACCGGAGAAGCTCCCATGAGCCGCTTCTGGTCGGATTCGATACGTTCCGGTCCGCCGGTAAGTCGGGCAGCCGGGTGCGAGCAAGGACGAATGCCCAAAGCCATGCAATCAAGCCCAGAACGACATACGGTTTCATCGTCCGTAATATCTCCATGCGGAGATACGCGTGGTATTGATGCAGCGCCTGTAACTTAACAATTTGGCTCGGATCCAATTCAATGCCGGAGAAGATAAACACGGTTCCAATCAGTACGCCAGCAACCGCGCCCAGAGGATTGAAAGCCTGGGCAAAGGTTAGTCGTCTCTCTGCTGTATCCGGCGGACCGAGGTTGGCAATAAAAGGGTTTGCAGCGGTTTCTAGAAAAGACAAGCCGCTGGCAAGAACGAATAGCGCAAACAAGAAGAAGGAATAGTTACCCACAATCGCTGCGGGCCAGAAAAGAACTGATCCTGCACCAAAAAGAAGCAGGCCTGTTACAAAGCCGGTCTTGTAACTAAACCTTTGCATGAGCAGACCAGCAGGCAATGCGAAGCAAAAATAGCCAAGATAGAACGCCGATTGCACCAGTCCTGCCTGGAATCTGGAAAGTGCAAACGACTTCATGAATTGACGAATCAGCACGTCGTTCAGATTGTTCGGAACACCCCAAAGGAAAAACAGCCCCGTCACCAGAAAGAAGGGTAGCAGCATACCTCGCGGAACAATCTCCGAAGCATCATCTATCGTCTTGGTTGCCACCGATTTCGTGGGCAGGGAAGTAAACATAGAAATACATCCAATTTGAAATAGCCTCTTACCTTACGAGACCTGAATCATCATTTTTGTAAACCGTTCAGGAGTTCTGTTCCACTGTTTAGAAAACGCTTTTTTATGCGGCAGTCCAGCCACCGTCGATTGGCAAGACGGCGCCATTGATAAAGTCCGCTTCTGAAGAACATAGATACCGGACAAGTTGTGCTACATCCTCTGGCTTTCCCAGTCTGCCGATAGGTTGTCTGGAAACTAATTCAGCACGAATCTTCTCCTTTTCGTGTGCATGGTATTTCTCTAAGTAACCTTCCACGAAAGGAGTGTCCACGGTTCCAGGAGCAATGCAGTTTACGCGAAGCTCCTTCGGATAATCGACGGCCAACTGCCGGGTCATCGCAAGGATGGCGCCTTTACTTGTGCAGTAAGCAAACCGCTGTTTAACTCCGACATAGCCCGCCACGGAACCAATGTTCACAATACATCCATGGCTTGCCAGTAGAAGAGGCAGAGCTGCTTTTGTGACCAGATAGACCGAGCGCACATTGACATTCATGATGCGATCGAAATCAGCCTCGCCGGTTTTCATGATGTCGCCGACGCACCCGATTCCGGCGTTATTTACGAGAATATTCAGTTGTGATAACCCAGAAATCACCGATTGGATCGAGTCTGCTGCGGTCACATCCATGTGGACTGCCTGTGCAGATGGCAGCGTGGAAGCCAGTTCCTTAGCGCTCTCCAGATTCAGATCTGCCATCAAGACGTGCGCGCCGGCCTGCGCGAGTGCTTGACAAGTTGCTGCACCGATGCCGCTGGCGCCCCCTGTGACAAGTGCCACTTTGCCGTCCAATCTGTAAGGCTGCTCTCTATTGTTCATGCTCGAAAATTTCCCCTAATTCAGGCTCTGCCGTTCGAATTGGCTCCACCACCACGGAGACTGGACTGATAGGCTAATCTCCACAACGCGCATTGTCTTAATGGCGTCTTCCGATTGCCGGAAGAACACGTGTCGTAGCAACTGCACCTGTGTCCCCTGCTGAACGTACTCCAGTGTATCCGGTTCCCCAGGCGGTCGAATCTCCTCAACCTCCGAGATAGTATTACGCCAACGCCGCTTCGTTGTCTGGGGCGACAGGTTTCCATGTCCGTTCCATAGAAGGGGAGGAACTGCGTAGATTCGCTGCAAACCATAGCTTGGGATTGCCGATGATGCCCCCACCAGGGGCCGGGAGGTCACCTGGACCACGAAACCCTGCCAGCGGAGCAATGATTCCATTGAGCACCCATTCAAAGTCTAAGTGCGAGGTGAATAAAAGCTCCTGTGGGCATTCCAGTGGAGGCCACCCGGCGACGCGGCGCGGACACCGTGCGGACGCAGGCGGTCCTAGCAGAAAGCATCAGCCGGGCACGGCAATTGGGAGAGACCTTGTTCAGGATCAACGCTTTTGAACTGGGTCTCTCCAAATGGCATCCCCAGCGCAACCCTACGCGGATGGGGTCCCGGCACCGACAATCCATCAAGTTGGTCGTGGCACGGAAGCCCGGGTTTCAGATCTGGGAGCTTATGTCCGATTGGCCGCGTGCTTTCCGGCAAATCGCGTGGCAACTTGGAACTCGGCCTGCAAATCGAAGAATTTTCAGGGCATTCTTTGGACTGGCACCGTTCGTCTATGTCTTCCTATATGATCACTGTCACGCCTTGCCACACATACGTTACGGTGAAAATCATATGAGCGCATTCCAGCAAATTATCAGGAACAATGAAAAAGCGATCCTTTCCGGTTGGCTTAGCGAGATGTCAGCCAGCACGCGGCGCAGCGATCTGATCGATGATGCGGAGCTGAAGCAGCAGGCTGCCGAACTGCTGCGCCTTTTCGCAAACTCGTCCCAGAACAGCTCCGACGTGCACTCGGAGAGCTTTGCTTCCCTACGAGAGTTCTTCATGGAAATTGGAAAAACCCGTATGGAAAGTGGATTTACGGCGTCAGAGACTGCGATGTTCGTCCTTTCGCTGAAACAGCCAATCTTTAAGGCGCTGCGCGATGCCCCGAAATCGAACCCGCAGGAGCTCGTCGAGGAGATCTGGATGGTAGGAAACCTACTCGATAACCTTGCGCTGCTTACAGTCGATAGCGCTATCAAATTTCGCGAACAGACGATTGCGAGACAACAAGAGGAGTTGCTGGAGTTGTCGACACCGGTGGTCAAACTGTGGGATGGTGTGCTCGCCCTGCCGCTGATCGGAACTCTTGATAGTGCACGGACTCAGGTCGTCATGGAATTACTTCTCTCCACGATCGTCGCGACAAACAGCCAGATTGCAATCATCGACATTACGGGCGTTCCCACAGTGGATACGCTGGTTGCGCAGCACCTTATCAAAACCATAACGGCAGCGCGCCTAATGGGAGCAGACTGCTATCTCAGCGGAATACGCCCTGCCATCGCCCAGACCATCGTCCATTTGGGGGTAGATCTCGCGGACGTTCAGACCAAGGCCAAACTGTCCGATGCCTTCGCTCTTGCGCTGTCGCGACTTGGTAAAACCGTAGTCAACGTAAAACACGCACCCGTTTCGCACGATTTGGCCGTCCGGAAGGAATTCTGATCTATGGACAGAATACCGATACTGAAATTGGGCGAATGCCTCCTGGTCACCATACAGGTTGACATGCACGATGAGCTCGCACTCTCGCTTCAGGAGGACTTGACGGACCAGATCGCCAGACATGCTTCCAAGGGAGTCCTGATCGATATTTCCTCCTTGGAGATCGTAGACTCCTTCATCGGGCGTATGCTCGCCAACATTGCAGCCATGTCAAGGGTGCTGGACGCTCAGACGGTTCTGACCGGAATGCAACCCGCTGTGGCTATCACCCTGGTTGAATTGGGGATGTCTTTGCCGGGCATCAAGACAGCCTTAAATGTTGAGCGGGGAATGGAACTCCTCAAAGCGTATATCGAGCGAGATTCTGAACTCGAAGAGGCCAGTGGCCTTGAAGAGTGAAACGTTCTCCATCGCGACTGCGAGCGATGTAGTCCGCGTAAGACAGGTCGTGCGGGTCTGGGCTTCTGAGCTTAAGTTTAATATCGTCGATCAGACTAAGCTCGTGACGGCGACCAGCGAACTCGCGCGCAATACCCTCCAGCATGGCGGGGGCGGCGTTATGAAGGCCACCGTTGTCGAAAATGGATTGCGAAAAGGTATCCAGCTTACGTTTGAAGACCACGGCCCCGGCATCCAAAACATTGAGCTCGCAATGCGCGACGGATTTACCACTGCCAACGGAATGGGTCTGGGCCTCAGCGGCAGCAAGCGGCTAGTTAATCAATTTGATATCAAAAGCGAAGCTGGCCGCGGCACAACCGTCACCATTACTCGCTGGAAATGATCCCGATTGCCGCGTCTGCAAAAGTCTGTCTCGATTACTGACCGAAGCTCGGTAGGCGAAGCCCGCCGCGCTGCCAATGCCGTCGCCCTTTCCATGGGATTTAACGAGCAGAAACGCAGCGACTTGAGCATTGTCGTTACGGAGCTGGGTAATAACGTCCTGATGCACGCAAGCACGGGGCAGATTCTGATCTGTCCTGTGGAGGCGGGCGGAACATGTCTCGATATCTTTGCGGTCGATAGCGGTCCGGGTATCCGCGACGTTGGCATGGCATTTGAGGACGGCGTCTCAACCGGCGGAACCGCAGGTCAGGGTTTAGGGGCGATCAAGCGCCTTTCCGATACACTCTCGCTTTATTCCTCGCCCGGACGCGGAACTGTTGTATTCTGCCGCTTTAGGCTTGCAGCGTCGTCTGGAAATATACCCGCCGGTGTGATCAGCATTCCGATCCACAGTGAGGTCGAATGCGGAGATTCCTACCTCGCGATACCGGGGTCGCACCGTTCCTTTTATATGGTCGCGGATGGCCTGGGACACGGTCCTAGCGCCTCGGAGGCCGCACGCGCAGCTGTGAAGTCCGTGCAGGGTCGCGTACAGGAGAATCTGACGGAAATCATGAACGCAGCTCACAATGCGCTGAAGGCGACTCGGGGAGCGGCCATGTCCATTGCCGTAATCGACCATTCGCGCTCTCTGGTGACGTATGCCGGCGTGGGCAATGTGAGCGCAGCCCTCGGGAACGGTACTGTGACCCGCAACATGGTCTCACGAAATGGTACGCTGGGAGCCATGCTGCCCAGGGTGCACGAGTATACTTATCCGTTTGAGCCCGGAATGGTGCTACTCATGTACTCCGACGGCCTTAACTCAAAGTGCAATCTTAGCGGGTATCCCGGAATCATGAGCCGTCCTCCGGGCCTGATCGCCGGGCTTCTCTACCGCGATTTCAGCCGGCAGCGCGATGACGCGACCGTACTGGTTGCCTCTCTGAACGGAGAGGGTCTGTGACCATCCCTCCCATCTTACAAATGAAGCTCGTGAACGAGCGGGATGTGGTGAGCGCGCGCCAGCAGGCGCGTTCCATTGCGGAAGCGCTGAAGTTCGATCACCATGATCAGATCCGCATCGCAACTGCTGTGTCCGAGATTGCACGCAATGCCTTTCGCTATGCTCGCGGTGGAGAGGTGCGCTTCGATGTAAATCCCGAGACCCGTATGATGCTGGTCACTGTTGTAGACCGGGGCGGGGGAATTATTCACCTTCAGGACATTTTGGCCGGGTCCTACCACTCTTCCACCGGAATGGGCATGGGTATTTTGGGCACTCGCCGGTTAATGGACGCTTTCTCCATCGACTCCGGCCCAACCGGTACTTCGGTCCAGTTTGGCAAGCTCCTGCCTCAGCACACCTCTCTCGATAGCGGCACGCTCCAGCGAATTGCATCGGAAATTGCCCGCAAGAGCCCCGTTACGGCAATCGATGAACTGCAGACTCAGAATCGCGAGCTGTTGAAGATGCTGAACGATCTACGCGAAAGAAAAGAGGAACTAGCGCGTATCAATGCCGAGCTCGAAGATACCAATCGGGGTGTAGTAGCTCTTTACGCCGAGTTGGACGAGCGGGCAGATTACCTGCGCCGCGCCTCGGAATTGAAGTCCAGCTTCCTCTCCAACATGTCGCACGAATTCCGCACACCATTGAATTCCATGCTCGCTCTTTCTCGTATGTTGCTGGAACGTATGGACGGAGAACTCAGCCCGGAGCAGGATCGGCAGATACGTTTTATCCAGCAATCCGCCAGGGAACTGGCTGAGATGGTCAATGACCTGCTCGATCTGGCCAAGGTGGAAGCGGGACGCCTGGAGATCAATTCCAAGAACTTCCAGATTTCCGATCTCTTTGGCGCTCTTCGCGGGATGCTCAAGCCGCTCCTGGCAGACAATTCGCTGAACCTGGTCTTTGAGTCGGCTGACGAACTGCCGCCCCTGTCGACAGATGAACAGAAGGTTTCGCAAGTGCTCAGGAATTTCATCTCCAATGCGATCAAGTTCACGCCGGCCGGCGAGGTAAGGGTATACGCCGCAGTTAACGGAAACGACGTCGAATTCTTCGTTAGTGATACCGGAATCGGCATTTCCGAGTTCGATCAGAGGATCATTTTCGAAGAGTTCGCGCAAGTCGACAGCGCAATGCAGAGGAGAGTGAAAGGCACTGGCCTGGGCCTTCCATTGTCCCGAAAGCTTGCCGAGCTGATGGGCGGAAGCGTCGACGTAAGTAGCACGATCGGACAAGGTTCCACATTCAGGCTGAAGATCCCGAGGGTGTACCCCGGCGCGACTCTTCGGGAAAAACTGCCCCTCCCCGCGTTTGATCCGGGCAAGAAATGGATTCTCATTGTTGAGGACAATCCGGAGACGGCTTTTATCTATTCCCGTTATCTTGGTAACGCCGGATTCGAATCGCACTGCGTCTCCTCCATTGAGGAAGCAAAGCGTGTGCTCGGCAAGAGCGCTCCGGTGGTTTTGATCCTGGATATCCTGCTCCGCTCGGAAATTTCCTGGGACTTCCTTCGAGAGCTGAAGGCGGATCCTGCCTATCACAACATCCCGGTGCTAGTGATGAGCGTGGTGGATGACGAGCACAAGGTCTATGGTCTAGGCGCGGACTCCTTCCTTACCAAACCATTCTCTCCGGATCGCATGATTGCGGAAATCATCCGACTTAGTTCAGAGTCAGTCCGGCCCAGAGTGCTGATGATTGATGACAATGAGGTCTCCCGGTACCTTCTTCGTGGAATCCTGCCGGATTATCAATTCGAGGTATTCGAAGCGCGCGAGGGCCGTGAAGGCGTAAAGATGGCGCAGGAGTTGCAACCAAGCATTATTTTCCTTGATTTCTATTTGCCCGACATGAACGGATTAGAGATTCTCAAGGATCTGAAAGAATCCCATCGCACTGCAAGTATTCCCATCGTGCTGCACTCAACCAAGACCCTTGAGGAATCTGAACTGCGGCTGTGCCGCGAACATTCTGTAGTCATTTTCTCCAAGCAGGCACTCACGCTGCCTGACGCTGCGATACGTCTGAGAGAGATCATTCATACCATCGGAGCGCACACTCGAGCGGAAGCGGAGCATGGCGCAAACGCCTGAGCCGAATCCGAGGAAGCCGCGCATCCTGGTCATTGATGATCAGGAGACGACCCGCTATATTTTTCGCCGTATTCTCAACCGCGCCGGATACATAGTCGAAGAAGCCGCTACAGGCGAGGAGGGACTTCTCAAAGCTGCCTCCTCGCCTGACCTCATCATCGCCGATGTAAACCTGCCGGACATGCTCGGATACGATGTGTGCCGCAGGATTAAGGCCAACGCGCTGAGTGCCAGCATCCCTCTGCTGCAGATCTCAGCCTCGTTCGTATCCGATGAAAGCAAGGTGCAGGCGCTCGAGGGCGGTGCTGACTCTTACCTTATCCAGCCAGTTGAGCCTACCGTATTACTCGCACAGGTCCAGGCCTTATTGCGGCTGAGAAAGGCTGAGGCTCTGTCGCACCTGTCCGCGCTGCAATGGAAGATGACCTTCGACGCGCTCAGCGACGGGCTCGCACTTGTTGACGCGGATGGTATTGTCGTCCGGGTCAACCGGGCATTTCTGCGTCTTCTAAGACTTGGGCATGCTCAAGTAGAAGGAAAGAGCATCGCGGAAGTTTTTCATTTGAGTTTTGGTCGGCCGCTTTCAGAATTGACGAACGGGAGAGCCAGAGGCTCG
>DASSZI010000120.1:0-24959 GCA_035713565.1 Acidobacteriaceae bacterium | reverse complement strand
ATTTCGTCCCCGCCGTTTCGTTCCATAAGAACGCCAACTCGTCCGCATCGTCCTCGACAAGCTGATGGACGGAGACTCCGGAGCTGTGCCCGGCATTTAATTCGTAGTGCAACAAGATGGGGCGATCGCTTCCGCTGGCGGCCTGCAGCGCAGCGGTCATCTTGCGCGCGTGCAGCGGAGCGACTCGCGTATCGCTGTCACCGCTGAAAAACATGATGGCCGGATACTTGGTTCCGGCTTTCACGTTCTGGTAGGGCGAGTATTTCAGCAGGTAACCGAGTTGGGACGGGTCTTCCGATGAGCCGTATTCCGTCGTCCAGAAGCGGCCCACCAGAAAGTTTTGATAGCGCAGCATGTCCAGCAACGGGAAGCCGCACCAGATCGCTCCAAAAAGGTCCGGGCGCTGGGTCATAGCCGCGCCCATCAAAAGGCCCCCGTTGGAGCGTCCGCGAACGGCCAGAAGCTTTGCGGTCGTGTATCGATGCGCGATCAGATACTCGGCAGCTCCGTAGAAGTCGTTGAACACATTCTGCTTGTGCTCGAACATTCCGGCCTCGTGCCATTTTTCGCCATACTCGCTGCCTCCGCGCAGATTGGGGAGAGCGAAATACCCGCCCTGCTCCAGCCACCATGCATACTCCGGGTTCCACTTGGGAGTCATGCTCAGGTTGAAGCCGCCATAAGCGGTCATCAGGGTGGGGACGCTGCCATCGCGCGGCAATCCCTTGCGCCCAACGATAAAGATCGGAACGCGTGTTCCGTCCTTGGAATGGAAGAAGACCTGACGCACTTCATACTGATCGCTGACAAAGGGGACCTTTTCCGCGAAAAAAACAGCGGATTTCCTGTTGGAAATGTCGTAGCTGTAGATTGTCGGCGGCTGGTTCAGCGATTCAAAACCGTAGAAGCCTGTTTTTTCACCCATGCGACCGAATACGGGCGATCCAGTTCCAATTCCCGGATAGCCGAGTTGCCCCTCCTGTTTGCCATCCAGGTCATAGAACGTAGTCTGGGTTTTTACGTCGGAAAGTTTCGTCACAAAGAGGCGCTTGCCGGCCACGGTAAAATCGTCGATCACGTTCGTACCTTCAGGCACGATGGTCTTCCAAGCGGACTCCTGCGGGTTGGCGATCTCAACCTTGATAATCCGTCCGTTCGGCGCTTTGTAATCGGTCTTGGCATACACCGCATCTCCAACCACATGGGCGCGGAAGCGCGACCGGATGCCGTAGATCACCTGTCGCCAGTCACTTTCCGGGTGACGCAAATCTTTCACCAGGATGTCTTCCTGCTCTGCCGGAACACCGTGGGAAATCCTCAGCACAAGATAGCGTTCATCTTCTGATACCGACACGCTCGTCAGATCGAGCGGGCCAAGTTTGCGGCCTTGGTAGCTATCGCCGAAGATCATTTTGTCCGTCGAAGCGGGAGTGCCAAACACGTGGGAATACACGTGGGTTCCGGCCCGCGTGTAGCTGGCGTAGTAAAGGCCTTTGCTTTTTGGTGCAAGACTCACGCCAAAATACCGGGCGTGGGGCAGCACATCGGCCAGGTCCTGCTGCGTCTTCGTGTTACGCACGTGGATGGTCTGCTCATCCGCGCCACCCTCGCGCACTCCGTAGACCAGCAGCTTCGCATCCTTGGCAGCGTCCCATATCGTCGCGGAGGTGTTCTGATCTGCGCTGAGCTTGCTGGCGTCTACTAGTAACTCGTCTGTGCCATGTAGTCCGCGGCGCATGTAAATCGAGCCCTGGTTCTGATCCGCACTTTTCTTTTTGAAGAAGTAAACGCCCTTTTCAACCAGCGGGATCGTTTCTGTATCGACCTTCATCAATGAGGTCAGGGCCTGGGCGATCTGAGGCCGAATCTTCAGCTTAGATAAATAAAGCTGCGTGTACGCGGTCTGCGCCGCGATCCATTGACGTACCAGTGGATCATGGTCACTCTCCAGCCAGCGATAGTTGTCGACCACGGTAATCTTTTGCGAGACCGACTGCTCTTCCGGACAGGGTGGTTGGCTGCACGCCGCGACAGACCTGGTACGGTACTGATCAACAATGGGAATGATTGGGGTGGGAGGCGGAGCCGGCAAGGTGATTCCTGAACCACCGTGAATCGGGTCGGCCTGCTGGGCCTGCACCTTGTTAGTCGCGAATCCGACAACCAAGAGTAAAATCCCTGCGACCACATCCTGGCATCGGCGTTGAAAATGGGACATGCGTATCGTACCTCTCTTGAAATGGTGAAAGGCAAGGATACACCGCACCAGCTATACGGGCCGGTATGGTTTTGAACCTTGAATTGAGTGCGGCGGGTCCCGCTCAGACCGCGACCGTGAAAGTATCGCCGCTGCGTTCCACTGCGCGATATAGCGTGTCTCGCTCCACGGGAACACGGCCTGCTTCCGTAATCAGGCGCACCAAGTCAGACCGGCGCATTCCCTGCGGAGTCTCCGCCCCGGCATCGTGATAAATTTTTTCCTCAATCACGGTACCGTCAATATCATCCGCACCGAATCGCAGCGCAATTTGCGCGATCTTCGCCGACATCATCTGCCAGTAGGCCTTGATATGCGCGAAATTGTCTAGCATCAGGCGACCTACCGCGATCTGACGAATGTCCGTAAGGCCGCTAGTCTTCGGCAGATGGTCAAGCGCGGTGTTGTCCGGATGGAAGGCCAGCGGAATGAAAGTCTGGAAACCGCCGGTCTCGTCCTGCAATTCCCTCAGACGGATCAGGTGGTCTACGCGATCTTCGTCGTTCTCCACGTGACCATAAAGCATCGTCGCGTTCGAGCGCATACCCAACTGGTGCGCCGTGCGTGCGGTCTCCAGCCATTCTCCGCCGTCGATCTTGTGATCGCAGATAATATGCCGCACGCGATCCGCGAAAATTTCCGCGCCGCCGCCCGGCATGGAATCAACACCTGCGGCCTTCAAATTCTCGATCGTTTCGCGGATGGTAAGCTTGGAGCGCCTGGCGAGGAAGGCAATTTCTACCATCGTGAAAGCCTTCACATGAACTTTCGGAAACCGCTCCTTCAAGCCTCGAATCAGATCCAGAAAGTACTCCAACTGCAAGTCGGGATGCAGGCCGCCAACCAGGTGGAATTCGGTCACTGCTTCTGAGTAGCCCTCGGCTGCGCGCGCCCAGGCCTCTTCCAAAGCCATCGTATACGCGCCTGGAGCATCTTTCTTGCGCCCGAACGCACAGAGGCGGCAAGCCGCCACGCACACATTCGTCGGGTTGATATGACGATTCACATTGAAATAAGCGACATCGCCATGCATCTTCTCGCGCACCCAGTTGGCCATCCAGCCCACGGCGAGAATGTCCGGCGACCGGTAAAGCGCAACGCCATCCTGAAAGCCAAGGCGCTGGCCTGCAAATACCTTTTCTGCGATGGGCACAAGCCGCTGATCGTCAGTTTGAAATGAGTGTCGGGATTTCGGCATACTTTCCATGCAAGCCCCTCACTCTCATCATAGCTGTTAGGCTGGGAGAACGCCGCCTTCAGCTCGCACCGGATTTCAGTTCGCAACCTTGACTACTATGCCTCTGCGACTCTGCATTTGTCTCTTGTCGATTTTTCTGACCTCCACATCTGCTCAGCAGGATGCGAAGCTCGCCCCTGCTCCAGATCTCGGTCTGTTCCCTGCCATGCAGGCTGCCAACCTGAACGATACCCACTTCACTCTTCCGCAGAACTTTGGTGGTCAGCTGAATCTGATCGTAATCTCCTTTGCCCGGGAGCAGCAGCATACGGTGGATAGCTGGCTGCCTGCCGCACGCCAGCTTGAGGCTACGCATCCTGCATTCCGTTACTACGAACTGCCCACGATGTCGCGAGAAAATCTTTTTTACCGCTGGTGGTTCAACGCAGCGCTGCGCAGCAACACGACGGATAAAGATCTGCGCAGCCGGATCCTGCCGGCATACGTGAACAAACATAAATTCCTTCGCTCGCTGCACGTGCGCAACGATAAGAAGGTAATCGTCATACTTGTGGATCAGTCCGGCCGTGTTTACTGGAAGAGCGACGGCCCATATACGGAGCAAAAGGGACAGGCACTCCTCGCGGCCATGCCGAAAACCCAGTAAGGCGTCGGGACCGGATGCAGTAGCCGTCACTACTTTGTGCCTCGAACCCCATATCCCTGCCAGAGGTACTCCAAAGCCTCCGGCAAGGTCTGCATCTTCACGGAACGGTCCACGTGACCCGCGTTGCGGGCGAACACAAACTGATAATGGTAATGGCGAGCGGCCAGCACACGTGCCATGTTTTCGTTGGCGACCACCCAGTCATGCATGTGGTCGCGCAAGACATTCGGATTGAGAAGGTCCCGGTCACCGACTTCCATCCATATGCGTAGCGGTTTGGTGGGGCTGTTGGGGACCAGGTGCTCCTGGAACTCCCATGCACCGTGCGGGTTTTGCGGGTTGTAAGGCCATTGCTGATTCACGTAGGTGCCGGAATAGGTCAGTACCCGATGATAGAGTTCAGGATGGTACCAGGCCATGGCGAAGGCCGCCGAGCCTCCCGAGCTGCCGCCCATGGTGGCCCGTCCGTCGGGATCGCTGGTCAGCTTGACCTTGTATCGTGCCTCTACGACCGGCAGCACTTCCTGTTCAACAAATTCCGCATACCTTCCGGACGTTGTGTCGTACTCCAGACCGCGCTCGCTGCCTTGAGCGTCGCCGCCGCCGTTTGCAATGGAGATGGCAATCATCACAGGCACCCGGTGTTCCGCGATTAGATTGTTCAATGCTGTGAACAAAGCCTCGTCCGGCCCGTCCGCGCCAACAATAAAGGGCGCTGCCGTGCCGGGAACATACTGCTTGGGGACGTAAACCGCCACGCGCCTTGTGTAGGGGGCCGGATGGCTCGTGGTAACGACAAGTCTGGCAGGATTGGAAGGATCTGCCGTCCCGAATGTGCCGGGCTCGCGCGCAATACCTGGATAGAATTTGCTGTCGGTCGACTTCATCGTGAACTCGAAGACGGTCCCCTGCGGCACATCTTTTTGGGGGGCCATTTCCGGCGCGGGACGGTGAGTCGGTCCCAAAATAAAGTTTCCGTCGGAATCCGGCGGAGCGTTTACGCCGTCCGGCAACTCCCTCGCGCTAACATAGCCCGGCTTATGGGGATTGCGCGTGGGTGGGGCCTGGGCGGGGACACGTGGGTGAGCCGAAACCTGAGGAGCCGTCGTGGCAGCCGATTGAGAGAACAGCAGGCCCGTAGCAGCGAACAGGCCGATCGGAACCCATGCCGGGAAAGATCGCAAGACGGTTTCTCCTTTTCCACCAACCAACTGTTCCTGCGGAAGCGTGAACGATCTTCGCCCGGCTGCCTACAAGAGCTTCTCCATACGCCACGCATCCAGTGTGTCCAGATAATATCGCGGCACCCGCTCTCTCCGCTTGTAACCTAACCGGCGATAAAACTCGATAGCTCCCCAATTGTCAACTCCCACGTGAAGCTGCAGTCGATCTCCATTTTTTAGGAATAGCTGTTCTTCCAGCGCTCGATGCAATTGAAGCCCGACGTGCTGGCGACGGAATTCCGGAAGCACGTCGATGGTGATCAGTTCGCCGCATCGGTTGCCGGGAAGCTTCCGCGAGGGCAAAAATCCCATTGCGGCGAAGCCTGCAATTTTTGCGGACGCTTCTGCAACTATCGTAAGGACAGCATGGGAATTCAGGAGTGCTGCAAGCTCACTGGCCGGATAGGCAATGCCCGCGGCGAAACATATTGCATCGATTTCAGCCAGCTCGGCAACGTCAGCCAGTACAGCCGGGCGCACCACGAGCGCGGCGCGATCCGGCTGCATCTTCTGGTTAGAAACTGCCTGCGGCAGGCTGGTTCTCTGGCTGCACCACCACGCCATGCAGCAGAGTTGCGCCCACCAGGCGGTTGCCTGAAGAAGTAAGAGTGTGGAGACGCCATCCTGGATTCCACCACTTCCAGTGCTTGCCGTCCGGATCCACACCATACACGAAATCCGAGTCGTAGGAGTTGACGAAAATGCGATTGATCTGGGGGTCGAATTGCAATCCACTGATGTTGTTAATGGGCACGCCGGTGGACTGCCACGTCTTGCCTTGATCGTCGCTATGCATCACGCCCAGCCGTCCTCCAACCCATAGGCGGCCGCCGTTGTCTACGGCGACATAGCGGTCGCGGGTCCAGCCGGCCGGCAGCGTGGCGGCATTCCAAGTTTTACCCTGGTCCTGCGACACGAACACTACGCCCGGCCCGTTGGCAATCGCGATATTTGCTCCGGCTGCCACGTTCCAGAACGATTTGGTCGCGTGGCTCGCTTCCCGTTTGGCCTCAGCCTCAGCAGCCCGTTTTTCCTGCAATTTGGTCATGGGCTTACCGTGGTTTGCAGATTTCAACTTCCGCTCGGATGACGCTCCGGCCGCGCCGGCGGAAATGGATTCGAGCGGGCCTCCTGTCCATAAAAACGGGCCGTCGCCGCTCACATACATACCGTCAGAAGTTGCTGCATACCACTTGCCGTTGGCAAATGCCAGGCCATGAACGCTGCCTTCTATCCTGCCGTCCGGAACTTCGACGGTTTCCGTGGAAACAGAACGATGCTTCTTCTGGATGTGCGTCACCTTGCGCGTGACCACTTTTCTGCGCTCGCCGATGTTTTCCCATTTGCCGTCGTTCCAACGATAGATGCCATGGTTTGTGGCTGCCAGGACCTTCCCTGCCGAGGAAATTTCCACGTCGAACACATCCTCGCCATCCAGACCGTTGCTGATTTGGGCCCAGCTTGCGCCTGTGTCTTTGGACATGAACACGCCGCCGAAGCGCTTATCATTCAGCACGCCAACGTACATGGTGGCGGGATTCTTCGGATCTACCGCCAACGAAGATAACTGACGTTGTGCGAAGCCGCTGTTGGAGTCGTGAAAGCTCAAGGCCCCGTCGCCGCTGACCAGAACGCCGCTGCGATCTGTCGCCATCAGAATGTGCTGCGAATTCGTCGGATCCACGTAGATATCGTTGATAATGATGTCTTTCGGGGTGAGCAGCGACCACTTTGTTCCGGCATCGGTGGTGCGATACAAACCCTCGGTCGTTCCTGCATAGACGATGGCGGGGTTATTGGGATCCTGCTTCAACACGCGCGTGCGGCGAGCGGTCGATGGAATACCCTGAATCTTGTGAAACAGCGTTCCGGCATCCATACTTTTATAAATTCCTGAACAGGCGCTGGCGTAGACCGTGCTCGGAACGTGCGGATCGACGATGATCGAAAATACATCCGAGTCATCGATGAGACCCTGCTTGATATTCTGCCAGCTCTTGCCACCGTCTACTGTCTTCCACGGAAGATGCCAGGTTCCCGCATAGATACTCTGCGGATTTGCGGGATCGATCGCGATCGATTCGACTTCATGCAGCTCCGTGCTTCCAGGAGGGCTGATCAAAGACCAATGCAGGCCTCCATCTTCGCTGCGATATACACCCTTCAATGTGCCGGCCACGAAGATTTTGGGATCAGACGGCGCCTGGGCCAGAGCGCGTACCGATTGGCCCTGCATATCGGGAACCGGGGTCCAGTGGTGTCCTTCATCTTCGCTGATGAAGATGCCGCCGTCGGGCCGGTCCAGCATCCATGCCCCAACCACAATCCTCTTGGGGTTGGAAGTGTCAAACAGGATGTGATCGAGCACCAGCTGGTCGGAGCGCGAAATCTTGCTCAGCCGGCTCCAACGCATGCCGTCGTTCGTCTGGTAAATCCAACTGTTGGTCGTACCCAGAAGGATGTGAGCCGGGGCCACCGGGCTATAGGCAAAGCTCCGCGCATCTCCGCCGTAAGGCCCAACCGTGTGCCACGTCTGAGCGGAAATACAAATCGTTATCGTGAAACTTGCTATTCCCAGGATCGCCAGGGTTCTTGCAAAAGAAATGCGTCGCATCATCCAATACCAGTCGTGAGTGGGTTAAGGGTTGAGAAGGCCGGCGGATTGCTCCGCTGGCGTAACGTAGATTGGTCGCATGCACGAACGTTGATTGGACAGCTGGCAAGCAAAAGGGTCGACCGGAGATTTCCGGCCGACCCGAATTTACAGCTCGCCCACAACGGTTCTACTGCTGCGAAGGCGCTGCGGTTGTCTTTTTTGCGCGGCGATGATGCCTGGTAGTGGTCGCCTTCTTGGGACGCCCATAGGCGTTCTTGGAAGCTTTCACTGCGGAGGTATCAACTGCCGTTGTTCCCTGCACATCGTTGTCGAAGTTGGCACCCGCGGGAACCAGGTAGTTCTGCACTGTACCTGTTCCTGCGTTGCCGGTCCGAACATCGATGCGGGAGGGATCAATTCCCTTTTCGTTGACCAGGTATGCTTTGGTGTTGACCGCACGCTCGGCAGCCATTTTGGCGGCGTTACGTTCGTTGGCGGGGCTGCTGCCAACTAGGACAGCTTTGGCATCGGCACTACGCTGGAGGTTGAGTGCAACATCATCCAGGCATGCTTTTGCTTCGTTGTCCACGCGGGTTGGACGGCGCTTGTCGCGACCGAAATTGATCGAGCAAAGTGTCTCAGTTTTCGGCGGCGGCGGCGGCGGCGGCGCGTTGATGGTTACGCTGGTTGTGGAGGAAGCGGTTTGTCCTTTATCGTCAGCCACGTTGCAGGTGACCGTGACGACTCCCGGTGCAACGCCAGTCGTGTTCAGAGTGGCGGTCGTGTTGGACCCGCTGATCTGTCCAGAGGACGCGCTATAGCTGTACGTGAGAGGTCGATTCTGCGGGCTGACACCTTGCGCCGTCACAGTGGCAGTATCGCCAGGGGCGACCGTCGCCGGGTTCGCCGTGCAGGAGGACATGGTCGGTGGCTCAAACTGCTTGACCGTGAACGACGCATTCGCATCTGCGGACTGCCCAGGCTTGGGACCTTCCGTCACATGACCAGTAACGGTGTAAGTTCCAGGGTTCAGGTCGGTGGTATCCACGTTCGCCACATTGGATGTGCCACTCACCTTGCCGCCGGTCGAGGTCCAGTTGTACGTCGGGGTCTTCTTGGGATTCAGATTCTGAGCGTTGCCGGTCACGGTCACAGGCTCGCCAGGAAATACCTGAGTTGGGCTGGCTGATGCCGTAAAGCTGACAGGCGGCGGCGGGATGATGCTGCCAATGTGATAAATCAAACCCGTGCTGAGCTGCGCAGCATTGATGTTGGCACGGCCTCCAAGAATATTGCCCGGAAACGCCGCAGGCAAGGTGGTCGGCGGACCAAACGAAGTGTGCATGTACTGGTAATCTGCCTGGAAAAGACGCAGGCCGAGATGATGGTTCAGGAAGGGCAGAGCATAATCCATGCCGCCGCCCGCTGTCAGAGCTGTTCCCCAGCTATAGGGGTTCACAAAATGGCCGGGGAGTCCGTTGGCATAGAGGCCATTGAAATTTGGGCCTCCCATGCGGACTGCGCCTACCAGCGCATGGAAGAAAGGAGTCATTTCAGCAAGCGGGAAGCGCACGATAGGACCACCGCTGAAGGTGGTGAATCCGTCGCCCGGCCCATCAGGATGGGAAGCGACTTCACCCTCCAGACCTACGAATTTGCTGAAGTAATAGGCCCCGCTGCCAATAGCGCCAATGTTCACGGAATTGTATTTTTCGTTCTGGATAAAGCCATGAGGTGCCAGGTACGAGTATCCCGCAAAGATATCGATCTTGGATGGATTCACGCCCGTATCCGGTTTAGCCGCCGTACTGGGTGCGGTCGAGGTGGTGGAACTCGAGGTTCCCGCAGCGGTTGACGTCTGCTGCGCGATCAGAGCCGAACTTCCTAGCCCCAACACGCATGCGGCCACCAGCCACCGGCCATTTGACCGTAATTTCGAATATTGCATCCTTATATCCTCCGCAACTTTTGTAAATAAACTTGTGTCAATCTCTTTGAAGGTCTTGCGAATCCCAGCAGCTGGAACATGAAAGACGGCCGTTCAAATCCGTATTTCATCTGCTCGCAAATCTCATCTGTATAGCAGCCTGTATCCCATGATTAGAACACAGGCATTGTGCAATGGGTTACCTGCGTGCACTATTCTAGTACAAAGGTATCCTAAGAGGTACCGGTTTGCCACCTACCAAATGAATCTTGAAGGGTGTTACCAATGTGGGGATTGTGCTCAACACATTCCCAGACTCATTCAGGTGGCGATCCATTTACGAAAAGCGTGGTCCCTCGACCCGTCAAGCAAGGTTCAGAACCTTTCTTGCAGTGCCGCGCTCCCGTAATATCTTTTCCTGTAAAAGAGTCAGCGCGTAAATCAACTGCTCCGGACGTGGCGGACAGCCCGGCACATACACATCCACCGGGATGATCTGGTTAACTCCCTGCACAAGCGCATAGTTATTGAACACTCCGCCGGAGGTCGCGCATGCCCCCATCGAGATGACCCATTTCGGTTCTGGCATCTGATCGTATAACCGGCGGATTACCGGCGCCATTTTGATCGAGACTCTTCCGGCGATTACCATCAGATCCGATTGCCTGGGTGAGGGACGAAAAACCTCTGCCCCAAAACGAGCAACATCGAAACGCGATGCCCCCATCGACATCATCTCAATCGCGCAGCATGCCAGGCCAAAGGTCATAGGCCAAATGGAACTTTTGCGGACCCAGTTCAGCGCCGTGTCGAGTGACGTCAGAATGACGCCCTCATTCTGATCGTAGCCAAAGTTTACTTCGCGAACCTTCTGCTGGTTCAGGGCGCTGCTTTCCAGGTTCCCGAACAGGCGGCGGTCTTTCAGTTGATCAGCCATAACTCCCCATATCCGCTTACGGACTGCGCGGAATGCACAAGTCTGTTATCAGTATCTCGCATTTTCAGGTTGTCGCCAGCAATGTCCTTGGTACATTCGGCATCGTCCGGCGGATATTTCGATGCGCCGAATGCGTCAGAGAAATCCCGCTTAGCATTTTAGATACAATCACCCAATGCAGCTCGGTGAACTGGCACGTCTGGTGAACGCGCGCCTTGCAGGGCAGCCCGGCACGGAATCGACAGAGGTAACGGGTGTCGCCGGAATTGAAGAAGCCGGCCCTGGACAGATTACCTTTGTCGCCAATCCCAAATACGCGTCCTTAGCTCATACCACGCGTGCCGCCGCCGTCCTGGTCACGGAAGACTTTCCCGCAGTTTCCGCAGCTACCCTGCGGACCGACAATCCTTATCTGGCCTTCGCGCGCGCTATTGAGATCTTTTACCAGCCGCCCAGCTATCCGGCAGGGATTCATCCGACAGCAGTCCTTCATCCAACAGCTACATTTGGCGAAAACTGCCACGTGGGAGCGTATGTGGTGGTTGAAGCCGGCGTAACTATTGGGGATCACGCGGTGCTGCTGCCGCACACAGTGATTTATCCCAATGTCCGGATCGGGAATCACTTCTTCTCCCACGCGCATGCAGTTGTGCGGGAGGGTTGCCAGCTCGGCGACCATGTCACCCTGCAGAACGGCGCTGTTATCGGCGCGGATGGTTTTGGATTTGCGAAGGACCAGGACAAACGCTGGTACAAAATCCCACAGTCCGGTCCGGCTGTGCTGGAAGACGATGTGGAAGTCCAGGCCAACGCGTGCATTGACCGCGCCAGCGTCGGTGAGACGCGCATCGCGCGCGGCGTAAAGATCGACAACCTGGTACAGGTCGCGCACGGCTGCACGGTCGGGGAAGACACGCTGCTTTGCGCGCAGGTCGGACTGGCAGGCTCCTCCCACCTGGGGCGCAATGTCATTCTTGCCGGGCAATCCGCCGTGGCCGGACATTGTTCGATCGGCGATGGGGCTGTGTTGACTGCCCAAAGCGCGGTCTCCCACGACATTCCAGCCGGAAAGATGATGAGCGGCTCGCCGGGACTGGAAAATCGGCTTTGGCTGCGCTGCGTGACTGCGTACAGCCGCCTTCCGGAAATCGTGAAACAACTTCGCAAGCTCAGCGCGGAGGCGGAAGCAACAAAGCGCCACGAAAATCCGCACGGGGCGCCGCGCACAGACGAGTAGCCGCAGGTCTTCATGTCGCTCGCGCTGCGATGAACCTCCGTCCGCCATCTACACTGGAGATATGCGCAGATCCGCTCGTCGTCCGTTCCTTGCCGGCATTTTCGCGCTGGCGGCTTGTGTCTCGTTTGCCGCTTTGGCGGGTTGCCGCTCGGCCTACGTGCAGGCCACGATTGTAAATGCGGGCAACGCTGAACTCCACAACATTGAGGTCGATTATCCCAGTGCCAGCTTCGGAATTCCCAGCCTCGCGCCAGGAGCGGAGTTCCATTACCGGTTCAAAATCCAAGATGCCGGAACCATGAAGGTGGAGTTCGCGGATAGCGCGGAGGCGAGTCACAAGGTCAAAGGGCCTTATGTTGCCGAAGGCCAGAAGGGTACTATCAGGATTACGCTTGAAAACTCGGGAACAGCAAAATGGGCGGCGCGGCTGCGGCCCGACGCACCCGCACCCACTAGCTCCCACGAAGATTCCGAACTGGAGTAAATCGCCCGGCGAACACGTTTCCGGCGTTCAGTCCTGACTCAAATGGATTGGACCGGAATCAGCGTAAGGTCCTCGACCAGACCGACTTCCTTTTGCACGAACGGTTCGGCGTAGCGCACGCCGCCCAGTATGCCGTAATTGCGTGCCAGGGCCAGCATCTTCTCGCGGATCTCTTCATGGGGCACGAACAATGTGTCGCCCGACACCTGATTTTCATATTGCGAGCGATAGGCCATCAGAGCGGCGAAGCGCTGCTCCACATAATTCGAAATATCTACAACAAAGCTTGGCCGCACATCGGCATATAAGCTTGCATAGACAATCTTGAATGGACGATGTGGTGGCGCGCCGGTCTCTACCTTCTTGAGACCGGCAACGAAGCACGCCTCGTAACCCAGCGTGGAAGCAGTTGCATGATCCGGATGCCTGGCCTGCCAGTATGGCAGGATCACAACCCGCGGACGCAGTTCACGCACTACGCGCACGATCTTCAGGCGGTTCTCCCAGGTATTTTCCACCCGGCCATCGGGTAGATCAAGCGCCTGGCGCCAGCCCACGTTCAGGAGCCGGGCGGCTTCCTCAGCCTCGGCAGCCCGCTCGGCTGCCGAGCCGCGGGTGCCTGCCTCGCCCTGTGTCAGGTCGAGAATCGCCGTACGTAAACCAATGGCCGCCGAGTGCAGCAAGGTACCACCGCAGGTCTGCTCCACATCATCTCGATGCGCGGCGATCGCGAGAATATCGACCTGGTAATCCATGCGGGAAACTCCGGCGCGGGATGCGTAACCTGTTCCGGGGAGAGCGCGAGTTCACCTGCCGCAGGCTCTGCAAAACTGCGCGACGACAATAGGGGGCTGCGAACTCAATCCCCGGCGTTTGAAGGCGCATCCATGTAGGCGACGTCGAACGCCGTGCCGTGCACCGTCACATACGCGTTCGTCAACTCCGACCCAGCCGAATACGGCGCGCTCTGATACGTCGTAACCCCTACATTCGTAGTCGCGTAGATATGCAACTGTCCGCCATAAGCCGTATACATCTTGTGCCACTCAAGAATGGCGCATAATCCTGTCAAATCGCCGTACCATGGCTCCACGAGGACGGAGTTATTGGCAAGGTTGAAAAACGTAAGGCATCCACTCACCAGATTGTGCGCAGTTCTGTACCCGCTTTGGCACCCCTGAGAGCCAATCCAGAGCGTGTTGTCATCGCCGAACAGCATCTTCGTGTGGGTGCCGTCAGAGATTGGATATTGAGCCGTCACCTTGTTGCTGGTCAGATTCATGACGGACATAAATCCCTCCAGCAGTCCACCGGGCTGAAGCTGCTGGCCGGAGATATAGAGGGTGTTGTTTCCGTACAGGGCCATCGTCGCGCCCCCCGGCACAGGGACCCGTTGTCGCTCGGTAGGCGGCGGTACAGCAGGCGGCGGCCCTGGAAAGGTGCTGCCCGGAAAGTTGTAAATGTCCAGTGGCCCGACATTCAGGAAGCTTACGCTCGACTGCGCACCGCCACACTCCGGACCACAGTTGAGTAGCCAGCCGGTGGTACCGTCGGAAGAAAAAATCGTATTGAATGGACGATCGAACGCAATCGGATTGCCATGCTTGTCCAGCACGGGAACAACACAATAGACGGGAAGATTGACAGGCTGGCAATCCACCGGACTGACCCCCTTCGGCCAGGTCGCTGCCGTCGGGTAGGTTGGCGGCACGGCTACGGTTCCGTTCGGCTGCTGCAGGTGGATTACACGATAGGCATAATTGCTGTCCTGCACAAATGCAAGCGCCACTGTTCCGGCGGGATTGATGGCTACTTTGTACACATTGGGCAGATTCAGCTGCACCACCTGTCCCGCGACGCGGTCCACCACGGTTAGAAACTGGGTGTTCTGATTTGCGGCAAACGCGTAATCGCCATCTTCGGTGATCGCAATGCTGTTGGACAGTCCGGGAAGTCCCGTAATATTCTGCCCGGCCACCGCTTCTTTCGAGTAATTTACCGGTGCAAATGTGCCGTCGCCGTATCCATACACATAGCCCATCTGCTGCTCAGGATAATTCGCGATATAGCTTGGTAAACTGCCCTTATATCCACTGATGAAGAATGCCGGGACCTTCCCGTTCTCACTGTTGCGGATATCATACCGAGCGTCGACGATCTGTAATTCACCGGTCGAGGTAGGCGTGGGATTCTGAATAGCGACCAATACACGCTGCAGAACGGTGCTCGGAGGAAATGGACGGCCCGCAAACAAGGAGTTTTTACCTAAGCATCCCATTAGCGAAAAGCTACCGGCAGCGGCCATGACTACCAGGGCCACTTGAAGAAAACGACTACGACTCATTAAGCTCAATGCTCCAGTTCCAGGGCACTCTCAAACGATCTGGGGTGAAAGGTTAGTGTATACCAAGCAGCATCAACTGGCGCTCGGGCGCGGTACCGAATAGGATGAGCGCACGGACAAACGATCATGCCAGAAATATTGAATGAATTGTTTTCTACGCGCAGCGTTCTTTGCGACGGCGCGATGGGGACCATGCTGTATGAGCGAGGCGTATTCATCCATCGCTGCTATGACGAGCTCAATCTTTCTCAGCCGGATCTGATCCGCGCCGTTCATGAAGATTACCTCCAGGCTGGAGCGGAGATCATCGAGACCAACACGTTCGGCGGGAACCGCTATCGGCTCGAGCGCCACGGACTGCAGGACCAGGTCCGCGCAATGAACATAGCCGGCGCGCAACTGGCCCGCCAGGCGGTGGATCGCATGAAGGACAAGCAGGCCACCCAGGCTTATGTAGCCGGTTCAGTCGGACCGCTCGGCGTGCTCATCGAGCCACTCGGCAAAATCGCTTATGAAGAAGCCCGGGCCGCCTTCGCCGAGCAGATCTCTGCATTGGCTGAGGGCGGCGTCGATCTATTGATGCTGGAGACGATGACGTCTCTAAGCGAAGTGCATCAGGCGATCCTGGCGGCGCGCCAAACCGCTCCACATCTGCCGGTCGTCGTTATGATGACCATCGATGAAGAAGGAAACGCACTCGACGGCTCTTCTCCGGAAACGGCTGCCAGAAAACTGACCGAGTGGGGAGCAGATGCGATCGGCTGCAACTGCAGCGCCGGCCCCGCAACCGTACTCAGCGCCATCGAGCGGATGCGAGCGGCCACTTCCCTGCCCCTGGCCGCCATGCCCAATGCGGGAATGCCGCGAGCCGTGGATGGCCGCAATATCTATCTTTGCTCACCGGAGTACATGGCAAGTTTCGTGAAAAAATTTGCCGCAGCCGGGGTCCAGTTCATCGGTGGGTGCTGCGGCACTACTCCCAGTCACATCCGGGCCATGCGCTCAGCCTTGCGTGCATTGGAGGCGCGTAAAAGCAGCCCGGTAGCTGCCTCCCCCGCACCTGCGCAGAATTCAATTGTTCCGCCGCCGCTGGAACAGCGCTCCAGACTCGGCGCAGACTTGAAGGCCGGAAAATTTATTGCGCTGGTCGAAATCGTCCCTCCGCGCGGCATCAGTTGCCAGCGCGAGTTGGACGCGGCCGCCATGCTGGCCCGGCATGGGGTGGAAGCCATCAATGTGCCCGACTCGCCGCGTGCCTCCGCCAGGATGAGCGCATTGAGCCTTTGTCTGCAGATTCAGCAGCAGGTCGGCGTTGACAGTATCTTGCATTACACCTGCCGCGACCGCAATGTGCTCAGTATTCAGTCTGACCTGCTGGGCGCGGCATCGCTTGGGCTGCGCAACATCCTGTGCCTGACCGGAGACCCGCCGAAGCTGGGCAATTATCCGGACGCAACCGCAGTCTTCGATGTGGATGCGATTGGTCTGGTCAACATTGTCCGCAACCTGAACCATGGCCTGGACATCGGCGGCAACACGATCGGAGCGTCGACCGGTTTTGCGGTGGGCGTTGCGGCCAATCCCGGCGTGCCGGACATGGACAATGAGGTGCGCCGCTTCGCCTACAAGGTTGAAGCGGGCGCGGAGTTTGCCATTACGCAACCCGTCTTCGATCTGCGCCTGCTGGAGGCATTCCTCAAGCGCATTGAACAGTTTCACATTCCCGTTCTGGCGGGCATCTGGCCCCTAATCAGCCTGCGCAACGCGGAATTTATGCGTAACGATCTGCGCGTCTATGTTCCAGACGATATTCTGCTGCGCATGCAGCGGGCGGACACTCCAGAACTGGCGCGAGCCGAAGGCGTTCGCATTGCGCAGGAAATGCTGATGGATGCGCGCAGCATGGTGCAGGGCGTGCAGGTCAGTGCTCCCGCAGGCCGCTACAGTGCCGCGCTTGCCGTCATGGAAAGCGTGCTGCCTGCGCCGCCGAATCGGAAGGCTGATGCGCCCGGCAAACTCGTAACGGAAGGGTCTACGATCAACCCTGAAGCGAAAGCAGGAGCATCCCATGGCAAGCTTTGAAGATTCCCTGAACCAGCTCGAATCCATCATTGGGAAGCTGGAACGCGGAGACCTTCCACTGGAAGAATCCCTGCAATTGTTTGAAGAAGGAATCAGACTATCGAACGCATGCAAAACCGATCTGGAAACTGCGGAGGGCAAAGTGCAGATTCTGCTGAAGCAGAAAGATGGCAGTCGCAAGGCGGAGCCGTTTCCTTCTGACTCCGCCAACGTGCGCACCCGCGAATAGCAACAACTCTGTGCCGGATTGCTCATTTTTATGGCCGTCCAACCAAGGTCTCTGAATCTCCGTCCAAACGTGCAGAGCAGCAGCGCACAAGATGGCCAGCACAACAGTAGTCGCCCCGCGAAAACACACAATCCTCCGCTCGTTGGGCCTTGGCCTGATCACAGGCGCGGCAGATGACGATTGTTCAGCGATTGGCACGTATGCGCAGGCGGGAGCGCAGCTTGGGTACAAGGTGCTCTGGACGGCGCCTGTAACCCTCCCGATGATGGTTGCTGTCGTTTACCTCTCGGGCAAGCTGGGCCAGGTTACGGGACAAGGTCTGTTCTGCGTATTGCGCAGCCACTTCCCGAAATGGCTGCTCTACGCCATTCTTGCCGGAGTGATCTTCGGCAACGTCATTGAAGCGGGAGCAGACCTTGGCGGGATGGCTGCCGGTGTCGGCATACTCCTTCACGTCCCCCGCTCGGTCATTCTGATCTGTATGACGGGTGCGCTTTTGATGCTTCAGATCTGGGGCTCCTACGCGCTGATCCGGAACATTTTTCGCGTACTCGCGCTTTCTCTGCTGTCCTACGTAGCCTCAGCGCTTCTGGCCCATCCCAGATTCGCTGATGTTGCCTACGGAACACTGATTCCCACTCTTCATTTCGATCGCGACACCTTGTCCATTCTGGTCGCGATTATCGGCACCACCCTTTCAGCGTATCTGTATACCTGGCAGTCGAATGAAGAGGTGGAAGAAAAAATTGCCGCCGGGCGCAAAACTCTGCGGTCGCGTCGCGGCACCACGGAAGATGAGCTGAAGTCGAGCTTCTGGGACGTTCTCTTCGGAATGCTTTTTTCCAATATCGTCATGTATTTCATCATTCTCGCCACCGCAGCAACGCTGTTTGCCGCTGGAAAGCACAATATTGATTCGGCCACACAGGCGGCCCAGTCGCTTCGCCCGCTGGCCGGACGCGCCGCCGGATTCCTCTTCATGTTTGGCATCATCACAGTGGGGTTTCTTGCCGTCCCGGTAATGACAACGGGCGCGGCCTATGACCTGTGCCAGAGCACAGGATGGACCAACGGCCTGAATTACAAGCCTGCCAAGGCGAAGAAGTTTTATGCGGCGATTACCATGTTTACTCTCGCTGCCATGGGAGTTAACTTCATCGGCATTAATCCCATGCGCGCCCTCGTCCTGGCGGGCATCATTCAGGGTTTCTCCACCCCACCACTCATGTTGCTGATCATGGTCATTACGAATCGCCGTTCGATTATGGGCACCAGAACGAATGGACGCGCGATCAACATTCTGGGCTGGACGACCACGGGAATCATTTTTTCAGCTTCCGCCTGCCTGCTATTTCTCTGGATACGAGGCTGAGGTCGGCTCGCAACTGCTCTCCCGCTAGAGAACCATTTTGGCAATGGTCGCCAGTTGCATGTTGGACGTCCCTTCATAGATTTTGCCGATTTTGGAATCACGGAAAAACTTCTCGACCGGATAGTCCTTAACGAATCCATAGCCGCCGAACACCTCCACCGCAAGGCTGGCGACTCGCTCAGCCACCTGCGACGTAAAATATTTCGCCATGGCTGCTTCTTTAACGAAATCCAGCTTGGCATCTTTCAGCCGTGCGGCGTTGTAGACCATCAATCGCGCCGCTTCAATATCTACCGCCATCTCCGCAATCTGGAACTGCACGGCCTGAAAGGCTGCAATGGGTTTACCGAATTGCCTGCGTTCTTTCGCATAACGCGCAGCATGGTTCCACGCACCCTGCGCAAGCCCCAGCATCTGCGCCCCAATTCCGATACGCCCCTCATTCAATGTTTCAATGGCGACCTTGTAACCTTTGCCCGCTTCGCCCAGAAGATTTTCTGGCGGTACCTGGCAGTCTTCCAGAATGACTTCACACGTGCTGGAGGCCCGGATCCCGAGCTTGTCTTCTTTTTTGCCAAGAGTGAAACCAGGGAAGCTCTTCTCCACCAGAAACGCGTAGATGCCCTTGTACCCTGCGGAGGGATCCGCCGTCGCGAACACAATGAACAGCTCTGCCTCTTTGCCATTTGTGATCCACAATTTCTGCCCATTCAAAACGTAGTTGCTGCCTTTCTTTTCCGCTCGCGCCTGCAGCGCAAAGGCGTCCGACCCTGAACCCGCTTCGCTCAGCGCATAGGCGCCGACCCAGTCCTGCGCCATATGCGACAAGTATTTCCGCTTTTGCTGCTCGCTGCCCCACCGAAGCAGGGCGTTTACGACAAGCGTGTTCTGCACATCCACCAGAACTCCGATGGCCGGATCGACAGCCGAAATCTCTTCCACGGCCAGGATCGATTCAAAGAACGTCCCATTCTGACCGCCGTAGGCTTCCGGGATCTCGATGCTCATCAGACCTAACTCAAAGAGCTGCCGAATCAAAGCTGCGTCCATTTTCTGTTGCTCATCCATCTCCCGCACCAGGGGACCGATGGTTTCTCGGGCAAACTGGCGAACACTGTCGCGGAACAGGGTTTCATCTTCACTCAAACTTTTCAGTCCCGCCGCGCCTTGCGCCTGCCCGGTTGTGATCGACATTTTTCACCTCACCATCAGATTGAAAGCTTATAAAAACTCATGAGTGTAGCATTGCCAGCCGAGGACTGGGAAACCCTTGCGACTCGGCTGTTAGCATACGAACCAGCAACGGTTCTCTTACCCGTTTCATGCGCATTCTGATCGCCGAGGACGAGGTCGCCATGGCCAGCCTGCTGCAACAAGGGCTGACAGAGGAGAACCACACCGTCTGTATCGCGCACGATGGTATCGCGGCATTGGAACTTGCCCGGCTTTACGAATTCGACGCAATCGTGCTGGATGTGATGCTGCCACGCGCCGACGGATTTGAAGTAGCGCGGCGGCTGCGGGCTGCGCAGTGCGAGGTTCCCATTTTGATGCTGACCGCCCGGGACGCGATTCCCGACGTGACGCGCGGCCTGGATGCAGGCGCCGACGACTATCTCACCAAACCCTTCGCGTTCGCCGTGCTGCTCGCACGTTTGCGCGCGATCACCCGGCGCGCGACGTTCCCTGCCCCGGTGCTGCTTAGGGTCGCCGACCTGGAGCTCGATCCAGCAACCCAGCATGTCACCCGCGCTGGGCGCAGCATCGCTTTGACAGCAACCGAGTATCGCCTGCTGGAATACATGCTGCGTCGCGTCGGGCGAGTGGTCACCCGCGCCGCCATTCTGGAGGCAGTCTGGGGCTTCGATGATCCGGTGGAAGAAAACACCCTGGATGCTTTTATTTCGCTGCTCCGCAACAAAATCGACAGGAACTTCCAGCCCCACTTGATCCACACCGCCCGCGGTGTCGGTTACCTGCTGGAGGATCGCAGCCAGCAGGCGCAGAGCAGACGATGAGACCTGTTTCCATCCGGCTGCGGCTTACCTTGTGGTACTTCTCCATTCTTGCCGCAGGACTGCTTGCATTTGCAATTCTTGTTCTGGCCACACTGCAGCATGCTGTGCACCGCACGCTGGACGGCCAATTGCGAGAACACATGGCCGCAGTCCATAAGATTCTGCGGGAGGATGCACACGGCCCGGCATCGGCTCTGCAGCATGATCTGGATGAAGACGCCGAACTCGCCCCCGATCTGACGTTAGTGGAAATCTGGGATGGAAAAGGCCGCATCATCTATCGCTCTCCGGCCATGCTGGGTTTTCACATTTTTGACCGCCTGCCGCAAATTGCAGAAAAACCGATGACCCGTTTCGGCCATCATCATCCGCTGCGTGTCCTGGTACAGACTGCTGCCGCTCCAAATTCCGCCTACACCGTTCTGGTGGCCATACCGGTGCATGACTTTGAAGAAGCCATCGAGCGGGTAAAAACTGCTTTAGCGATTTCTATCCCGCTGTTACTGGTACTTGCGGCACTCGGCGGCTACTGGACTGCCGGTCACGCGCTCTCCCCCGTCCTGTCCATGATCGCGGCAGCAGAAGCCATCCATCCCAATGACCTTTCCACGCGTCTGCAAGTCCCGGCGGCGCAGGATGAACTGCAGCGGCTTGCGCTTACCCTAAACCGGATGCTGACCCGCCTGCAGGCAGGCTTTGAGCGCATCACACGCTTCACCGCGGATGCTTCGCACGAACTCCGCACGCCTGTCGCCCTGCTGCGCACCCGGGCCGAAGTCCTCTTGCGCCGCACCCGCACCCCAGAAGAATACGAAGCTGCGCTGAAAGAAAACCTGCAGGAACTGGAGCGCACGTCCGGCCTTCTGGAGGAGCTTCTGCTGCTGGCCCGTGCCGACTCCGGCGCAGAGACTCTCCAGTTTGAGGATGTCGCTCTCGGAGAAATCGTCCGCGCGGCCGCAGCCGACACACGGATTGTTGCAAACGACAAACATCTCCTGTGGTCTGTGGATCTGCCGCCGGAATTCATTCATGTCGATGGCGACGCAGCGGCATTGCGCCGGATGCTGCTCGTGCTGCTGGACAACGCAGCCAAATATACGCCGGAAGGCGGCGGGATTTCAGTTAAGCTCCGCAGTGATCCGGCCCATGCTGTGGTGGAGATACGCGACACGGGAATCGGAATTGGAGAAGACGAGTTGACGCGGATTTTCGACCGCTTCTATCGCACGGATCAAGCGCGCGCGCGCACCACCGGCGGCGCAGGACTCGGACTTTCTATTGGACGGTGGGTGGCAGAAAAGCACGGCGGCTCCATCACGGTCGAGAGCAAACCGGATGTGGGTTCCGTATTTCGTGTCGTTCTGCCGCGAAAATGAACGCCATCGCGGATGCGCACTCCAGAGGAATGAAACGCCTGGGTTATTCTGTGGATTCGCAGTCGCCGTACCTGAAAGGAAATTCATCATGGCAGATTTAGACAATATCCAAAACGGCAAAAACTACCACCTTGACAAACCGCACCGCAATCCCGCGTTTGGACTGAAGGGTAGCAATTCACTGGACTGGGGAATGAAAAACCGGCTGGCGCGAATCTTCAACCCGCTCGATCACAGGACGGTCATGCTGGCAGTCGATCACGGATATTTTCAGGGTCCGACTACGGGCCTGGAGCGCATCGACGTTACCATCGTTCCCTTGGTCGCCTATGCCGATGCCCTGATGATCACCCGCGGAGCATTGCGCACATCCATTCCCCCGGAGATGCCCCGGCCGGTCGTTCTGCGTTCCACCGGCGGTCAAAGTATTTTGAAGGAGCTTTCCAACGAACTGATCGCGGTCGATATCGAAGACGCCGTTCGCCTGAACGCCTCCGCGCTGGCCGTTCAGGTGTATATCGGCGGCGTTCATGAACACCAGTCCATCGGCAATCTCGCGAAAGTAGTGGATAGCGGAATTCGTTATGGAATCCCCACGATGGGGGTGACCGGGGTTGGCAAGGAACTGGCGCGGGATTCTAAGTATCTGGGACTCGCGACCCGCATCTGTGCCGAAATGGGCGCACATTTTGTGAAGACCTATTATTGCGACCGGGGGTTTGACCACGTAGCGGCAGCCTGCCCTGTCCCACTGGTGATCGCTGGAGGCAAAAAACTCGCAGAGCTTGACGCCTTGAAAATGGCACATGCGGCGATTCAGCAAGGAGCTGCCGGGGTAGACATGGGCCGCAATGTCTTCCAGAGCGAAGCGCCGGAAGCGATGATTCAGGCAGTCCGCTCCGTAGTCCATGAAGCGGAAAATCCTGAAGCAGCCTACGATCTCTATCTTTCGCTGAAGAATGCTCCGGTAGAGAGCCTCTGAAGGAGAATCCGGACGGCGCGATGCGGCTCACCTGCGCCGTCCGTTTTATGAAGAAAAGATCTAGACCAGCTTCATCTGCTGCGGGTCCCAGTGCACGATCGTGTCGCGGTCGTAGCTTCGATTGCTGAGCAGCGCGGCTCCTGCGGCGCGAAAGCCGAACACCGCGTCCTCGACAACGGGCTTCCGGCTACGTACAGAAGCGAAGAAATTGTGGAAGTGGCTGTAGCTGTCGCTGTAACCGTGCTCGGCTACATATTTTTCGAATCCAGCGAGCGGCGGCCCCAGTGGGTGCGGTGTGGGATATTTTTGGCGGTACTCCTCCAGAATGCGCTGCTGCATGGCCTTTGTGAACGTGGCGATTGTATAGCCCGGCGCCTTCTCGCGCGGAACACGGCTGACGCTGACAGCATTGCCGCCGATCTCCATGGTGCCCTCGGACCCGGTAAAGATCAGCCCTTCGCTTTCCGCACCTCCATCCACAAAGTTGACGCGAAGACTCAGATTGAAGCCCTCGGGATAGTCAAAGAGAGCCAGCATCACGTCCGGAACATTCCGGCCGTCCTTCCAATAGCGCAGTCCTCCGGTCGCCATGGCGCGGGTGGGACCGTGCGCGCCGGTTACAAAATGGGTTCCGCTAAACAGGTGGACAAACAGGTCACCCGCGACACCGCTGCCGTAGGCTTTCCATTTGCGCCATTGAAAAAACTGTTCCGCGCTGAACGGAATTTTCGGGGCCGTCCCAAGGAATCGTGGCCAGTCGCAGGTCTCCGGTGACGCATCCAGCGGGATCGTGTAGTCCCAGGCCCCAATGGCCGAATTGCGGTCCCACCACGCGGTGACCATGTTCAACTTTCCAATGGCCCCCGCCGCAAGCAGTTCCTTTGCCTTGGCATAAATTACCGAGCTGACGCGCTGGCTTCCGATCTGCAGGATTTTGCCCGTCGACCGCTGAGCTTCAATCATTTCCGGCCCGTCAGAATAAAGATGAATCATCGGCTTCTCGCAATACACGTCTTTGCCCGCGCGCATGGAATCGACTGCGGCCTGCTTGTGCCAATGGTCAGGAGTCGCGACAATCACCGCATCAATGTCTTTGCGCGCCAGCACTTCACGGTAATCGCGTGTCGTAAAAACATCCGCACCCCACAGCTCCTTGCTGTGATCAAGCCTTCCCTGGTAACAGTCCGCGACCGCCACCAGCTTGACTCCCGGAACCTGCACGGCAACCTTGGTATCGCCCTGCCCCTGGCCGCCAGCGCCGATCAGCGCGATCTGGATGTGATCGTTCGCCGCGACCGACGAGCCTGGCTCGGTTTGCGTTTGTGCCAGCACATGGAGGTTCGGTGCAATAAGGGTTTCGGCTGTCGCCAGTCCCGCCGTTTTAAGAAAAGTTCTTCGATCCAGCATGATTATCGTGACCTCTTCATCCGGAGAATGCTCCCCTGCAGTCGCTTCTAGAAACGAAGCATCAACCTTAACTGAAAGAGTTCCGCAGAGCAAGAAGCGGAAACATCGCAGCCAAACCGGCGCTATGATGAATCGAGCACGCCAGCAGAAACAGTTGCGCTCTCCACGGAGAACAGAATGCCTTTGGAAAAGAAACTGCGGAATCTGATGCTGACCCTCGGCTTTGCATGTTGCGCCGCTTCTATGCCAGCCCAAAACACGACGCGTCTTACTCATCCCGGAAACGGCCCCTATGGGGTGCCGCAAACCACGTTTCTGGCACATCGCCTGGGAACGGACCACTCGGAAGGCATCACTACTCTGGATATGAACGGCGATGGCCGTCCGGATCTCCTCAGCGGTGCATATTGGTATGAGAATCCTGGACCGGATGGCGGCGAATGGGTGCGCCACCAATACCGCAAGGTAGGCATGCTGGGAGAGTTTGTCTCCGACAGCGGCGAGTGGACGGTGGATGTCAACCACGATGGCGCGCCAGACGTAGTTACGACCGGATGGATGCTCAACGGCGTCTGGTGGTATGAAAATCCCAAGCGCCCCGGCGCAATGTGGCAGGGCCACAAAATCGCCGACAGCTACGACAC
>DASSZI010000119.1:0-5219 GCA_035713565.1 Acidobacteriaceae bacterium | reverse complement strand
ACAACGACCCAGACATCGACCGCTCCAAGGTCATTTGGGCGCGGGAAATGGATGCAACGGAGAATTGCGAGCTGATCAATTACTACAAGGACCGTAAGGTATGGCTGGTGCAGCCGGACCTTCATCCAGCATCGGTGACGCCGTATCCGGTCCAGTGTCAAACAATGCCAGTGTATGCCGGGAGCCGCAAAATGCTTACCAGCGCAGTAAGAGGCCGAAGGAACGAGGTGAAACCATGATCCACGGAAAAAAAGTTGCCGTCGTGATGCCTGCCTACAATGCGGAAGAAACTCTGGAGAGGACCGTCCGGGAGCTGCCTGAGATCGTGGACATCAAAATCCTTGTTGATGATTCCAGCAGCGACAGAACGGCGACTCTTTCCCGGGCGCTGGGGGTGCAGACCTTTATCCACGATGCGAACTACGGATATGGCCGCAACCAGCAGACCTGTTACCGGGAGGCGCTTGCGGCCGGGGCAGACATCGTTGTGATGGTCCACCCGGATTACCAGTATGAGCCGTCGCTGGTTTCGGCGATGGCGAGTATGGTCGCCAGCGGAGTGTATGACGTGGTCCTGGGATCGCGAATCCTTGGTGGAGGGTCGCTCCAAGGAGGCATGCCCCTTTATAAATACATAGCCAATCGGCTGCTGACGGGCTTTCAGAATATTTTTCTGCGGGCCAAGCTGTCGGAATACCACACAGGGTTCCGGGCATTTTCGAAGGAGCTTTTGCAGACCCTTCCGCTGCTCGAAAACTCCGACGATTTTATCTTTGATAACCAAATGATCGCCCAGGCTTTGATGTTCAAGTTTCGTATCGGCGAGATCTCGTGCCCGACGAAGTATTTTGAGGAAGCTTCCTCCATCAACTTCCGTCGCAGCGTGAAATATGGACTGGGTGTACTGAAGACGACGGCCGGCTATGTAGCGCACCGCATGGGGATCGTTGATCTGCCGATGTTCGATGCTACGGGAAGAAAAGTCACGCTGAAGTATTACTCGGAAATCCCGCGCACATCGGCCGCTGCCTAGGGCTTGCTTGCAGTCGCGCGATCTAGTGGGGATTCCGAGATAAAGGTGGCGTGCATCACGGAGCGATAAACCAGCCAACCTGTGGAGCCAAGAGGCGATGGCAGCAAAGTTCTCAGCTTTGCTGTAGGCTAGGCGAGAGCTACAAAGCCAATGGTGGTTCCCTCTCCGAAAGACGACGATCCGCGTAAGATTGTGCTCCATGGGCTGATGCGCGCTGACTCCATGGTGCAGATTGCGATTGCCGTGCCGCTCTCGACATTGATCGGGTGGGGATCGGGCGTATGGCTGGACAATAAACTGCATCAGTCGTGGATTGGTGTCGCCGGAATTGCGCTGGGTGCTGTCGCCGGATTTGTGCAGGTGATTCGAGTAGCCAGCCAAGCCAACCGTTCGGATGATCATTGAATGACAGCTCGGCATCTCCAAAGCCCGTTCCAGCTTCCCGACAACCATGCCGTTGACTGACTTTACGGAAGAGGATATTCGCCTGACGCTGCGCCGGGCTTTGATGCTGGCCGGTGGAATTGCTCTGGTCGTCACGCCGGTCCTCTGGGCGTGGCGGGGATGGCAGACATGGCTTCTGTTTCTGGTGGGCGCGGTTATTTCGGCAACTGGAATTTTTGAGTGGATGCAATTGCTTTCGGCCATGATGTCGCGCATGGAAGAGGGCCGGACGCCTACGCCTATGGGGCGCGTGCTGACCATGTTTTTTGTGCGTCTGGCATTCGCGGCGGTGCTCCTATATGCTAGTCTAAGTAGTTTGCATGGATCGGCTTACGCTCTCCTAGCCGGTCTGGGCGTGTCTCTGTTCTCCTTGTTATGGGAATCGGCGAGGCTGATGGCACGGACGTAACGGGAACTGCTGACTCTCCCAACTCTGAAAGAAAGTACGAGCAATGCCGCTTCAACATTTCCTTTCTCACTTATTGAATCTGCTGCTGGCCGGTCCGGTTACCCAACTGCTGAATGCGATTGGACGTCCGCCGATCAATCCGGCTGCGCCCATTGATGGTGTATTCACGATGGAGCTGCTGGCAGTGATCTTGCTGCTGGGTTTTTTCGCGATCGTGCGACTGACGCTGCAGGTGGAAAAGCCGGGCACGGCGCAACAACTGGCGGAAATGTTGGAAGAGTTCGTCTCGAACCAGACCGAGCCCATCATTGGGGAACGGTATCGCGTTTACCTGCCGTTTCTTTCGGTCGTCCTGCTCTTTGTTCTGGTCAACAATCTGCTTGGCTTGTTGCCGGACGTAGATACAGCCACGGCAAGCCCGGTGGTGCCATTGGGCGTTGCGCTCCTGACTTTTACGCACTACCACTGGCAGGGCTTAAGGGAACACAAAAGCGGCTACATCAAACAGTTTTTAGGTCCTCTGTGGTGGATTGCGCCCCTGATGCTGCCGATCGAGCTGATCTCGCACTTGGCACGCATTCTTTCGCTTACCATCCGTCTTTTTGCCAACATGTACGCCAGCGATCTGCTTACGCTAATTTCTTTTTCGCTCTTTCCGCTTGCATTGCCGGTTGTCTTTCTCGGCTTGCATTTGGGCGTTTCGCTAATCCAGGCATATGTTTTCATGCTGCTCGCCTCCATTTATGTGGGACAGGCGATCGCGCATGAGCACTAGATAGGTTCAAAGCTTGGCTGGAGATTGCTTCCGATCCAGCAGTACCACCCCGGCAGCGTGAGGGCGCCAGCACGGTGAGCGTCAACCACCCACTGACGGGCATCTTAAGGGAGCAATGGAGTTACATCATGCGCACCACAATGCAACATCTTTTTATGGCGCTCTCGGTCCTCTGCATGGCCGTTCCCGCGTTTGCTCAGGGCACCGGAGCTTCCGGCAACAATCTGGTTCCCATCGCCGCAGGCCTCGGCATGGCTCTGGCTTCCGGCCTCTGTGGTCTGGGGCAAGGCCGCGCGGTTGCCTCCTCGACGGAAGCGCTTGCACGTAATCCGGGCGCACGTCCAGGAATCTTTCTGTTCCTCGTGCTTGGCCTTGCGTTTATTGAATCCCTGGCGCTGTTTACATTCGCCATCATCATCATCAAGGTGAAGTAGTTCCTTCCGATAACGCACTCAGACGGCCTCCCCACGGAGGCCGTTCGTGTTTGCTTGTCATGTGACCCAGCACGTAAATTCCCTATGCAGCCTTTGCTCGAATTTCGCGGTATTGGGAAATCGTTTCGTGGCAGGGATGTGCTGCGCGAGGTCAGTTTCTCCGTCGATCCTGGCGAGATCGTCGGATTTCTAGGTTTGAATGGCGCGGGTAAAACTACCGCACTCTCAATCGCGGTCGGTTTGCTACACGCAAGCTCCGGCACAGGCAGTTTGCTGGGTCGGCCTTTTTCCGATTCATCCGCGCGTCGACGCGTGGGTTTTGTCCCGGACAATCCGGCATTCTTTCGCCAGTGCAGCCAAGCGGCGATCATTTTGGCAGGACAAGTCCAGGGAATGCCGGGCCATTCCATACCGGCACGCGTTCGAGAAGTGCTGGCGCAATTTCACTTGGCAGAGTCAGTCCTGGAGGCACGCAAACTGTCGCGAGGGCAGCAGCAGAGATTGGCTCTGGCGCAAGCGTTCGTGAGTAATCCGGATCTACTACTCCTCGACGAGCCGACCTCCGCGCTGGATCCCCGGGCGGTGCATGAACTTCGGGAACTGTTGCTCGCCGCGCGTTCTGCAGGCAAGGCGATCTTTTTCAGTTCGCATCAACTCTCGGAAGTGGAGCGCATCTGCGACCGGGTTTTGTTTTTACGGGAAGGACGCATTGTGCGACAGAGCACGATGCGTGAAATCCTTTTGCGGGCCGAAATGCTTGTGTTGACTGTTCACGGACTGCCCCCCGGCTCCGATCATTGGCGGATCTGGCAGCTGGTACCGCAGCCAAGTGTGCAGAGCAGCGAAGTAGTTTCTGTGGAAATTCCCGCCGGTCAACAGCGGCACTGGATAGAAAAAATTTGGCTTGCTGGCGGAGAACTTCTGTCCATGTGCCCGAAGAGCGAGTCTTTGGAAAGCTTATTTCTGACTGCGGATGAGCATGACCAGGCCAGCGGAGCGACGCCACTCGAATCACTGAGACACGAGCGGCCGGAATGAGGAAAGTCGCTACGGTCACCTGGACGCTGCTGTTGCACAACAGATGGCAGGTTCTTCTGCTGGCCGCATGGCCGTGGTTGTTCACGTTGCTCCTGCAGGCTGGCGGCGATCCGTCGCCGGAAGATGTAGTCTCTCTCCTGCATAAGGAATGTCTGTACGGCTTAGCCCTGATCGCCATTTTGTCTAGCAGCGCGTTTGGTAACGAACTGCGATCCCGCCGTATTGTCTTTGTGCTGAGTCGCGCCATTTCGCGTCAGCAGTATCTGACCGCTCTCTGGCTTTCCGCACTTACTCCAGGATTGGTCTATGTGCTGTCTATGCTTGGTACGGGGATGGTCTTACGAGCTGCCGCTCACCTCAGTGTCACGTCGCTTTTATTCTTGCTGCTGGCACTCCTGATTCTAATGCTTTGGGTAAGTGCGCTCGGCCTGATGTTCTCCATGCTTCTTCCAGGCTTCCTGCCATGGGTCGGAGTGAGTGTGGCTGCTCCTTTTATTTTGTATCTAAGCGGCTCCAGGCCATACCTGGGATCTGGGATGCTGGTTCAGTACATTCTGGATTCGGGTTTGGCTCAGGAATCCACGCATCTCCCAGGGCTGGCAAGCGCGTCGAGTACGGCGTTGCAGGCAAGTGGCCTGCTCGTGGGCGCGTACTTCCTGTTCAGACGCAAAGATATTTATCCGTTAGGCGACTAGACCGTCTGTAATCGTTTATTGCTGCTGGATTGCTTCTGATTGAGGCTGTAGGACAGGATTCGAAGGGGATGCGAAGGTCGCGCCTGCGTCACGCGCCAGGCTCAAGGTTCGATTGGGGAATATTCCCAAAGCGAACACTGCAAAAACCAGAATCGCAACGCCCAGAACGAAGCCAGGCCGGGCACGCATCGTGTCCGGTTCCAACGTTGGCTCGGCTGGCAACATGTACATTTGCGCAAGCAGGCGAAGGTAGTAAAAAGCTGCAACTCCACTGTTCAGTAAGCCGAACACGGCTAGCCACGCATTGCCGGAGTTGAGTGCGCCGGTAAAAACGTAGAATTTGCCAAAGAAACCAGCGGTGAAGGGAATTCCAATCAGCGACAGCAGGAAA
>DASSZI010000118.1:0-11650 GCA_035713565.1 Acidobacteriaceae bacterium | reverse complement strand
TGGTCCTGTCCCCGTGTGTTCGCGAGTGGTGGTAGGGTGGGTTCCCAAAAGGCACACGCCGGCAGGAACATTCGCTTATTGGTGAAGGTTGATAAACTTACCTATGCTGCGAAAACGGATGGTCAGGTAAGCAAACTAGTTTCAGTGGTAACGGTGCATATCGCAGTACAAATCACGAACACTCGGTAAGGAATCTCCCCTGAACGCGCACAGTGTAAGACCATGTGAAGCAGACCAGAGAACGGCTGTCTGACTTGAGCGAGCCGTTGTCTCCGCATTTCGAAAAGGAACTGAAAGGTCCGATCTCAGCCTCCGAATTCATTGCCATCCACAGGCAAGGCAAACGGCCGATCAGACAGACTTCCCTGCTTTTGCTGGCAGGTGTGCTGACAGTCCTGCTCGGCGTTTCACTGGGCGCGCAGGGGATCTCTGCAATCGGAGTGGTTCGCACCACCGGAGGCGCACCTGTGGTGGGCGCGACCGTGACCGTGGTTGCCGCCGGTGCGCACCAGGAGCGTCACATTGCGCTCACCGGAGCCGACGGGCACTTCACGCTGGATTCCGTTCTTCCGGGAGCCTATACCGTCACTGTGCAAATGCCGGGCCGGCCGCCGATCGCGTCGTCGCCGGTCAACGTCACGGAGGCGGGGCTTGTCATCACCGTCTCTGACCAGAACACCCTGACCATCGTTGCGGAGCAGTCAGCCCAGCCACCGATGGCACCGGATTCCCACCCGAACGCGACCGGCGGTGAAAAGTTATCGAGCCAGTCTGTCAGCCAGCTCCCTCTTAACGGCCGGGACTTCAGCACACTGCTGCTGTTGGCAGCCGGAACGATGACCGATGTCAATGGCGCGACCAACTTCACTCAGCAGTTCGCCATCAACGGGCAGCGGGGAGTCGAGGCGGTATTTGCCATGGATGGTGCTGACATCAGTGATCCTGAAATGGGCGGTAGCACCTTTACAAATTTCAACGTGGATGCGATTCAGGAGCTACAGTCGAGTTCCGGCTGGATGCCGGCGGAAATTGGACGAGGCGCAGCCGGTTTCACCAACATCATTACCCGGTCCGGCAGCAGCGGCTTCCACGGCTCGTTTTTTGAATTTCTGCGCAACTCTGCGCTCGATGCCCGCAATTATTTCGACCATCCCTCCATCGCGGACCCGGGCCGGATTCCACCGTTTCGCAGAAACGAGTTTGGGTTCACGAATGGCGGCCCGGTGGTGTTGCCGCACGTCTATGACGGTGCTGGCCGGACGTTTTACTTCGGCGAGTATCAAGGTTTCCGGCAGGTGCTGGGAACAACCCAGGTGCTGGCGGTGCCGACCGTCGCCGAACGTGCGGGGCGGGACACGATCACCTATCCCGATGGAAGTACGGACACGCTCCTGGTGCCAGTTGATCCTAAGATCGCTCCGGTACTTGCACGGTATCCGTTGCCGAACGATGTGAAGGGCGCGTACGGAGCGCGCACCTACGCGGCACCTTCCAACGTGGCAACCAACGCCGATCAATTTTCGATCCGCCTTGACCAGAAGCTGGGCGAAAAGGGCCAATTCCTGGGCCGGTTTACCTATGACAACCTGGCGGGACCGACGACCAATCCAGATCAGACGTTGCTCGATCCCAGTTTTGGCGTGCAGTACATCGACCGTCAGCGCAACGTGGTGTTTACCTATACGCGCACGGTATCTGCCAAGTACTTGTGGTCGGCGTCCTTGAGCATCACGCGGACGACACCCTCTTTCCCCACTCCCAATCACACGGATCCAGCGCTGAAGTTTACCGATGGCTTGTTCGAGCCCTTCAATTCCGCCGGAGGCTCGGTAATGTCGGCCTTCGGGAATCTCTTCCAGGGACAACTGAATTTTGCGCGTACCTCCGGGAAACATGCGGTGAAGTGGGGCGTGGAAGCGCGGCTCAACCGGGACACGACGTATTTCGGGATCAGCCCGAACGGGGAGTACGATTTTGGCGGCGGCACCGTGTATTCTCCGAGGTTTATCCCCTCGGCGAGTGGCCAGCACGATGTCCACCCGGGAGATCCGCTGCCCGATGCTCTAAGCAGTCTGCTGGTCGGCTATCCCTACAGTTATACGATTGCTGTCGCACCGCCGTACTTTTCCAATGGCGCTCACATCGGTCCGGCGGCGATCAACCGCAATGACGTAAACGTGTATGTGCAGGACGTGTGGAAGATTAACAAGCGCTGGGCACTCGACTATGGCCTTCGCTATGAGGTTTACACTCCGATCCAGGAGAGGGCGCACCGCACATCGAGCTTTCTGGAGATGTTTCCGCCAGCTGGCGTGGGGCAACAGTATCTGATCAATCCGCAGCCAGCCTATCAGAGTGGCTGGAATGGCTGGGGACCGCGCGTTCAGGTCGACTGGAACGCGCCGGGCGGGTTTCGAGTGCATGCCGGTGGTGCCATTACCGTGATTCCGCCCAACATCTGGCAGGACAATTTTCTGACTGGATCGACACCATTCACGGTCTATCCGCGCATCAACGCGTCAAAGAGCGGGGAGGTTGCGTACGGATTTCAAATCACGCCGAACGAACTTCCACAAACGTACACGCCGCAGGGCCAGAATGTGTTTGCGAGTGGCGATCCAAAGAAGGTGCCAGCCAATACAGTGATGGATGTGAATCGTTACCAGCAGGATCTGGCAGCGCTGACGCCTGGGCACCAGCTTTCCCTGCTTAGCCTGAACGCGGTGGATCGCCGCTTCGGAGACGGATTTCTGCAATCGTGGACACTGGGAGTTGAGCGCACGTTGGGTGCGCTCACGGCCGATGCGGCCTACGTCGGCACAGAGTCGTTTCGCCTGCCACGCATCTCCTATCCGAACGCTTACCCGGGAGCCGAGGCCCACTTTGCGCCGTTCACGAAATTCAATAGCGATGGCGGGGTTACGGGTGGCTTTGGCTTCGAGTCTGTAATTACCGATACAGCTCACTCTTCCTACAACGCACTGCAGACCTCCCTCGCTGGGCAGGTAGGACATGCCGGGCCGGCCCTGCAGGCTGGGTATACGTGGAGTAAGGCGCTGGACGATGTCAGCGGCATTCTGGGCGGCACTGGCTCGGCCGGCGACGTTGTCCTCTTCAGCCCGCAGAATCCTTACGATACGCACGCCGAGAAAGGGCCGTCAAACTTCGACGTGACGCACGCCTTCACGGTGAGTGCGGCTCAGGACCTGCACCTGGAAGGTCTGGCAGCTTTTCCTCCGCGGGCGCGCGTGCTGACAAAAGGCTGGGAACTGCTGAGCATCTCGACCATTACAAGCGGATCGCCATTCACGGTGTATTCAGGAATCCAGCAAACAGGCTACGGGACGGTTGGCGCCGACCGCCCGGATCAAATCGGCAAGCCCGATCTTTCCACCGCGCACAGCCGAACCCGCCGCAGGGAAAATTATTTCGGTCGCGGCACGAACAACGGCAGTTTCTTTTCCATCCCTATTGGAATTTCTGGAGGCTCCGGGCCGAATTCCGGGCGCTTCGGAACGCTGGGCCGCAATACGTTCCGTGGACCGGCGTACTACGACTTCGACTACGCACTCATCAAGACAACTCCGATCGGGCACCGGCGCAACGGTCTTGAGCGGGCGGATCTGCAGTTCCGCGGAGAGTTCTTCAACCTCTTCAACATTGTCAACATGGGGCTACCCGCGAACACCATCAAGGGCTCCGGGTTTGGGGTCATTAGCAAGACCGCCGGCACTTCGCGCCAGATCCAGTTTTCCCTCAAGCTTATCTATTAACTGAATTCGACTAACGTAATTCGACGCGGCACGGCCACGCGCGGGGTCCTTCCACTTCGCGTGTCCCGCGCTTGAGTCGTGCACCGGATTGACGGGGGCTGCCACGCTCTGTGTATCATTATTTTGCCAGTAGAAAGCTACTCCTTATCCTCGGGGAATTTTTGGAATGCGTCGAAACATCCTGGTAACGCCGTTGCTGGCGTTACTGCTTTCATTGGCATTTTCTTCATGCTCTGCCGTTGCCCAGGACGTGAACAGCCAGCCCGTGACCGCAACTGTGCAGAAACCCAAGCGGCCGGACCGTACCCGGGCGGTGTTCTACCGGAACAAACTCGAGTTCTCCTATGAGCTTGGTTACCTGCCCATCAACATCCCGCTGATCTGGGACGTCTTTCTGAACAGCCGGTATAGTAGATGGCCGCTGCGGTACACGCTGGTACCCAATATTGCTTCTCTTCGCTGGCAGGTGGACGGCATCCACGGACCCTGGTTTCTGCGCGGCAGCACGGATTTTACGTTCAGCGGTTCGTATACGGCCATTCCACGAGGCGCCGAGACCAGGTACGCCGCCTTCGACTTTGGCATTCGGCGCAATTTCATCCCGCGGAACTGGTGGGCTATTCCGTATTTTGAAATGCGTGGGGGCGTTGGCGACATCAACGCAAAAGGACCGCTAGGGGTAACCTACGCGCAAGGACAGGACCTGACCTTTACCAACATGGTGGGGAGTGGCGTCCGGTTCGACTTTAGCCCGAAATACAGTGCCGAGGCGGGTGCGACCTACATGCATGTTTCGAACGCCGACTTGTCGGAACCAAAAGTCACCAATTTTGGGATCAACGTGTGGGGACCGATCTTCGGCTTTAATGTTCGCCTGGGCAAGGCGAAGCCTGCGTTGAATTAAGTGAGAATCGCCCGAAATCGGGACCTAGCAAGTCCGGCGAGAGCGACGGGACTGTTTTCCTCCGGTGCACGCCACTAAATGGCCTTCCGTGCGTCCAAAGTAGATACAATCCAAGGAAGCTCCCGGGTGGTCTCTGCACATAACGCGACACATTGGCCTTTTCATTTCGGCAATCCTGATGAGCGGAATACTTGCTCTCCGGGGCCAGGGCCAGTCGATCTCCGTCCCCTCTGCCGCACCGCAAGTCTCGCCCACTGCTGCGCGCGGGGAACCTGGTTCCAATGCATCCACGGACAGATCGGTAGTGGCTTCGGGAGATCCGGTCCGGGCGCAGAACCAGCAAACACCGGATCCGCAGTCTACCGGAAGCATTGTGGGAACCGTGGAGGACTCAAATGGGAACGTAATCCCTGGCGCCGCGGTGGCATTGAAGATGCTAAACCAGAGCCAGAACCAGGACCGCACTGTGCGCACCGGCAGCAATGGCTTTTTCCAGTTCGACGGCCTTCCTGCTGAAACCTTTCTCCTGACCGTGACATCCCAGGGATTCGAGACCTGGACGGGTCCTCCGATCAACCTGGCTCCGCGACAGCATTATGTCGTGCCGGGGATCGCGCTACAGGTCGCGTCCGCGACGACAAGCGTCAGGGTTGTTCCGACGCGGCAGCAAATTGCCGAAGAGCAACTCCATGCGGAAGAGAAGCAGCGCGTGCTTGGGGTATTTCCCAACTTCTACACCACGTACGTGTGGAATGCGGAGCCGCTGACCGCGCGACAGAAATTCCAGCTGGCGTGGAAATCGTCCATTGATCCTGTCACGTTTGCGGTCACCGGGGCTGTCGCGGGTGTGGAACAGTGGCAGAACTATTTCAGCGGCTATGGAACCGGCGCGGAAGGCTTCGGGAAGCGTTACGGCGCGGCGTTTGCAGATGACTTTGTCGGTAATATGATTGGCGGCGCGGTGTTGCCCGTGCTGCTGCACCAGGACCCGCGGTTTTTCTTTAAGGCAACGGGCAGCGTCGAATCAAGAGCGCTCTACGCCATGGCAACTGTTGTGATTACGAAAGGTGATAATGGGCGTTGGCAGCCTAACTATTCCAACGTGCTCGGCACGTTTGCCGCTGCCGGAATTTCCAACCTCTACTACCCTTCCTCCAATCAAACCGGCGCGCAACTTACGATCGAAAATTCCCTAATCGGGCTGGCTGCGAGTGCCGGAGGCGCGCTGCTGCAGGAGTTTGTCATCAAAAAGATTTCGACCGGTGTACAGCCAGTGCCCACCGTCCAGCCTGCTCCGGCCTCACACCCTTAAGTCCGCATTTCTGCGGGCGGCGGAGCGATGCAAAATTGGCCAGGAGTACGCCAGCGGGTGTTTGTTCTAGTGAGATGGAATGCGAACTACGATGCCGGTGCTTAGGGTGTCCACCCCAAAGCTGCGGGTGGTGCCCGTCGAGAATATTTGCGTATAACCGAACTCGACTACCCGCCAGTCCACGCGCGGTTTAATAGCGAAATCCAAACCGCCGAGCGCCTGCGCCGTGAAGGAAGCGCCGCCATTTTTGTCGCCGCTATGGGCGAAGACGCCGGGATGAAACCGGGAGTACGAGTCGTTATACACTTCGCCGATTTGCGAATTTCCAGCGCCCGCCAGGCCTTCCACATAGGGATGAAGCCGCGCGACCGGCACTTTGAAGGCGAAGCGAGGTCCTGCGGACGCAAACAGAATCGACTGTGCGGGCGGGCCTCCCAGGCCAACGTTTTTGGAACTGCCGGACTGCATCGTCAGGCGGAAGTCCGGCCCGAGGCTGAGAAATGGCATTTTGGAAAATACGTGCTTGTCGTAATATGCGCCGAAGGTCACGCCGTAAATCTGGGGCTCCATGCGGGCGTTGATATGGGAAGAACTGAACTCACCGTAAACGCCGACCTGCGCCATGGCAGAGAGTGGGGCCAGCAGGAGCAACAAAGAGAAAAGTTTCCAAACCTTCATCGTAGAAAAAATGCCTCGCCTTCAGAAAACATCCAGGATGTGAAACGAACACGCGCTGCAGGTCGAGAGATGCATTGCGGATCGAAGTGCTGACAAACAGGTGCCGGACGCAAGAACCCGGCATTTTTCCGTTCAGAGAAACCGCAGACGCGCAGAACCTTCTGCAGCTGTGCGGTGGAAATTTGCATCAGCCTCTTCTCACTACAGGGTACATCTGTTTTCAGATCAGCAGCAAAGGCGAGGCTTCCGCGAAACAGTACTCACAGCAGTTTCTTCTGTAACGCTAGCTCCGTACCAGCGGGAGCCAGTGCGCAGGTGGTTGGTGCATCATCCGGATCGCAGCCACTCCGGCAGCGCCCATCTGCAGGCATTGGGTTGCATTCTGCGCAGTCACACCACCCAGAGCGAACACCGGCACCGGGTCCGCGAGCTGGCAGGCTTGGCGCAGCATCGCAAGTCCAGAACCCGCGAGCTCTTCGGAGCGGCCCTCTTCATGCTGGATCACCTTTCCAAAAACGGGCGCGAACAGAATGCCGTCTGCTCCGTAGTTGCGGGCTGTTTCCACCTGCTGCAGAGTGTGGCATGAAAGGCTGATATAGGGCTGTTTCCCGACAAACCCGAAAATTTTTCGTACATCGCCAGGTGGTAACTCATCGGCAGCAGACGGCAAATGCACTCCGTCGGCGCCGCTAGCAATCGCGACATCTGGCCGCCCGTTGATGAGCAGGCGCGTTCTGGAATGGATTTGGCGCAGAATGCCCAGCATGGCGCAAGCAAGATCCACCTGCTCCCGCGCCGGCATATCTTCTTCACGCAACTGGATGAAGTCCAGGCCGTTGGCCGCCCAGATCGCCGTCTGTTCCAAAAGCGCGGCGCATCGTTCAGGTTCGCTGTTTCCAAAGAGCCGGCGGTTTGTGATGGCATAGAGCATCATCCTGAGTCCATTGTCTGCGTTTTCGTACGCATATTGGAGGAGATTGACGGTACTTTTCATCAGAGCTGCCGTCCGATTTCCTGTGGTAGTGTCGAAATTGAGACTGGAGTCGACCGTCCCTTATGGATACTTTCGATCTGCTCGTTCTTGGTTCCGGGCCTGCAGGCCAACGTGCGGCCATTTCGGCATCAAAAATGGGCAAGCGGGTTGCTGTCGTCGAGCAGCGGGAGTTTGTCGGCGGTGTGAGCGTGAACACGGGAACGATCCCGAGCAAGACTTTCCGTGAAGGCGTGCTGCATCTATCGGGCTACAACTATCGCTCGATCTATGGCATGAATTATCGTGTGAAGGACAAGATCACGATGGCCGATCTTGCATTCCGAGTCCAGCACGTAATCAAGACGGAAATTGACGTGACGGAGGCGCAGCTCTCCCGAAACAACGTAGAAGTGCTTACCGGGACGGCCAGTTTTGAGGATGCTACGCACATCCGTGTCACCAACTCGCGCGGCGCAAATGTCTACGAAAGCAAGAACACGCTGATCGCCGTAGGCTCGCGGCCCGCTATCAATCCCAAGGTTCCGTTGAATGGCCGCAACATCATCAACAGCGATCAAATCCTGTTTATCCCAGACCTTCCGAAGACGCTCATTGTCGTCGGTGGCGGCGTCATCGGCGTGGAATACACCTGCATGTTCGCTGTGCTTGGGGTCCGCGTGATCCTGATTGAAAAGCGGCCCAAGCTGCTGGAGTTTGCCGATCAGGAAATCGTGGAAGCTCTCAGCTACCATCTGCGCGATAGCCGTGTGACCATGCGATTGAATGAAGAGGTACAGAGCGTCGAGGACTTGGCGGATGGCACGGTCGTGGCGAATCTTGAAAGCAAGAAGAAAATCTCCGCCAGCGCGCTTCTGTATGCGGTTGGCCGCCAGGGCAATGTGGATGATCTGAATCTTGCCGCTGCCGGCCTGGAGGCGGACTCGCGTGGGCGCATCAGCGTGGATGAGAATTACCGCACGCGTGTGCCGAACATTTTTGCATCTGGCGATGTGATTGGCTTTCCAGCTCTTGCATCCGTCTCGATGGAGCAAGGACGCATCGCCGCCGCGCGCATTTTTGGCGATGAGTCTCTGCATTCCAATCCAAAATATTATCCTTATGGGATCTATACCATTCCGGAAATCTCCTTCATCGGCAAGACTGAGGAGCAGCTTACCGAGGAAGATGTTCCGTATGAGGTTGGCGTGTCGTACTATCGCGAGATAGCGCGCGGACAGATTCGAGGTGATACGACGGGGAGACTGAAGCTCATCTTTCATCGCGAAACCCGTCAGGTGCTGGGCGTGCACATCATTGGCGAAGGCGCCAGTGAACTGGTCCATATCGGCCAGGCCGTGATGGCGCTCAACGCAACCATCGACTACTTTGTCGATACCGTGTTCAACTATCCGACTCTTGCGGAATGCTATAAGGCCGCTGCCTTTAACGGTCTGAACCGGCTTGGAAAGGCCGAGTAAGGAAGTGCATCGCCATGGCAAAAAGCGTTGGAGTTTTTCTGACCGGACGGATTGCAACGGGTGTCATCGAGGGGCAATCTTCCTGCTCCTCGATCTCGCACTTTCCGGAGAACCCGGATGAAAACGATTCCTTGCTCGATACCCCCTTGGATGGGCTGATGGATCTGGTATGCGCGCAAATACAAAGGGCTGGGCGGGAGTGTGGGCCTATCGACGCGGTTGGACTCGCTCTTCCCGGTATCGTGCGCGAGGGCGTGGTGGAGGATTCACCGAATCTGATTCAGCTGAAAGGCGCGAGAATTGCGGAGCGTCTGCGTCATCAACTGCAGACCAGCGGCATCGCAGCGCGTGTGGCCATTCTGAACGACGCCGATGCCGTGGCGGCTGGAATCGCGGCGAAAGTAGGCCGGCTGGATAAATTTATCCGCGTCTGGACGCTCGGCTATGGCATTGGTTTTGGCCGCTATCCATTCAAAGAGGGGATCTGGGAAGGCGGCCATTGCACCATCACGCTCGACGCCGGAGAGATGTACTGCGGCTGCGGCGGACGCGGCCATCTGGAAGGCGTGATGGGTCATCGCGCGATGCGGCTCCGCTTTCTTGATATGGAGCCGGAGGAAGTCTTCGAGGCATCAAAAGCGGGCGATCAGCGTTGCGCCAGCTTCGTGCGAATCTGGCATCGCAGCCTGGCAGCGGCCACAGCCAATTCAATCCACATGGAAGGCGCGGGACGCTTTTACTACACGGGCTTCAATGTGAAATTTCTCGACCTGAAGCTGCTGCAGCATTATCTGCAGCAGATGGTCAAGATGAGTCCGCTGCAAAACTATACAGTGGAAGCGATGCCGATGACGGACGACCTGGCCGTGACGGGAGCGGCCATTGCTGCCGCGCAAACTGGGGAATAGCTACCTGCCCCCGACTAGATCGGCGGGGCAACTTCACTGCAGGCACGTTCTATCCAATTGAGCGGGCAAAAAGCACGTGCGCGGAAAGCACGAGCCCTACATCTGTTCTGCGTGGCCGCCCCACTCCTGGGGATGTACGTCCGCGACGGACTGCGAGAAGGTCCACGAATACCCCATGTAATCCTGCGCGTTGTACTGGCGCTCGCCGTAAGGATGGGTGACGGGATCTTGTGCGATTCGCGCGCCATGAGCTTTGGCACACCTACAGTGGGCTTCTGCGTCTTCAACGCGAATCGTGATCGAGTGTCCGACGCCGAGCACGGCCCCAACTTCCTCCGGACGCATTTCCCGGACGATCACCGCACCATTTCCTGCATTCAATTGCACTCGATGATTACCAATTCGCAAGCGCACTGCAAACCCGAAAGCGTCACACAGCCACGCCGCAGCCTCGTTGACGTCCGGATACGCAAGGACCGGAATCACAGTGACGGATGGAATCGATCGGTTCGATAGCATTCTGGTCCAATCTGCGGATTACCTGGACGGAGTCCGTGTGAAGAGATTCAGATCGATCGCTGCCGCCATCGCTTTGAATCCGGCGTCGTTCGGATGCAGGTGATCGCCGGAATCATATTCCGGCAGGAAGCGCAGTGGGTGCTGCGGATCACGCGTCGCTTTCGCGAAGTCCACGACTCCGTCGAAAACATGGCTGGTGCGAATCCACTGATTGAGCTGGTGGCGCACGGCCTCGCCCTCCGGGGAGTAGTAGGTGCAGCCCTTATAAGGGGTCAACGTCGCCGCAAATACGGCGATGCCGTGCTGGTGTGCCTGCACCGCCATTTGCGCAAGTCCGGATTCCAGCCGCTCCGCCAGATTTCCGTAAGGCTGGCGATCCCTGGCATAGCGGCCAATGTCGTTGACGCTTTCCATTACGATCAGATAGCGGGCATTGCTGCGGGCCAGTACGTCGTCGTCGAACCGCGCCAACGCGTTGGGGCCGGCGCCGTCAAGCAGGACGCGATTGCCGCTGATGCCGGAGTTGACGACGCCCAGCACGCCTGCTTTTGCGGTATTGGGCGCAGATGCCAGGCGTGTGGCAAGGTCGTCGGGCCATCGGCGGTTCTGGTCTGCGGTCGAGCGCCATCCATCTGTGATGGAATCCCCAAAAGCCACCACTGCAGAATCATGCGGCGCATACACATCCACGCCGCTGAGGAAATACCAGGCTTTCTCCGTCGCGGCCGCAGTATCCCATTGCGCCGCATCCACATGATTGCCGCCGGTTGCGTAGGAAGTCGCGAGCGCCAAGGTGTGTTCGGTGGATGCGAGCGCCATGCCCGGAAAGTACGTGCTGATCGCCAGGTTCGCGAACGCGGGGACGTGCAGCGTGACCGGATCGCTGACAATCGTAGCGCCGGGCGGAATGACGATGGACGTCAGGTGGTCAAACGTCAATTCCCGATCTGAGCCGTCGACGATCGAGTTACCCTGCGCGCTTAGAGCCACATGGGCCGAACCGATCCGCAGCGGAGCTTGACCAAAGCGGTTGGAGAACCAGACCCGCGTCTGGTCACCACCCACGCTGACATGCACGATCTGGCGCAACGTCTCCGCGGAGAAG
>DASSZI010000117.1:0-3878 GCA_035713565.1 Acidobacteriaceae bacterium | reverse complement strand
GAGACCGGCGGATTTACGGCGTTCATTCCGTGGAGCTTCCAGCCGCACAACACCGCGCTCGGCGGCCGGGGATGGGACGAAGCGACTTCCGTCGAATACCTGAAGGTGCTGGCGATCTCGCGGCTCTATCTCGACAACATTGAAAACGTTCAATCGAGCTGGGTCACGCAGGGGTTGAAGGTGTTGCAGCTCGGCCTGCGATTTGGCGGCAACGATGTTGGCTCGGTGATGCTGGAAGAAAACGTCGTCAAGGCCGCGGGTACCGCCAACCACACCACGGAAGAAGAACTGCGCCGCGTGATCCGAGATGCCGGATTCAAGCCGGTGCAACGCGACACGCTCTATCGGACGATGTTCCTGAATTAGGCCCTGCCGAAGCAACAAATCTATCGTGATTTGGGTTTAGGAGGTACATAAGCGAGCGTCAGAGTCTTTTCGTCCGATTCACAGAAATCCCTCAATTGGTCGGAAAGAAGCCTAACTATCGTTTCGCTGTTGCTCTCAGAGGCTGCATTATGAAGTAACTATCCAGCAGCACGGAAAACGGCGTAACATTCTGCGGAAGAATTATTCGGACAAAAAATCGGAGTACGAGACATCGAGATGAAGGCTAGACGAACATTTGCGGCGAAAAGCTCGGCGGTTCCGACAAGTGCAGTTCCGTTTGATGCCTACGACAGTCGGCGCAAGGCCGAATTTCTGCTGAATAACGCTGTCGATGATGCCGATTATGCGCAGCTCGGGCTATCTCCCCGGAAAATCTTGCACCGGCGTCCAGCCTGATTTTCATGCATGCTTCGAAGCTAGGGAGTCCTCTTAACTGATGTAGATTGTGGTTTCAAAGCCGGTTCGTCATCCTGAGCGCAGCGAAGGACCTCTGTATTACCTTCAGAAGTGCCAATCCGCAGGTTCTTCGCTTCGCTCAGAATGACGATTCATCAGGTTTGCATTGTCGTACAGTAACACTGGCTTGAACACCCCTCCACGTCTCAAGCTACTCGCATTCTTCTCCATGAGCGTCTCAGCGCTTTCACGATCCATCCCGTCATCAGGACAGCCAGCAGTGTCAGCGCGATCGCGACGGACGCGGCGGTCCAGGGATGTTGCGTTACCAGCCACGTCAGGCCGATGGCTACGGCATCCTCTCCACCGCTCAGGGCGATGTTCGAAATCGGCTCTGGACTAGGCGTTACCACGGCCCGTATCGCAGTCTTTGAGCTATGCGCAACCATGGCGATGGCCGCGCCTGCAACGGTTGCCAGCAATTGCATCTCCGGCGATAAATGAGCGCTGGCGCGGTACGCCAACAAACCGGCGACCGGTACGCGAATAAAAGTGTGCAGTGCGTTCCAGACTATATCCAGGCCGGGAATTTTGTCCGCGACGAATTCCGCTGCGAACAGCGTTCCGCTGACAGCAATTACGACCCAGTCTCCCAGGACCTCCAGCCCTTGCGGCAGCACGACCCAATGTGCGTGTGCCAACAGCCCGAGCGTCAATACCGTGGCGTAGACGTTCAGTCCGGCGGCAAAGCTGGCGGCGATGATGAGGGCTGCAATCGTGCTGGGAGTGAAGGCGGTCACTTGCAGCGAATTCTACAGAACTCGAATCGCGGCGTCATCCATTCGCGATGGCGGTCGCGCCCGCCGCCAGCAAGAGTCACCACGTCGCGTACAATTTTGTTGCAGCGACTGCTGCGCAATCCTGCGTCGAAAGGTGTTCCATTTTGCTTTTGCCGGTATCCGCACAGAATCTCGCCTGCCTGACTACGTGGCTGTTTGCGCCGCGGCATGGCTTGCTTCGGTATCTGCATCAGCAGCAGGTTGCCAACCAGACATTTGCCCACCTCTACAGTTTCAACTGGTTCGATGCTTCGCTGCTGACGCCGTATTTTGTCCTGATGGTCATTCTGGCGTTCTATGGTCTTCATCGGTATCAGTTGGTCTGGCTCTATTACAAGCACAAGAAGAATGCTACGCATGAGCCGCTGCGGGAGTTCGCTGAACTGCCGTTCATCACCGTGCAATTACCCATTTACAACGAACAATTCGTCATCGACCGCCTGATCGATGCCTGTTGCAACCTGGATTATCCCCGCGACCGGCGGGAGATTCAGGTCCTGGACGATTCAACCGACGAGACCCAACAGGTGGCTGCTGCGATTGTGGAACGGTATCGTGCCGGCTGCAAGGGCGCGCCGCAACCTATCGTCTACATCCACCGCGACAATCGTTACGGCTATAAAGCAGGAGCTCTCGACAACGGACTGAAGACGGCCAAGGGTGAACTGGTCGCAATTTTCGATGCGGATTTCGTGCCGCCGCGCACATGGCTCATGCAGGTGGTCCACCATCTTGCCGATCCGGGTATAGGCATGGTGCAAACACGGTGGACGCACATGAACCGCGGCTATAGCTTCCTGACTCAGGTGGAAGCCATTCTGCTGGATGGGCATTTTGTGCTGGAGCATGGCGGGCGTTCGCGCGCCAACGTGTTCTTCAACTTCAACGGCACGGCGGGCATGTGGCGTCGCACCGCGATTGAGGAAGCCGGCGGTTGGCAGCACGACACGCTGACCGAAGATACCGACCTGAGTTATCGCGCGCAGATGAAAGGCTGGCGCTTCAAATATCTGCAGGACGTAGAGTGTCCCGCGGAGGTGCCGATTGAAATGACGGCCTTTAAAACCCAGCAGGCGCGCTGGGCCAAGGGGCTGATCCAGACTTCAAAGAAAATTCTGCCGCGCATCCTGCGGTCGGATCTGCCATTCCATACCAAGCTAGAAGCCTTTTATCACCTGACGGCGAACATCAGCTATCCGTTGATGATTGTACTGTCGATCCTGCTGATGCCCGCCATGATCATCCGCTTTTATCAGGGATGGTTTCAGATGTTGCTGATCGACATGCCGCTTTTTCTGGCGTCTACATTTTCCATTTCCTCGTTCTACCTGGTCTCCCAAAAAGAGCTGTTTCCGCGCACATGGTACAAGACCTTCCTTTATTTGCCGTTCCTTATGGCGCTCGGCATTGGGCTCACGCTAACCAACTCAGTGGCGGTCTTGGAGGCGCTGTTTGGCGTAAAAAGCAGCTTTAAGAGGACTCCGAAATATCGCGTCGCCAAAAAGGGTGAGAAGTCCCAGGCAGCCAAATACCGCAAGCGCCTTGGTATTGTGCCATGGATCGAGCTGGCCATCGGCAGCTATTTCGCACTGACCATCTGGTACGCCATGGCGAACGGAAACTACTTCACTGTCCCATTTCTTTTTCTCTTCTTCATGGGGTACTGGTACACGGGCCTGCTCAGCCTGCTGCAGGGCACCTTCGAACGATTCCGCATCGGAGCCAATGCGGACGAATCCTCTCCCAAGCCGTTTCCTGTGGGGGTGTAATGTCGGCGAGTTCGCCAAACGGCGTTCCTTTCTATTTCTGGTTGTTCCCGATATACCTCGTTGGGTTGTGGGTCGCAATTTCCTATGTCGTCGGAGTATGGAGCGGCTGGCGTCTGCTTTCCGAGCGGTACCGCGCCAACGAAGAGTTCACCGGGAAAAGATTTCGATGGCTCCAGGTGACGATGCGATGGGGCGCTCACTATGGCAATGCCTTGAACGCTGGGGCAGACTTCGTCGGATTATATATTGCACCAGTATTTTTGTTCCGCCCTGCCCACCAACCACTTTTCATTCCATGGTCGGAAATCGCTGTCGGGCCATCGCGATGGTGGGATTTCTACCTGAGCATCACGCTCACGTTAGGAAGGGAAGAGCAGATACCGTTTCGTATCAGCAAGCGCCTTGCGAGGAAACTGCGATATTCCGCGGGAGCCGGTTGGCCCGATCCGCGAAATCTTCTACAACTATGATTGCCTGCCAGCCAAAT
>DASSZI010000116.1:0-3032 GCA_035713565.1 Acidobacteriaceae bacterium | reverse complement strand
AACAACGTTGGGGTGCTTGATCTTGCGAACTGGACGATGAAAACCACGATTGCTGCAGGCAAGCACGCGGACGGTTTGGCCTGGGCAAAAATTCCGTAGGACGTCGCATCCGTTCTGCGCGTCCGGGTGCGTTACTTCCCCAGGTGTTTGTCGAAAAATGATGCCATCAGAGCATCCGCTTCCTTAGACTCGGGCAGGTTCGGATCATTCCAGAAGGCGTGAGGGAGCGCCTCGAAAACCACCAGATCTGCGTCCACTCCGGCGCGCAGAAACGCGCGATGCAGGATCGTAGTTCCACTCAGGAGTAGATCCCTGGTGCTGGTAACAAATAGCGTTGGCGGGAATCCTTTCAAGTTGGCATAAAGCGGCGAAAGAACCGGATCCTTTCGATTTGTCGATCCGGTATAAGCATTCAACGCATGTTTCATGTTTGGGGGAGTCAGATGACCGGAAAGTCCATCCAGCGCAAACAGCGCCTGCGAATCTCCGGGCTTGCTGAAATCTCCCATCCCGGAAAACACGCCCAGAGCACCAGGCAGCGGCAGCCCTAGCTGGCCAAGTCTAACGGCAACTTCCGGCGTAAGAATTGCGCCCGCCGATGTTCCATAGAGTCCAATATTCTTCGGTTTATAGGATTTCAGAAGCTCTTTATAGACCGCGACCGCATCGTCCACCGCAGCAGGGAACGGATGTTCCGGCGCAAGGCGGTACAGGACGGCGACTACTTTGGTTTGGGTCAGATTGGCGAGCGGAATACTTTCCGTCAGCGACCCGGAATCAGAGTCGAAGCCCCCGCCATGCACGTTAATCAGCACGCGATCTTGGCGGTCATCTGGCGTATGCAGCGGCGTAATCACGCGAACCGGAACTCCGGCGATTTTGTTCCCCGCAATGTTCACCGGGTACAGCGCACGGGAAACCTCTCCCGCATGGGCCTGCCACCTATCGGTTCCCTGCCGCCGGGCGGCTAAATTCGGCTCGGTGGGATTGTCCGGTATGCGGCGTGCTAAAAATTTCTGCGCTTCCGGGCTAACAGTCGTGGGTACGGGAACTACGCGCGTCACATGTGCCGTTCCACTGGAATCGATATAGCTTGTATCCGACTGCGGAATTGGAACCGCCGATCTTTGCTGCGCTGCGGCGGCATTCCAACCGACACCCGCAATCAAAGCCACGGCGAAAAAATTCAGTCCTCGCATGCTCAATAATCTCCCCGCCCCAGTTATAAAGCATGTGATTTGATTCTGGCGAGTTTGGCCCAGGAGGCTACGGCCGTTTAGAAATTAAACTCTGCCTGGGCCGTGATCATTCTGGGCGGCACGAAATGCGTGCCACTGAAGGTGGACAGAAAGTTATAAAGGGCAACCTTATTGGTGATGTTCGTGACTGTCAGGCTCAGGTTGGTCTGGTTTTGCTTGCGGCGAAATACGTTATTCCAGCCGGTATCGACGTCAAACAGATTGCGTGGCGATACACGCGGCGGATTGCTACCCGGACTCTCCGTTCCAGCCCGTGGAATATACACCAGCGGCGATTTTAAGCCTGCAGGCAGACAGCTCGTCAATGGAGCCGTCAGCGTGGCCCGCACTCCATTGCAACTCAATTGAATCTGCTGCTGCTGATCCGGAGTGAGATAGGTCAGATTGACTGGCACCCCGGGCGCGGTGCCGAACGGAACGCCGCCTGCGACAAGTCCGCTCTCGTACCGCCAACTGAAGCCGATCCAGGGCACAGTTGGTTTCGGCTGATATTGCACATGCGTCGTCTGCTCAAAGACCTGATCATGGTCGATTAAAAAGGGCTGCAGGCTCGTGGCATTTGCATTGTCGTTGAAGATGATGCCGCCAGTCTCCGGCGGGTAGAACAACGAATGCGCGTGACCCATGACGGAAAAGGCCGAAAAGCCATGCACTGGGGTCAGCGAAACGCGAACATCGGCTCCCGTGATGTCAGATTTCTTCCACTGAATAGGGAAAGTCAGCGACGTGTTCAGGATGACGTCAAAGTCGTAGTCGCGTTGCGTGTACTTCCAGAAATATTGCGCATCGACAACAAGATGCTTTCCGAATCCTTGCTCCAGACTGAGGTTGTACTGGTTGCGTGATGCTGGAGTCAGCGGGTGTTGGCCGTGCGCTCCAATGTTATTTGCGAGGCCCCCATTTCCCGTATAGCTGGAAAGGATCAGGTTTTCGTTATAAGGCGTGGGCATCAGCCGCGAGTAGCCCCCGCCGATTACAGTTCCAAATTTCGGCACCTGATAGGTAACACCTGCACGCGGCTCCAGCATCGACTTATGAGTCAATCCGTTATAGTTGTCACCCCGCGCGCCTATCAGAAGCTGCCATTGCTTCCAGATCATGTTGTCCTGAAAGTAAAGCGCCTCTTCTTTGATATCTGTTTCTCCCTTGAAGGTGAATAGCCTGCCTCCACGGGTCAGATCGTATTGCAATTCGCCAGGCAGAAAGCCTGGGTTCGGCAGGTAGCCTGCCGCAGCGCACGCGTTTGGATTTCTCACTCCCGGCGCAACCACTGCTGCACCCTTGGCGTTTACGCAGACGGCGTTGTATGTAGGGCTGGTAACTCCGAAGCCGAATCCTTCATTCAAAAACGTGTGGTCAAAGAGCGCACCCGCCTTAATGTTGTGGATGCCATGTACGTAGGAATAGTCCGCTTTGATTCCGACATTCTGGAGACGGCGGCTCTGGGAAAGTGTGGCAGGAGTATCGGCGAAGACATTCCGGCTGGGATAGTAGTGGATATTGTCCTGCCGGATATAGGCATTCAGGTCGATCAGAGAACTTGTGTTCAAGATGTGCGTCCAGAAAGACGCAATGTTGTATGTCAGGTTTTGTGAACGCTGATCCTGGCCAGCTGCCTGCTGATCGAACTGGTTGGGAGTCTGGAACCAGGAGCGGGCGGCGTTCAGATCGAGATGCACGGTGTCCTTCGCCGTGGGATCCACATCGATACGCTCAAAGTAATTTTCGTTGTTCCCTTTGGAATGCAGCACAACGAACTCCGGCGAATCCAGA
>DASSZI010000115.1:0-37384 GCA_035713565.1 Acidobacteriaceae bacterium | reverse complement strand
GCGCAACTCGCACCCGAAGAATCATTTGTCATGTTTCAACTATCACACGCCATGCAGATACCTCGGCATCTGCTCCGGCTACGACACGCCGGACAGTGACAAATGGACGAGGCAGGAATGGAAACATCCTGAGCTTCCGGGCCTTGTGACGAAAGATCACATCATCACCAATTCGCGGATGAACACCTTCCGCGAGTGCAAGCGCAAACACCATTACCAATACGGACTCGGGCTGCGGCGCGTAGACGAAAAGCCATCTGCGGCCCTGGGATTTGGCGACGTTTGGCATCGGTCGCTCGAAGCTTATTTCAATTCGATCAAGGGGGAGATGTGAAAACGGCAGAAGAGTTCTACGCATTTTGCAAATCTAAAGGAGCCTGTAAAGAAGGGCTTGCGGCAATCGCGGGAATGTCCTTCGACGAGTTTTGGACTACTACGAAGCGCGGCGATTGGATGCTCTGGCTTCAGGGTAAGCTGTGGCATTTCACGGAAGAACTGGACGCGGATTATCAGGCCAAGCGTGCTCAACTGGCCGCGGATTATCGGGCCGAGCGTGCTCAACTGGCCGCGGATTATCGGGCCAAGATTGCAGATTTAATTCGCTCCATCGCACCAAATCCATTCCAAGGACAAAACCAACATGGCAAATAACGTTCAGTTCGACGTGGGCTTACATCGGGGAAAGATTCTGGATCATGGACTTTCCAAGGCAAAATCGGGCACAGATCAGGTATTCATCAGGTTTGAAGTTGTCGCGGTCAAGGACGGTAGCGACTGGCATCCAGTTGACCATCCCAAAGAGCGCACCGTCTATATGGCGGTTACGGAGAAGACGATCAAGTTTGTAGCCGACGCGCTTGACGCTCTCGGCTACACGGGCGGCTCATTTGCCAACCTGGAAGCGCAGAGCGCGCCCGCGTATTCCCTGGTGGGTGAACAGCGCGACTTCTGGTGCAAGCACGAGGTCTACAACGGCAACACGAATGAGAAGTGGAGTGTCAGCATTCCGCGCGCTCAAGCGGAGCCGATGGACAAGCGCGACGTGCGCAACCTGGATTCTTTGTTTGGGTCCGCGCTCAAGAAAAAGCCGGTCGCGGCGAAGGCTGCAAAGCCAGCGACGGTTGCTTCCACCGAAATCACGGACGACGACATACCTTTCTAGGAGAACCGCTTGAGCGTACTCGCTAAAATTCAGGGCAAGTCCGACGGCTTGCCCAATCGTTACCTCTTACACGCGCGGGAAGGCTTCGGCAAAACGAGCTTCGCCGCGCAGACGCCGAAGCCTGTTTTCATCCAGACACGCGGCGAAACGGGCCTGGACACATTGATACAGGCTGGACAGCTCCCGGAGACGCCGCACTTCCCGGAAATCAGCACGTGGGATGAAGTTCTGTCGGCGGTGCGCGCTCTGCGGGACGAGCCACACGAATACAAAACGCTTGTCTTCGACACGGTGAACGGAGCGGAGCGGCTGTGCTATGAGCACGTCTGCAAACGCGACTACGCTGGCGACTGGACAGATAAGGGATTCTCCAGTTACATGCGCGGATACGAGGTCGCGCAAACGGACTGGCGCGGCTTCGTGGCCCTGTTGGATGAGCTTCGGGTGTCGCGAAAGATGACCGTGTTTCTTCTAGTGCATTCGAAGATCAAACAATTCAAGAATCCCGATGGTCCCGACTACGACAAGTGGACGCCGGACATGCATGACAAATGCTGGAGCATTACGCATAAATGGGCGGATTGCGTACTCTTCGGCAACTTTGAATCCACGATCAAAGTTAAGCGCGGGGATCCGGGAGACAAGGGCAAAGCAACCGGCGTGACGCATCGCGTGATGTACACGCAACACCGGGCGGCGTGGGACGCAAAGAACCGCCTCGGCTTACCAGAAGAAATCGACATGGGAACGAATGCACAAGAGGCGTGGGCGAACTTTGTGGCCGCGCTGAAGGGGGGTAAGGGATGAAACACGTTTTGCATGTGGAGTTTGACGACGAAACAGGGGAAACGCTCGTAGTTTCTCTCCCGCGCTACAATGCGGTGCGCCTGGGGCTGATCGCTTGGATTGAGCGGCTCGTATCACTTGATTTCTTGCGCGATGCTGAGAGGCAACACGCGGAAGCCGCGCTGAAGGCGAATAAACAGGTTTAACGGTGCGCGGCGCGGCGGGGCGATGCAAGTCCTGGCTCGGCCCGGCGACGCAAGGCGTGGCTTGGCCTGGCGCGGCAGGGATTGGCGAGGCGAGGGTAGCAAATGCAAACCAAAGACGGCAAACCGTACACCATCCCGGATGATCTGCTGAAGGCCATCCGGGAGACGTACCCAAAGATCGATGTGGACGCGGAACTAAAGAAGGCGGCGCTGTGGCTGATGGCGTCTCCGTCCCGGCGTAAGACGCGATCCGGGATGCCGCGCTTCCTGGTCTCGTGGATGAACCGGGCGGCCCCGTCAGGGATTGGTGAAACACCACCGGCTTCTCGAAATGGACCGCAAACGTCCCGAGCGCTAGATGAGATTCTCGCTCTTGAACTGCACCGCAAACAACACCCCGAGGAATATACATCCCTTGCCGCTATCTTTGACGCCAGAATCGGACAAGGGACTGCCCGCTGACGTAGATGCGGAGCGCGCAATCCTCGGCTCCATCCTCACGGACAACGCGGCCTATAGCGAAGCGGCGGAAAAGATTGTCGCTGACGATTTCTCTCTAGACTCCCATCGCATTATCTTCCTGCATTGCGGTCGCCTGCTCGACGCAAACCATGCGGTCGATGTGGTTACGCTTTCGGCATCGCTCGAAACACGCGGCGAACTGCCGGCCGTCGGCGGACGCGCCTATCTTTTTTCGCTCACCGAGAACCTTCCCCGGCACCTGAATGTCGCGGAGTATGTCCGGATCGTCAAGGACAAGGCGATTCTGCGGCGCGCCATGGGGATCTTCGCATCCGGCGTAGCGCGTGCGCAGGCGCAAGGCGAGCAGGCCCTTGACATCATCCACGACGCGGACGCAGCGCTCACGGAGCTTTCGCAGCTTGGCAAAGAGCGTGGATTTGTCACGCCGGTAGAAATTATTCGCGAGTCCTGGCCATCCGTGGATGTGATGATTTCCGGGGATACGGAGCAGGGATTGCCGACCGGATTCTCTGACTACGACCGCATGACAGGTGGCTTGCAGGAAGGCGAACTAACCATCCTTGGAGCGCGTCCTTCCATGGGAAAGACGGCACTCGCGCTCAATATCGCGGAGCATGTCGCCTTCCATGAAAATAAAGCCGTGGCGATCTTCAGTATGGAGATGCCAGCCAAGAGCCTGTTGCGCCGGATGATGGCATCCCAGGGGCGGGTGAGCATGTCCCGCATGAAGGGCGGATTCATTGGACGCCAGGAGCGCGCGTCCCTCGACAATGCGCTGAAAACGATTGTTGACCGATCCCAGAATGTTCACATTGACGACTCAGGCGTTATTACCGTGGCGGAAATCCGGGCCAAGCTGCGCAGATTACATGCGCGTGTGCCATTGAGCCTGATCGTGGTCGATTATCTCCAGTTGATCTCGACCCACGGGACTGTCGAGAACCGTAACCAGGAAATTGGCAAACTATCACGCGGACTAAAGCAGATCACGCTGGAGATGAAGATACCTGTGCTCTGTCTGTCGCAATTAAGCCGGGCAACCGAGAAGAGAAACGACCGCAGGCCCGTATTGAGCGATCTGCGCGATAGCGGGTCGATTGAGCAGGATGCCGATGTGGTGGCGTTCATCCATCGGGAGTCCTACTACAGGCGGGAAGAGCAGGTGTCGGACGAAGAGCGCGCGGCGTCGGAAATCATTATCGCCAAACAGCGCAACGGGCCGATCGGGACGGTCAAGCTGAACTATATCGAGCGTTTCACGCGGTTTGAGAATCCGGCGTAGATATCTGTTGACACATGCAACCATCTATCGTATGGTTGCATCCATGAATGCAAACCCTCAAAAATCCTATTGTAAATGTGGCGCGGTCGCCCTGTACCGCGTCGATTCCTCTTTGTACTGCAAGGCCCACCGAGCGGACGCAGAGGTCCATGCCAAGCGCACAGCGAGCTACGATGCGAACGCCTACGCCTATATGGTCAAGCGCGCCGAGCGGCAGGGAACCATCGGCCTGGCGTCCAATTTCCTCGCGCCGAAGGTAACGCGCCACGGCGAAATTATTTTCAGGAAATGATGGATTGCCTATTGCGTGACAGACTCATCTATGGTATAGTTCATCTATCACCAGTGCATAGAACGGCATCCGAATCCTTTCTGAAGGTTTTGGGTTGGCCCAATCCGCGAGGATTGCTCAGCGAAAACGCGAGGTAATGGCCCAGACTGACGGCGACTGCAAACACCAGTTGCACGCATAGGATGCCGGGATACTGTCCACTAACTGAATATTCGCTCCGGAATTGGCTATTTTTTGTCTGCCGTTTCCCTTAAAACCTTCGTGTGGCAAATGTATAACATTGTGTAAGTGATTGATAATACGGTGTTTGACACATAAGGATTGGTGAACACCACCGTATAGCAAAAAAGAATTTGGGAGCGGTGAGCGGCTGCGTAAGCAGACGCGAGAGGAAGACGCGCAAGCGTCTGACGGCAATTAACCGAGGTACTGTCCTTTATCGGACGGAATGGCATGGGAAATGACAAGACACACTCTCCAGGAATGGCAGGACAAGGTTTACGCGCAAAACTTGAACGCCGGATGGCACGATAAGCCGCGTGAAGTCGGCACGCTGTTGTGTCTGGTGCATTCGGAAATTTCAGAGGCCATGGAGGGCGCGAGGAAGAATCTTCCGGATGATCATCTGCCCCACAGATCCATGTTTGAGGTTGAGCTTGCCGATGCGATCATTCGCATCCTGGATATCGCGGGCCTGTTCGCTCTTGACCTCGAAGGGGCAGTTGCCGAGAAGGTCGAATATAACCGGCATCGCGCCGATCATTCCCGCCAGGCAAGAGCCGCGGAGAATGGAAAGAAATTCTAGTCCGAACCCTTCCCCGGAATGGCCTTTAGGGGCCATCCGGGGTTTACTATCTAGATACGCAATGTGCGATCAAAGGTTTCCACAGAGAAACGTGGGAAACTTTTATTAGCGGATCTACGTCGCGTTTTTCCGTAGTGGGTGAACAGACGTGGACCGCTGGTGCGGGTATCTGCAGATGCCCGCACCTAAGCCGGGTGAACAGATTTTAAATCTTCGGCCTGTAAGATTTTGGTTGCGCAATCCTTGCAATAGTACTGATACTCCGTTCTTCTCCATCCCCAGACGCGAGTTTCCACGTCCAAGACAATGGCTGCCGAGTAAGGGCAGCCATTTGTTTTACAGGGCATTCGATTTCCGCACGTTCTCCGGCTAAATCCCACAATCATAGCGATCCCTTCGGCATACGGGCAAATGCTTTCGCATCTCCCGCGCGCTCAACATCCTAGCACAATGCTTGCACGGTCGCACGACCTTCTCGCGTACCGGAGGGCGGCGAGTTCGGCGGAGCCACTCGCGCCCATACGGATCGAGTTCCTCGGTCGTCATTTCTGATGGTTTTTTCATGGCTAGCCAAGCGTCGCGGCCAAGGATCCCAGCAGGTCAATCGCTTCCTGCGGGTAATCGGCTGGATTGAGATCGCGGCTCATCTGTAGCCAGTCGGCTGCACTGGTGAGAACCTCGTGGCCAAAGTCGGATGGGTACCTGTAGCCATTTTCATGAGCCATTGCGTAGAGGTCTGCTTCGTTGGCTGCGTGGGCCGCTGCGATGAGATTTGCTGTTGTCATTTTGTTTTCCTCCTCATTTGCTTACAAATCAAGATTAGCACCTCCATAGATTGTGTCAAGATGTATTTTGAGATATCTGTGGAAAACTTTATATGTTGCATGGATTCAACTATCTATGGTATAGTTACACCATGCAACCGGATGATCCTCAGGACGAAAACAACCATTTATCTTTTCGTGCGCCGTCGCTGACCCCCGGTCCCGAGCTGATGTGGCGCTACGTCCTGGGCGATCCGCACGCGCGAGCTGCTATCGATGGATGGGACGCAACACGTTTTTTGCAGATTATGCGGAAAGAGGCGAAATGACAACTGCCGACCTGGTGCGACGCTACGGGATCCATCGCAAAACAGTTTCCCTCCTCGGCCTGCGCAACCCGCGCATGTCCGACCTTGCTCGCCAAATCCTCGTAAATGACATAAAGCGCGAGGGTTGCACCTATCCGCGATCCATGGCTGCTATCGGGATGCCACCAGGCAAAAGGACGATGGTTTGCGCGGAGATTGAGCAGCCGACCATGGGCAGTCTGTTCGCGGGGATTGGCGGCTTCGACCTCGGCTTTGAGCGGGCCGGATTCGAGATCGCGTGGCAGGTCGAGATCGACCCGTATTGCAGAAAAGTTCTGGAGAGGCATTTCCCTCATGCAAAGCGATTCCCCGATGTCCGAGAGGTCGGCAAGCACAATTTGCAGCCCGTTGACGTCCTGTGCGGAGGATTCCCCTGTCAGGACATCTCGAACGCCGGAAAGCGAGCCGGAATCGACGGCGAGCGCAGCGGACTGTGGGGCGAGTACGCCCGCATCATTGGCGAGCTACGACCCCGCTACGTCGTCGTGGAGAACGTCGCAGCTCTGCTTGGACGGGGCATGGGCCGAGTACTCGGAGACCTGGCCGCGCTCGGGTACGATGCGGAGTGGGAAATTATATCCGCGGCCGACGTTGGCGCGCCGCACCTCCGCGAGCGCGTCTGGATTGTGGCCTACGCCGCGAACATCACCCAACGAGAACCGTCAGACCAAACCGACACCCTCGCAGCTTGCGGGCAAGCACGGCTTGAATCTTTCGACGGCGGTGCAGATGTGGCCGACGCCGAGGAATGCCGACGCGGAGCGGGGCGGACGCGGCGATCTGATCCAGGCTGTGCGCGGCAATCCGAACAGCCATTACAAACTCTGGCCGACGCCAGCCGCGCGAGACTATCGCAGCGAATCATGCTCGGCGCAGTTTCAGGAGAGGAGGAACTCGGAGACGCGGGGCAAACCTCTTTCGTGGGCGGTGAAGACACTCCCGACGCCGACATCTTCCCGGCGATCCGGGCTGCAATCGCACGGGGTGAATGCGGTGACTGGGAGCCTGAACCCGGTTTTTGTCGAGTGGCTCATGGGGTACCCGCTCGGGTGGACAGACTTAAGGCCCTCGGAAACGCCGTAGTGCCGCAGATACCAGAACTCATTGCCCGCAGAATTCTGGAGACAATGTGAGCTATCTTGACGAGCAGTATCTCGCCTATCGCGCGCGCACGATCACGGAAGATGTATTCTTCGCTCGACTGCGCAAGGTTTTTCTGCGCATCACGCGCGATGAGGATATTGTCTCGGATGCGATCCTCCAGATTCTAAACGAGATTCGTGCGGGAAAGAATTTTGCCAATTTTTCCGCGTATGCGAATCTGGTGATCCAAAACGACATCAAAGACGCACGGCGCAAGGAGATGCCGTTGGCTAGCGCCGAGCAGCCTCGCGCTGCCAGCGAAAAGCCCCTGGTAGGGCAAGTGCAGTCGGTGCCAGCATCCCAGCCCACGCCGAGCATTGACGCTGTGCTGGCTTACGTGCAAAAGCATCCATCCGGCCGTCTGCGCACCATTGTTGACATGCTCCTGGCCGGCCACACACAGACTGAGATTGCGCAGCATCTCGGACTGTCTCAGGTCCGCGTCCACTCCATCCTTCGCGATGCGGGCAAAAAAATATCAAAATAATTGTCGATCTACCTATAATTTGTGCGTCTCATACGCCTTATAGTGTAGATGGACAAATAGGCACAATCCCTCCCTGCTCATGCCCGAGCGTGGCACGCGATGACTATGTTGATCGCGTGCCACATCCATCTATATAGATAGATCATGCCAATGCGCACAAACAAATCCTGTGCATATCCAGGATGCGCTGGCACCACGCTCAAAAAGTATTGCTCTACGCATACAGCTCAGCCATCCGAGCAGATGCGTGGAACATCTACGCAGCGTGGCTATGACTCGCGCTGGCAGCGTGTACGGATCGCCGCGCTTGAGCGGGATTGTTATCTGTGTCAGAGATGCCAATCGCTTGGACGCGCAACAGTGGCGTCTGAGGTCCATCACGTGCGCAAGATCGTCACGCATCCGCACTTGAGATTGGTATTAGCTAACCTCTTGAGCGTGTGTAAAGCGTGTCACGACGTGCTTGAGCGCGAAAGTATGTGATGTTGCATAACTAGTAAACACGTTTCGGGTTGTTTACTACTAAGCCAATAGATTCCATCGGCTTGGTAGGGGGGGATGTGTTTTGTTTTCAACGTTTTAGCGGTAGACCGACGGTAAGACAGGCTTAATCGTCCACAATTATCAAAGTTGAGTTTGAGACTCAGACTTTGCATGAGTAGGCACGATTTGAGACTCAGAGGTAGGGAATTCCATGCCGAATCGACCCGGTTCAATACGCAAGCCGACTTCCGTTTTAGAGCTTTCTGGCGCAATTGCAAAGAATCCGAAACGCCACGCAGCGCGCAGGTCTGAGCCCAAGCCGGTTGACGGCATAGGGAATCCGCCGGCGCATTTTGGAGACGCGGAAGCTGCCATATGGTTTGAGATTATAGCGCAATGTGCGCCCGGTGTCTTGTTTTGTTCGGACCGCCTGATGCTGGAGCAGATTTCGGTACTGGTTTTCAAGTCGCGTAGCGGAAAGATAACCGCGATGGAACGCGCGCTCCTGGGATCGATGTTGCAACAGTTTGGGATGTCGCCGGTCACGCGCTCGCGTATCGCAGTAGCGCAGCCGGAAAAGAAAGACAGTACTTGGACGAGCTTCCTTAATCCGGGCGTCTCGGCGTACACGAAACAATAACAAGCTAGCCCCAGATCAGCCTTCGGGCCTCGCGATGAGTCATACATGGCGGCTGCGTAGTCACCTAGGAAGGGCTGCGCAGTGGGGCCTTCCAAATTTGAAAAACCATGACACATACCGAGCGAACAAAAGAATATGTTCGCGGCGTGTTGTCTGGGGAAATACCAGCCTGCAAACAGATTCGACAGGCATGTAAGCGGACGAGCGATCACTTCGCGGCGCAAGATAAAAAGGACTTCCCGTACTACTACGACGACCGCCAGGCGGAGCGGGTCTGCGGAATAATCGAATGCTTTCAGCATGTCAAGGGTCGATGGGCTGCTAAGGAAGAGCGCATCCGGCTCGCGCCTTGGCAGTCCTGGATCATCACCAGCCTGTACGGATGGAAGCGCAAAGAAGACGGCCTTCGCAAGTATCGCCGCGCTACGCTGATCATCCCGCGCAAACAGGGCAAATCTCTATTAGCGGCGGCGCTATTGCTCTACCACTTGCTGTTCGACGGCGAGTATGGAGCGGAGTGCTATTGCGGCGCGAGCAACTTGCTCCAGGCCAAAGAGATATTCTCAGCCGCGCAGCAGATGTTGATTAAGGCTGCGGAACTTCGCCAACTCACCGGCGCGGAAGTTAACGCGGCAAGCATTGTGGTGACGGAAACGAACAGCAAGGCCCTGCCTGTTATAGGGACGCCAAAGGACGGATCGAACGTATCCCTTGCTGTGTGTGACGAAACGCACCAGATGCGTGATTTAAGCTTGCTGGAATCTTTCCAGACTGGGACTGGGGCGCGTCTCCAGCCCATGATTATTAGCGTCTCTACCGCTGGCTTCGGGACGGAGAACCCGTGTAAGCAGCTTCAAAACGACGCGGAAAAAATATTGAACGGGATAGTTGACGATGAAGAACTTTTCATTGCCATCTACACGATTGATCTTGAAATTGATTGGCGGACTGATACTGCTTTACGGATGGCAAATCCAAACTACGGTGTCAGCGTCTCTGGAGATTATCTCCGCGCTGCACAGTTAGAGGCGATTAACAATCCCACGAAATATGCAAGTTTCGCCACTAAGCATCTCGACATCACGGTAGCCTCCGGCAAGAGCTTTTTCTCCCTGGAGAAATGGTCACACTGCAAGGACGAAATCAACATTGATCAGTTCGCGGGCGAGGATTGCTGGATGGCTTTTGACCTGGCCAGCAAGATCGATCTTGCCGCAGTCGCAACAGTGTTTTGCCGCGAGGTCGATGGTCACCCGAACTTTTACGTTTTCACGGATTGCTTTGCGCCAGAGGAAGCCACACAGAACAATCCGGTTTATTCGCAGTGGTATGCACGCGGTCTGATTCATGTAACTGAAGGCAACACGATAGATTACAACGCCATTTCAGACTTGATTCTGGACTACGCGGGGAAATATCGGGTCCAGAAGATCGGGTTTGACGCCTGGAATGCTGAGGCGTTTGTGCAGCAGTTGACTCCCCGGATTGTCGGCCACACCGAGTTTGTAGATATCCCTAACCGGGCAACGCACCTGTCTACTCCGATGCGGCTGTTGCAGGAGCTGACATATAACAAGCGGATTCACCATTCTGGCGATCCGGTCTTGACCTATTGCCTTTCGAATGTGATTGCCAAGAACTATGGGAATCTCGTCATGCCGGATAAGGAAAAGCCGGAAAACAAAATCGATGCGGCTGTAGCAACGATGATGGCCCTGCGGCTGGCATCTTCGGGCGCGGTCGCCAACACGGAAATTGGATTCTTCCTTATCTAGCCTATGGGACTCTTTGATACTTCGATCCAGCGGCTAAACCTGGAGGCTCCAGAACAGCGCGGCAATGCTCTCGAAAACCCGGCGACAAGCCTTAGCGCTCCTGCTAGCTGGCTGTTCGACTGGGCGACGGATGGCGGGCCTTCCCTATCTGGCATTTCCGTTTCCGAGCAGTCCGCGCTCAACTTTACTACCGTCTTTGCGTGCATTCGCATCCTGTCGGAGTCTGTATCGTCTCTCCCGATCTATGTTTACGAGCGCGTAAACAATGGGCGCAAGCCTACAACGTCGCACCCGATCTACAACCTGCTCGCAGTTTCGCCTAACCAGGCAATGACGCCGATTTCCTGGGTTGAAGCAATGATGATGTCCGTTGTTACCAATGGCAACGGATACAGCGAGATTGTACGGAACGGAGCGGGACAGCCGGTGGAAGTTTGGCCTCTTGACCCGCTGAAGACGAAGCCGAGATGGGTGCCGAAGAATCGGCTTGTCTATGACACTACGGACACGGTAGACGGCACGATAAGGACGATTGATGCAAGCGACATGCTTCACGTTCCGGCGCTGGCTAAGAACGGGATTGTTGGCATTAGTCCTATCGCGCACTCCAGACAGGCGATTGGACTTGCTCTAGCAGCCGAGCGCTCCGGCGCAACGCTGTTCGGCAATAGCACTATGATTTCCGGGATGGTCAATGTCGCTCACAAGATGGACGACAAGGGCCGTGAAACGTTCCGCCGGCAGTGGGAACAGATGTACAGCGGGAACAACTCACACCGGGTCGCAGTTCTGGACGGCGGCGATGTGAAGTTTACTCCGCTCACCATGAACGCACAGGACGCGCAATACCTTCAAGTGCGCCAGTTCCAACGGGCAGAAATTCTCCAGATTTACCGCATCCTTCCGCACCAACTTGGCATTGAAACGCGGGCCATGGGTAAGGGCGCGGTCGAGTCGCTAACACAAGATTTCATCACGAATACGTTGCGACCGTACCTGATTCGGTTTGAGCAGGAGTTTCAACGCAAGCTGTTTCCCTCTGTGGGACGCAGCGCGAACAAATTCTTTGCTGAGTTCCACCTTGATTCAATCTTGCGTGCGGACTTCCTTACCCGGCAACAGGGCCATGCGCTTGCGCGGCAATGGGGCTGGGAATGCGTAGACGAGATCCGCGCACAAGAGGGATTGAATCCGCTGCCTGGCGACATCGGGCAACAGTACCTAGTCCCAATGAACATGGTTCAGGCGGACAACACGGTTACGGCAAAAGTAGACAGCTCGGCAACCGACAACGCGGACGAGTCCGAAGATGAGGCGACGTAATGAAATTAGAGAAGCGGCTAACCCGCGCAAAGGTCACAACTGCCGATAAGATGATCCGCGGCGTAGCTTCTGTCTACAATTCCGAGTCTGTAGACCTTGGGGGCTTTACCGAAATCATTCAGCGTGGCGCATTTAAGGATGATTTAGCGGCAAATACGGACGTTGTGGCGTTGTTTAACCACGATATAAACGCATTGCTGGGGCGCACTTCGAGCGGCACTTTGACCCTCAGTGACGAAGCGGACGGCCTGCACTACTCCATTAATCCCGCAGATACGCAGCTTACGCGCGATCTTATGGTTTTGATGGATCGCGGCGACATTACCGGCTCATCTTTCAGCTTCTACTGCCTGGAAGACACGGTTGAAGAGCGCGACGGAAAGACAGTACGCACGGTAACGAAGGCGCAACTGGTGGACGTGTCGCCGGTCGTCATGCCCGCGTATCCCGCAAGCTCCGTTGCGGTTCGCAGTTGCTTTCCGGATGGCTTGCCGGACTCCATCCTGAAACGCTCTCAGCCGAAGACGAAAAGCGTTGACGGCGTATCGCTTCCCGCTTCCAGCTTTGCTTACGTGGGGAACGAAGCGGAGACGGATACCTGGGCCTTTCCTATCAACTTTCCGGGTGACGAAACAAAGACTAAACAGCACATTCAGCTCGCAATCGACCTTTGGAAGACGGATAAGTCTGTGCCTGAAGGTGACAAGCCAAAGGTTTGGGAAAAGATTGCAGCGGCCGCACATTCCCACGGCATTGCATTACCCGCTTACGGCGACCGTTCCTGGTTGGACGAAGCGGAATTAAGACTTCTCTCTCTTTAATCTCTCTCTGCTTTGCTACTTCGCGAAGCTCTACGACACCCACGCCACGGCGTCCGCCGTGCCTAGCCTATCTCTGCATTCTGCGGGGATATCGAGTCGCGTCCTGCGACCAAAAGGAAAAACTATGTCCCAGATGTCCGTAGAGCTTCGCCAGAAGAAAGCTGCACTGATTGAGGAGGCCCGCAAGGTTCTCTCTTCGACAATGACCCCGGAATCCCGCGCAAAGTATGACGCCATGGTTGCAGATGTCAAAACCATGAACGAAGATATCGAGCGCATGGAACGCCAGGACGCGATGGATGCGGCCCTGAATGCCAGCGTTCGCTCCGAGCAGCGCGGGCCCTTGTCCGACGCCGATGATAAGAGCGAATCCGCACAGAAGGAAGCTCGCAAGCTGTCCGCCTTCTGGAACTACGCGAAGCGCGGCAATCGCGCATTGAACGCGGAAGAGCAGCGTGCGTTGGGCGAGTCTGTGGCCAGCGCCGGCGGATACACCGTGCCGACCCTGTTCGACAAAGACATCCAGACCGCTCTGCTTGCCTATGGCGACATCATTAACAAGGTTCACCAGTTCGATACCACGGACGGCGCGCCGATTCAGTTGCCGATGGCAAATGACACTGCGACGCTGGCGGTGGAAATTGCTGAGAATCCGACATCCAACCCCGAGCAGGATGTTGCCTTCCAGCAGCTCACGTTCACCCCGGTTGAACTGACCTCCGGCCAGGTGCTTGTCTCCAATCAGTTGCTTGAGGATGCCGCTTTCGACCTTCAGGGCTATCTGAGCAAGCTGTTTGCGATCCGGTACATGCGCGGACTGACGAACAAATTCACCAATGGCAGCGTGGACGGCACCAGCATTCAGGGTGTTGTGTCCGCTGTCACGCAGAAGGTGACCATCACCACACAGGGTACGTTGCAGTACAAAGACATCGTGAATATCTTCACGGGCCTTGACCCTGCTTACGTTGGGCTGCCTTCTTGCGGATGGAGCTTCAATCAGAACACGTATGGGCAGTTGCTCGGAATCGTGGATAACGAAGCTCGCCCGATCCTGGTTAGCTCCGTGTCTGCGGGCGCTCCTGACCGTCTGTTCGGGAAGCCTGTTGCCCTGAATCAGTACCTCCCGAACGTTGCCGCGAGCACTGCAACTCTGGGCGCGACCAACTCCCCAATCATGTTTGGCGACTGGTCCAGCTACTGGCTGCGCAATGCTGGCAAACAGCGCTTCGTCCGCCTGGTCGAGCGTTACGGGGAACTGAACCAGACTGCATTTATCCTCTTCCGGCGCGTAGCTGGCAAGTATGTGAATGCTGGCACCAACCCCATCATTGCCTTCAAGGGCTAACTAAAGCATGAATCAGTTCGAGTACACTGTGCAGCGGCGTAATAGCCGTGGTACCGATCCCGCCAGCAATGGCTTCCACGCTTGTGGTCATATCCAAGAGGCGCACGTCCGCCGAGTGTGCGGGCTGGAACCTATCAACCCAGCCCGCACCAAGGGACAACCATGCTCATTGAAGTATTGCGACCTCTCGCATTCTGCGAGAGGAATCAGGCACTCCGCAAGGGAGACGTAATCGACCTTCCTGATTCGGTGGCTCGTCACTGGATTGAAACCGGCTCCGGACAGGTACGCGCTGTTCCGCTGGAAACCGCAGTCAAACCGGAAAAACGGAAGAAAGAATCCCGCTAAGTGCTATCTCTCGTCCAAACCGTCGCGCCTCCGGTTGAGCCAATCACGCTGGTACAGGCAACAAACCATCTTCGCGTGGATGCGCCGGAAGATTTTCCGAACATTCAGAGTTATATCAGTTCGGCGCGGGATTATATCGAGCGGTACATTAGCAAAGCCATAATTCAGCAGCAGTGGACTCTTGGATTGAACGCATTCCCTTTTGCGCAATTCAATAGCTACAGTATGTCCAGCCGTCGCTATGTTGAGGATTTTTATATCAATAAGGCGATGGCGATCTTTATTCCGCGTCCGCCGCTCGTGTCGGTTCAGTCGATTACCTATGTAGACGGAAGCGGTGCTCCGCAGACGCTGGACCCCACGAGTTACGTTGTGGATGGAAGCGTTGAGCCGGGGCAGATCGTGCCATCTACGGGCGTATTCTGGCCGTATCCGCAAGCCTTCACGCCGAACACGGTCAAGATCAACTTCACGGCTGGCTATCCGAACGTCACGATTACCGAGAACGATAACGTCCCGGCACTTTCGCCTTACTCTTTTGCCCTGGCGAATCAAAACATCTTCGGTATCACCAGCGTGAGTTACTCCACGGGCGGCGCATTGACGCTGGTAAACGGCGCTCCGGCGCCCGGCCAGTACAGTTATTCGGCAGGAACGATCACGGTTAACAGCGCGGACAAGGGTAAGACGCTGGTAGTGGTCTATCAGACTTATCAAATTCCACCGGCAATTACGCAGGCCATGCTCCTGCTCGTGACCAAGATGTATCTGCAGCGCACGCCTGAAATTAAAGACAACGCAAACCTGGATAACGCAATTCATTCGCTTTTGGCGAAAGTGGATAGCGGAATCATTGGCTACAACCATGATTAAGGCGAGCGGCAGACTAGACCGGCGCATTCAAATCCAGTCGCAGAGCACAGTTCAGGATACATTCGGGCAGCGCGTCAACACCTGGACTACGTTTTACACCTGTTGGGCTTCGCTCGACATCGTAAAGGCGCAACTGCTCTATAACACGGGCGACTTTGTAGACAAGGCGACGCAGTACATTACGATTCGCTACACGTCTTCGCAGACGTTCTCGATAGGCGACCGGATCATCTATTCGGAGCCCACAACGGGGATCGTGCATACGTATGAAATTCAGTCGGTTCTAAATCCAGAACAGGCGAACGTCTACATTCAATTTCTGGCTTACGAGTTGTTTGGATTGGAGTAGTTATGCTGACATCGGCTCTCTACTCGCTGCTTACCTCCAGCGCGACCTTCACAAACATAGCCGGGACGAACCTTTACGCGCTGCTTTTGCCGAACACGCTGCCTTTGCCTTCTGCGACCTACCAGATCATCGGCTCGACGTCTCAGCCGACATTTACCGGCTCGGGGATACAAAGAACGCGGGTGCAGTTCGATTGCTTTGGGAGCCGGTATCAGGATGCGACCAACCTGCGGGGCGCAATTGTTTCCGTCTTAAACGGCTATCAAGGCACAGTCGGTGGGGTGAATATATCCGCAATAGGCAAGATAAGTCACTCAGACTTTTTCGAGCATGACGATCTGTTGTACCGCTGCATGGTTGAGTTCTATGTCTTCTCAGACCTCGCCTGATTCTCGCACTAATCCGCACTAAAAATTCCTTCCAAGAGGTAACACCATGGCGTACACAGGCTCTCAGGCCCAAACGGGCTTAGGGACAATCTTTGCCGTAAACACCGGCACGTCTACCACTCCCGTTTGGACTCCAGTAGGCGAAATCCGCTCCAGCTCACAGACCGGCCTCGCGGCGCGGTTTGTGGATGTCACCAATTTTGAGTCGCCTGGCTACTCTGAATTTCTGCCTACCGTGGTGGACCCCGGCATGTGGAAGCTGACGGTTAACCGCGTGTCGCAGGATTTGGGCCAGTCTACGCTGCTGACTGCGTTCAAGAATCGCACAATTTCCAGTTTCCAGATCACGCTGATTGCGGAGACGGGCCAAACCTCCGGCGACGTGATCACGTTCTCGGCCTATGTCGAGTCTTACGATATCGACCTGGCTGCAGAGAAGGAAACTACCATGAATATCTCGCTGAAGGTTACCGGCGCGATTACCCTGGTAGAAGGCGCGTAATAGCTAACTGATACGGGGATGCTATCCGGCATCCCCGCAAGGGAAACCATGTCCAAAGCAAAGTACAGCGATCCTACCGTGGAAACTGTCGCCCTGAAGCTCAATGGAGGCGAGTATGAGTTGTGTTTCACCTTTGGCGCCCTGGCGACTGCGGAATCCTATCTGCGTCGGATGGGCCATGCGGACATTAATATGCTGCGCAGCTTCGACTTCTCCGGCCTGGGCGCGAGCGACATTGCTCCTCTCCTGTTTGCGGCTATGCTGCCCAAACAGCCAAAGACGAAGTATGAAGATGTCGCCGCTCTAGTGAGCTTCAAGTCCTTTGAAGCGATCCTTGAGGCGTTGACGCAGGCCTATGTCAAATCCATGGCTGAGCCGGAAAAAAACGAAGTAAGCGAGCACGCGGACGGGGCATCCGACTAACGACCGCGCAACAATGGTTGAACCTATGGGCGTTCGCTCGCAGCGCCCTTCATCTCTCGCACGCCGAATTCCTAGACCTCACCCCACGGCAATATAGCGCACTTTCGGACGCTCAATCGGTAGTTACGCAACAGAATGAGTTACTGTTCGCGCAGCTTACGGCGGCGACCATCAATTACTCGACGCTCCATCCGAAGGATCCCGTGCAAGTGGATGCGCTGATGCCGAGTCGATGGGACGCGAAGCGAGTTACCAAGCGCGTAAACCGCAAGAAGGTCGCAGCAGATATCCGCTCGGTTGTCAGCTTCTATAAGGCGTTGCAGGAGCGCAAAGGTAAAAAACAATGATTGCAGGAACTGCGAACCTCACGCTTCAGGCTGGCGACACATACTGCGAAACCGTGGCCTGGACGACTTCCGATCCTACAGACCCAACCGGGAAGACGCCTGGGCCTGCGGTTGACCTAACCGGCGCGTCTGCGAAACTTTCGTTTTACAATGCGCAACTTGCGTCCGTTTTAACGCTTTCTACGTCCGGTGCAACGACAAACGGTAGCACGTTGACGATTGACGGAAAAGCCGGAACAATCACAATCCTTATTCTCCCAGCTGACTCGGATTTGATTGTTGCGGGAAGTTACAGCCTGATTGTGACTCAAGGGATTTATGTTTCCACCATCCTTACCGGCACAGTCGCCGTGAATGAGGTTTTATGACAACTGCTGTTCAGTCGGCCGCGCCAATTTATGTGGTTACGGTGGGAGTGCAAGGCCCACCGGGAGTCAATGGGAGCGGCATCGCTACGGCCACGTTTCAGCATGATTTCATGGCTGCGGGGAGCTTCAACTTCGTTCATAACTTGAACTGCATAGCTCCGCTGATAGCGGTCTACGTGGTGATCGGGACCACCAACTACTCGATAACTATTGTGGATGTGAACACGGTTTCTATCGATGTCACAGACCCTTGCACGCTCAATGTCGCCTTCGCTCAAACTGCCGCGCCTACCGTTGTTTAAGGAAGCCATGAAAAAAATCATTCTCTCTTTGCTGTTCCTGGCTGGCTATGCGCACGCGCAGACGATGCAGGCTCCTAGTCCTTCTGCTGCGAATCTCGCGTCCACCCTCAGCGCCACGCCGCAGCCGTTGACGGTTAGCGGGCCCAGCGGAACAAATGTTTTGGTCGCACCGGCATGGACGCGCAAGGGACTCACGCTGATCGGGAGCGGCGAGCCGACCGTTCTTCAGGACACGAATGCGCAGCTTCTGGCGGTTCCTTCGACTACGACTATCTTTAAGGCTTGGTTCACCAATGGAACCGGCCCTGGCATCTATTACGCGGAATCTCTGGATGGCCTGACCAACTGGACGTATGACTCTACCGTGCTCTTGAATAACTACGCACGTTCTTTCGTGCTTCACAATGGCTCGACTTACTACTTGTATGCCGTTCCCATGCCAGCCCAGAATTCGATTGACCTCTACACTTCCACCAACGGGACGACATTCACGCTTGCGAAATCAGGAGTCATCACGCTGGGAGCTTCGGGCGCGTGGGATAGCGTAGTCCTTGCGAATATGTCCGTCATTGTGGATGGCTCGACGTGGCGTATGCTGTACGAGGCAGCGGGCGGGGGGGATTTTCAGATAGGAACGGCTACGAGCCCCGATGGGCAGACATGGACGAAATACGCCAGCAATCCGGTGATGGGCCAGCAAGGAGTCATGTCCGCAGGTGGCCCATGGTTATGGAAAGACCCGCAAACCGGCACCTTCTGGGCATGGGCGCATGTTTCTTTTCCGGGCCCAGGTCAAGGGGATTTGCCGACGGATGGAGCGCGCTTTACCTCAACCGATTTCAATACGTGGACGATGAACCCTGCCGCCTTGACGCTGCCTCGCTTGTCCTATGCTGAAGGCGCCAGAAATCTCGGTGGGCAGATTGCCGATCTCAGCTTGCTGCCCGTGGGCAACTCAACCTACGTGTACTTCGCCGCCATCAATCAGCAGAATTGCAACTCCGGGGCATGCGGCATTCACGTTGCTACAGCTCCGATGACCTTGCACCAGTTAGTTTCGACGGACGAAGGCGCAACGCTGGCCTTTACCGCTCTGAGTAACCTTCCCATCCAGAGCAGCCAGGCGCTGCAAAACGACAGCAATATCATGTCAGCGAGCGGCACGACAACCGACTTTGCGATTAACCAAAACAATGTTGTTAGCTGGCACCTCCGAAACATGGCTACGAGTGGGTTTTTTGAGTTGAATGACGGGGGCGCAAACGTCTTCACTTGCGACCCTTTAACAGGATACTGCGGACTGGGAACGACTTCCGCGCCCGCGCAGCAGCTCGAAGTGAACGGAAATGCTCAGGTAGACGGGAACTTGATGTACCTGAACACGATGCCGCTGTATGGAAGTTCCTCCAACCGCAACATGCTATTTGGCTCCTCCGCAACACCAGCGGGGGCTGATAACACGGGCGTTGGTTTAGCTGTTCTGGGATCAGTTACGAGCGGTACCTACAACACGGCTCTTGGACGCGGCTCGCTCTATTCCGCGACGACCGCTAACGGTAACGTGGGAGTGGGTTACCACTCTCTCTATTGGAACTCCACGGGAGCGGATAATACTGCCATAGGATTTCAGGCGGGGTTTAGCGTATCGGGCGGCGCTGAGAATACGATTGGAGCCGACAATACGCTCATCGGCGCGAGCGTTTCTCCCTTGGACAACGGCGACACAAACGAGACTGTCGTTGGATACAACGCGGTAGGAAACGGAAGCAACACGGTGACATTGGGAGATTCCTCCGTAACCGGGACCTTCCTTCATGGCACGGTGAATGCCACCTCCGTCGCGACAACGAACATGACCGTTTCCGGGAACTCCGTGCTGGGCGTCTCCGAGGGCGATGTGAGCGTGTCCGGTGCCGTGACGCTCAACGCGACCACCACGGTCAAGCATCTGCTCCTGACGGGCAACGTGACGGGCGTAACCATCCCGGCAGGACAGCCGGGCTTCTGCTTCACGCTGTACATCATCGAGAACTCGACAGGCGGATACACGTGGGTTTACCCGAGCAACATGATTGGCGGAATGCAGGTCGATGACATCGCCGGGGCCACCAACTCGCAGAACTTCTGCTGGAGCAATGCGGACAGCCTCTATGTAGCGACGAATCCGGGCACTTCGGTGGACATGTTCAACAGCGCACCAGTTCCGGTCACCTTCGCCAATCTGACTAGCCTTCCAGCGTCTTCGTGGTCTACTGCAGGCGGTGCGTGCTGCGGCAACAGCACAGCCACCGGCTCGGACAATACCGCCTTCAATGTGGCAGGGCCGTCGCTCTCCGGAAGCGCTCTTGAGCTAGTCTCGGTGACCAACTCCGGATCGCCGTATGGATACAACGTGCAGGCCGACCTGCCTGAGTCCTGTTCTGTACTGCCGGGCGGGACATGCACCGGCTATACCCACGCGCTCATGGATGTCTGGACCTTCGTGCCATCCGCTTCCCACGTGCTGCAAGGGATGGAAGGCCCGAACCTAGTCACTTACACCGGCACAAACCAGTTCTATCCTTCGCTGCAATGCGCGACCCATGGATCAAGCGCAATTACCTGGCAGGTCTGGAATAGCGGTGCTGGCACATGGGAGACGACTGGAATCGACTGCTCGGCCTACTTCAACTCCCAGAACACCTGGCATCACATCCAGATCGAGTACGTCATGGACTTCGCGGCGAACACCTACTACTACGGCGTGATGGCGCTCGATGGCAAGCAAGTGTTCAACAATCCGCTCGGCTCGTACAGCGCGAAAGCGGACACAGCGGATGCGGCGTCGATCAAGCCGCAGTATCAGGTGGATGCGCAGACGAGCAGCACTGCGGCGATCACTTCCGAGTTTTACATCGACAAATACAACGTGACGATCTACTAATGCAGACGGACGCGACGCTCGACACTTCCAAGCTCGAAGCCAGGCTGCGCGGGATGGCAGATAAAGGGAAGATGGATCGAATCATCTACCGTGCATTGAGGGCTGGCGGCGAGATTGAGGTTGCAGCGCTTTCGGCTGCGTCTCCGGTCAAGGCTGAGCAATCCAGCCCCAAGTCTACGGCCCTGCCGTCTGGCGCGGTCAAAAGCGACTTCATTGCAGTTGAGAGACGCGACGACAAGGGGCAGCCTATTGTTATTGTGTCTCCCGGCAAGTCTACGCGGCATGTCGTGCGGTGGCTGGAGTATGGTCACCGGATCGTGCCGGGGCGACATAAGGACGCGAAAACCGGCAAGATGGTCGGCGGCTATAGCGCGGCTGTCAAGGATCGCAACGGCAAAAAGACGGGCAGCTTTCGCGGGCCTGGCACGCAAAACGGAGAAGTAAGACCGCATCCATTCGTTCGGCGCACATGGGATGAAGTGCGCGACCGTGTACGGCAGACCATTCAATCAACAATCGTAGCTGGAATAAAGGGCGGCAAATGAGCGAAGCAGACAACGCGGCGATTGTAGATATTGTGTTGCGCGTGCTGGGCGAGGAGAAGTATTCGCTGGCCATGCGTAACGCGAATACGCTTGCCAAGCGGCTTGGCCAGACATCGAAGGAAGCGGGCCACGCGACCGTATCCTCTATGCAGGCGTCGTCCGCTGCGTTGCGTGCGCTGCATGGCGGATTCGAAAACAATATCCGCGCGGGCGAGCGTTTCCTTTCTACTCTGCCTGGCGTGGGCAACGCATTGCGTGCCGCCTTCCCGCTTATCGGCATTACTGCGGTAGGCGGCGCTATCTTTGAGGCGGGTAAGAAGCTCTATGACATGGGGAAGAAAGCCGAGGAAGCAGGCGGGAAGATTCGCAATGCTTTCAATAAGCTGCACTACTCCGCACAGCAGAGCAACGATGAATTAGTCCTTTCTACCGATCGGATACGCGACCAAATTGCAGTTCTGAACGGTAAGCCACACAACGGCCTGAAGGATGCGCTGGACGAGGCGAAGGTGAGCGCAGACAAGCTCTACCTCTCGCTTGAAAAAGACAATAACTCGATTGCTTCGCTGCTCGAAAAAAACAGTGTAGGCATCTTCGGCGGCTTTGTCGGCAAGAAGGAAACCGGGCCTGCGGCAGACTTGGTGAAGTCTACGTTTGCCAATATCGCCACGCTTCAGCGTCAAATTGTGGACGCGCAGCATAGCGGCAAGCCTCAAGGCCAGATCGATGCGACCGTTAAGGATTTGACGGCGAAGATTGACGCGGCGCGCGCGCAAGGCATTTCCGATTTCACTACGCTTCGCTCTTTTAATAAAGGGAGCGGAAACGATGCGAACCGCGCTATCCTTACGGGCGGCATCAACCTTTTACACGATCAGCAATACGCGGAGCAGGACCGCAAAGAGAACGACGCCGCGAAGCGCGACCTAAAATCCGAGCAAGATAAAAAGAAAGCCGCAGAAGAGGCACGCAAGGCGGCGGCGGCGCAAGCGAAGGCTGCGCACGCGCTGGAGCGGGCTTCGGAATTGTTCGCTCGCACCATTAGCCACGCTTCCATCATTCACAAGCTCGCGTCCAAGAGCGCGAGCGCGGCGAAGAAAGGGTCCGTCCAGGACGATCAAGAGTTTCTTCGCGAGTCGCGCATCTACCCTATGTGGGTACAGGCGCGCAATGCGCAGAATGAGAAGTCCGCGCAGCAATCCGGCTACGACGCGCAGGACATCGCGGCGCGGTATGGTCGCAAGCTGAAGGCGGCTCAAGTTGACGCGGCTGCGCGTTCTGGGATGATCTCTCCTTTGCAGGCGGACAAAGCCTACACGCAAATGGATGCACAGCAGTTTGCCGGAGAGATGGCAGGCTTGACGCAGCAGCTCGCTGACATCGCGGATATAACCAATGGCATGTCGCCTTCCGCGCGCGCGGCCGCATCTGCCAAAGTCAATAACAAGATGGCTAAGCTGAGCGGCCAGTATAGCGTTGTGCGTTTCAAAGACAAGAACGCGGAACAACAAGATAGCGTGTGGGGGCAGCTAAAGACTGCGACCATGCAACTTGCGCAACAGTTCTCCCAGCTTGGGAGCGCGATTGCCAATGCTACGCAAGCATCCCTCGGCATGGCGAATATGTCCATGGCGAGTGGGATGACTGGACAGGGATTCCATGCGCGTTCGCTGGGCATTGGAGCCGCGCAGCAGGGTATCGGCAACATGCTCCAGTACGGCGAAGGAATGGCCATCAAGGGGATTGCGAACAGCCATTTCCTGAAAGGCCACAACGCGATCAAAGGCTTGCTCGGCATGGGGAAGGTGAAACCATCCGGCACGCATAGCGATCCGCTGTATGTCTCGCTGGTACGCAATCAGAACCAACCCACAAACGCAACGTTAGGCGTAGCGCAAAGCGCGTTGAACACGGTTGCGCCGGGGATCGGCAGAAGCTCTACAGACTCTCCGGGTTTTCTTGCTTCCGTAGGCAAGAAAATTCACGCGGGAATGAAGCTGTTCGATCACCTTACTGGCGCAACGATTACCTCGTCCGGCGGAAAGCCGTACTCTGGATGGCTGACCACAGCGCAGTCGGCAGTGAATACGACCTCTAGCACCGTGAGCGCTTTGTTGCCGATGGCCAAACATATGAAGGGCAATGCAAGCGGCGGCTATGTCTCCGGCAATGTTCCGATTGTCGTAGGAGAAATGGGACGCGAGATATTCACGCCTGGCGCTGGTGGTGGATATGTCACTCCGCATCATTCGGTGGCGGGGAACGGCGGTGGCTCCGTGAATATCACGAATCACATTAACGCACAGGGAGCGGTCGATCCGGCTGCAACTGCGGTTGCCGTCAAGAATGCCATTCACGCATCCGCCGTTCATAGCGTGCGCGCTTCCATCCAACAGCAGCATGAAGCTAAGATGCGCTCGCCCAAGTCCGGCGCGGCGTAAAGGAAAAACAAATGGCGCTGCCTACCTGGAACGGCTGGAACATCGTAACGATGCCATCTTACGAATTCCAGTCGATTGATTTTGTGAGTACGGATACCATCGGCGTTTTTACTTCGCCCTACACGAATCAGATGCAGGTGTACGACTGGCAGAATAGTTTCCTGTCCGGGACGGTAACCCTTCCTCCGCAAGAGGCTGGAGACGCGGCTGCGTGGATTGGCTTCCTGCTCGCGTGTCGTGGATCGATGAATGTGTTCGAGTTGGGCGATAGCAGCCAAACCGAACCGTTTGGGACGCCTAGCGGTTCGCCGGTTGTAGCGGCTGCTCCAGCGGCCTACAGCGCCACGACTGCCTATGCCGTGGGCAATACCGTGAATTACAGCGGCAACACGTACATCTGTATCGCGGCGACAACGGGGAACGCGCCCACGGATACAACCTATTGGGCGCTGGATAATCAATTCCATCCGTCGGCCTTTCCTTATGGGCTGTATACGACCGGCTGGGGCGCATCGGCCAATGGCCTGTTGCTTCCGGGCGATTACATCACTATCCCGTCCGCGCCGGTCAATCCTGGGGACGAAACCATTTCGCGCCTTTACCGGATTACGCAGCCGGTCAACAGTGACGCGAGCGGCAACGCGACTATCTCCATCTGGCCCCAGATCCGCGAGACTCCAGCGGCCGCCGTAGCGATCACTACGAGCAACACGCGCGGCCTGTTCCGTCTGGCACAAAACAAAGTGCAATGGCATAAGAGCTATGACACAACCATGCAAGCGAGCTTTGCCATTGTGGAGGCGCTCTAATGCCGCGCGGATTGAATGCAGCCCAGCAGACGGCGCTCGCGGCGAACGTGGTGGGTTTGGCGCTCTTGGCCGAGCTGCAATTCACGAATGAAACGCTCTATATCTGGAGCGGGCGCGGCAACTTGTTTTTTAACGGGATTCTCTATACCGGCGTGGGAAGCTACGGCAAGGTTAGCCCGATCACGGAAACACAGCAACTCATGGCGCAAGGTGTCACGCTGGAGCTGTCGGGCCTGGACCCGAACAGCATAGACATCAACGAAGTGCAGAATTCCATGAGCCTGAAGAATCAAGTGATTCTTTCGACCGTGCTACTTGATCCCTCGGGCAACGTTATCGGCGGCTCGGCTATCGCGAGCTATCAGGGATTCATGGATCAGGCGACCATCGACGAGACGACCCAGACCTCTACGGTGACCATCTCGGTTGAATCGAAGCTCGCGCAGCTTAACCGCAGCGTGAATTGGACATTGGCCGCGCCGGATGCAAACTTCTGGAATCCAGCCGAAGGCGCATTCCAATGGGTCACCTACCTTAGCGACTACGTCTTCCGGTTTGGGAACTGACATGAAAAGAGTACCTCATTGGCAGCGCGCATTGCGCGATGAAATTCTGAAACACCATCAGCCTTTCGCGTGGGGAAAGAACGACTGCTGTTCCTTCGTTTGCGACTGCGTTTTAGGCATGACGGGAACGGACATCTACGCGGATTTCCGTGGGAAGTATAACGATCAGAAATCCGCGCTTCAAGTAATGCATGATGTTGCGGGTAGCGTGCGAATCGAAGACGTTGCGGCTTTCGTGACAGAGAAGCATGGCATGAAAGAAATCTCTCCGTACTATGCGCAGCCGGGCGACGTTGTGCTGATGCCAACGGGCGAAGATCAATCCCTAATGCTTGGGATTGTCGGCCACAACGCAAAGGACGCTTACATCGTAAGCGAAGTGGGAATTCGCTACCTTCCGTTCCATAAGGTAGCAGCGAAAGCCTGGAGGCTAGCTTGAGTCGCGGCGTACAAGGTTTGGGACTGATGGTTGCGGGCGCTGCGATTGATGTAGGCGCAGTTATGGCCGCACCGTTCACAGGCGGCGCGTCCCTCTACTTGCTTACTATCGGAACGACCCTGATGATTTCCGGCGCGGAAATGATCGTGTCCGGGCCTCCTACGACTCCGCAAACGGTTAAGTCTCCCGTTGCTCCGTGGCAAATCGTCTATGGGAACGTGCGTTGTGGCGGCACGATCATCGACTGCAACTCCTATGGGTCGGACGGGAACGACTTCAAGTACGCCGATATGGTGGTGGTACTTGCCGCGCATCCGTGCGTGGGCGTCCAGCAACACACGGAAACGATCAATGGCACGACTCCCTTCCCTAGCTACGGCGGACTCTATATCAATGGCCAGGGGATGCAGTGGCGGAATAACGCCGAAGGCGGCTCTACCCCACCGGGCACTTACACGGAAGACTTTGGCGCGACTCCGTTTGGGTTCACCACTTCCAACGATCTTCAGGACTTGAATCAAAACCACTACCGCACTGGTGGCCACGTCTACATGGAGACGTACAACGGAACGGGCCAAAGTTACCAGGGCGGGTCGCTTGTCCAGAATCAGGTGTCACAGTATTACGTCACCAAAGGCCCGAGCGGGCATTGGGACGATACTTGCACGCTGATGTACGACCTTGGCACCACGCCTCAGTCGGGCGGGACCACCGCGAATCCAATCTATCTCAACGAGCAGGGAGTTCCGAAGGGATTCACTTACGTTTATATCCGCTTGCTCTATGCAGCGTCTCTCTGGAGCGGCGGGTTGCCGAATTCGTTACGCTTCGATCTTCAAGGGAAAAACGATATCTGGGATCCGCGCCTGAATAGCGGAGCGGGCGGCTATGCGTTCACCACGAATGCCGCGCTCATCATTGCCGACTTTATGACCAACCCCTACTGGGGAATGGGTTATAAGATGGCGGACATTGACCAAACCCAGCTAATTGCGGCGGCGAACATCTGCGATATAGCAATAGATCAGGCGGAAGGTGGACAGATTCCGCAGTACACGATAAACGGCTCATTCACTACGGCGGTTTCTCCGGCTGAGACGCTGAAGGCCATGCTTACCTGTTGTGCGGGTAGCCTGGTGGAAATCAACGGCCTGTGGAACATCTTTCCGGGCGCGTATGTTTTCCCGACCGCGACCATTACACCGGCGATGATGAACACGCCTATTCACGTGAAGACCGGACAAAAGGGACGCGATTTAATCAACGCAGTGAAGGGCAAGTTTGTCTGTCCGGCTGCGGTCGATACCATCGGTTCGCCGAACGTATTTCTAAACGAGCAACCTAATATTTACAACGGTCAATGGCAGTCGCAGCCTTTCCCGGCTTATGCGATGGACCCTCAGCACGGCTATTCTTCGGACATCTGGCTGGCGCGGGATGGGCAAAAGCTCTATCAGGATTTGTCGCTGCCATTCGTGACGAACAGCAACACGGCGCAACGGCTGGCAAAGATCGCCCTGCTACGCAATCGCATGGGCAACGGCCTGGACGATAACTACAACCAAGGGGCGACCATCTCCCTTACGTGCAGCCTCGCGGCCTATGACATCGTGGCGCACGACACGGTATGGATTAGCTATCCGCGTTTTGGCTGGACAGCGCCTCCCGCTGGCGCCACAACCTACGATCCGGCAACACAAGCGTACACGGAGTTCGAGGTATTAAGCTCAACCTTCACGGTAGACGAAAGCAGCGGCGCACCAGTCCCAGGGATTCATCTCATCCTGAAGCCAGTCTCGCCGGACATCTACACGTGGAACGCATCGGATCAGGTTCCGTTGCAAGGCAACAAATACCCGCAGTTCGCCAACACAATGCAGGTGGGAGCACCGTCCAACTTTGTTATCCAGTCCGGGTCTGCGACCTCTCTGGTAGGAAACGACGGAAGCGTCAAGTCCACCATCCTGTGTACCTGGACTCCGCCGAGCGATGCGTATGTGTCGAACGGTGGACAGATCGTGTTGCAGTTGATGCCGTATGTTGCTGCGGCGAACACCTATACATGTTTGGCCAACCAGGACAATCTGACCATCGGCGGAACCTCTAACCCGTTTGGCGTGGGCGATCAAGTGCTGCTCGCCGGGGCTGCAACGGGGGGCGGAATGCTGAGCAGTACCGTCTATGCGGTTTCCGGACAGACTATCTATGTGACGCGCGCACCGCGCAACGCGGTCACGGCTGGCAACATCCAGATGGCCGCATGGGACACGATTGCGAACCTGTACGGTGGCACCACGAAGTATTCGATTTCGAACGTGTCGGATGGTTCTCAATACTTTGTCCAGATTTTCGCGCAAAACAGCGCGGGGATTGTCAGTGACTACATTATTGCCGGGCCTCTCCTGGTATCGAACGGCCTAGAGCGCTACGCGAACGGAAACGTAATCTATCCCCCAGGCTCTACGCTCGCGAATATGCAGGCGGGTTCCACGGGCAACGTGCTGCTGTTCAACGCGAACTTCGATTGCGGTTCAAGCGGATGGGCTGCGCAGGCCGGCTGGACGGTCAATCAGGTTGTGGCGAATCCCCTGAGCGGGGCGAATGGATTCATCGGTTATTTCTCCGGCACGGCAACATCCGAGATGGCGAATAGCCAGCTTATCCCGGTTACACCGGGAGACGTGCTGACCGTTACCAATAAAATGAAGGCGTCCGATAGCGGTTGCACCGGCTCCCTGACCCTTGGAATCATCTGGCTGGACTCCACCGGCACGGCCCTCTCCGTCACCAGCTCCGGCGCGGCTGCGATTGCCGACTGGACACAGTATCGCGTGGTGGGAACGGCTCCGGCAGGCGCGGTTTCCGCTCAGGTGCGTGTGGCGATCACGGCTCCTACCACTACGGATTGGTGGGGCGTAGCGGCCTTCACCGCTTCGCTGCATTTGAATTCGTTGGACGAGTTGCCGGATGGAAACATCTTCCGGCGCGTCGGCTATGTCGATAAGGAGAACTTTCTAAGCGCGTCTACCGCTCTGGTTCCACAGGGCAGCGTTATGCCGGTGAATCCGTTCAACGTGGGCTTTACGTCCAGCACGGATTCAAGTAACGTTTCGACTATCGACTGTTCCTGGAATGCGGATACGCTTCTGTTTCCGAACTATCAGAACGTACCAGCCCCACCAAACGGCCAACTGAGCGTTCCTGCCGGATCGGTCAGTGTGGGAAGTCTGGCGGGTTCCACAACCTATTACTGCTATTTCCGATGTGCCGTTGCAACGGGCGCGCTGACACTCTATACGCCTCTGCCTACCGCTGCATCTCCGGCTGCGGCACAATGGCAAAACCTCGACGGGTATGTTCCATTTCAGCCATTCAGCGTAGCTACCCCGGTTGCTCCAAGCTCCGGCACAAGTTCTGGAACAGGATCGGGCGGCGGCACGAATACATGCCCGGACGCAGACGAGCTTGTCTGCGAGCGCGACATGGGAATCATGCGGATCGGCGACGTTGCCGCTGGCTACTGGCTAAAGGGGATTGTCTACGACGCGGACGGCCGGCAGGCGGGTACGGAGTACCGGCGCGTCACAGCCAAGCGCGAGCGCTATTCGGAAGTATGGCGCACAGTGGAAGGGCGCAAGGTGTCGCCGCACCATCCGGTTCGCTATATGGGCAATGCGGCATGGGGTGATCGCTGGCTTACTCCGCATGAGATAGGTCCGCTCGATACCTCGGCTGGTGTGCGCGTCCAGGTCGCACTGGATACGGACGACTATCAGCAGGCGAATTACATCCTCTATGACGCAGCGGGGAATCCCTCACTCGTCATGCATAACGCTTTCCTAATCTCCTAAGAGGCGGCAATGAACAATCCCAATTGCAAGATGTTGCACCGCTATGTCCTCAGCGCGCTTGACGCAAACGGCGTTCCAATCGCAAAGGACTATAGCTACAAGTGCCAGGTGCCGCTTATGACGGCATCTGGCCCCGTGCTCTGCTCCTGCATGTTGGACATGAACCAATTGCAGGCACTCCGCAAGGATTCGCGGGTGACGGAGCTTGGCAGTATGCATGAAAACAATATCATTCCGGCTGCACTGGTGGACGTTTATCCGGCTGCGGGGATCCTCGCGACGGACACATTGCATAGGGCGCTCCGCAAGCTGACGAAGCTGCACGTAGACTTTGAATTTGATGAATAAAACTGTTGCATGGTTGCTTGGATAGTGGTATAGTTTAACTATGCCATCCAAGTTCCGCAACGTCCGCACCGGGCGCCATGCTTCTAAAAAGGAAGCGCGGCGCGCTGCGGAGTTGCAATTGCTCCAGAAGATCGGGCAAATAAAGGACTTGCGCGAGCAGGTATCGTATCTCCTGATCCCCTCTCAGATGGCAAGCGGCGGCTGTATCGAGCGCGCCTGCAAGTACGTTGCCGACTTCGTGTACGAGCAGGACGGCGCAACCGTTGTGGAAGATACCAAGGGTGTACGCACGCCTGCATATGTCATCAAGCGCAAGCTCATGCTGAAAATCCATGGAATCCGAATCACGGAGGTCTAATGCCCATTCCTTTCAAATGCGTCCGCCCTCCTTCTGGATGGTATTGTACGCGGCCAGCGACCCACTGCGGCCCGTGCGCGGCGGTACCTAGATTGTTCACCAAAATAAGAATCTGGCTGAAGTCGCGGAGGCTCAATGTCCATTCCTTTAACAATTGACGAGTGTTCGGCTGGCGTTTGGCCTTCCCTTGAGTTTGAGGATTTCGTCAACCTGTGTCTCCACTACGGGCCGACGATTCGGACGGAAGTGGGAAACAAGCTCTCCCTGGTGGACGGAAGCAAGCTCCTGTTGGCCCTCAGCGGGAACGAATCTTCCTTCGGACACAATTGCAAGCCGCGCCATGAAACGGGCTATTGTACCGGCTTCTATTCGCACAACGCAACGATTGTTGGATTGACCAAGCTCTTTGGCCACGGGGCTCATTGTTCCTACGGGCCATGGCAGATCATGTTCTGCAATGCCGCGAACGATGCCACACCAGACAAGTTCCGCGATGCCGAGTACGGCGCTATCCAAACCGTCCGATTTATGAATCAGATTCTTCGCGCAAACAATCCGCCGCGCAGCCTGCACGAGTGGGGCGAAGTATGGAACGGCGGACACGTGGGCGCTCGCGGCCCCGGTGTCTTGAATTACTGCGAAGAGTTGCAAAAGAACTGGGATGCAGTTGAAAAGTCTTTAGCCGGGATCAGGGAGGGGAACTAGATGCCGCAGCCTGGATACATTGTCGCTCAGTATTCAACGGAGGACGGCTTCGGTTCAGGGGCTATCCGCTATTTCTCGGACAGCGATTACAGCCACGTGGATTTGGTTGTTCCAGAGACTGTTATCGGCGCTGCGGTCGTCAACGGATGGATCAAGCCGCGCCTCTGGCGCGGATGTCATGAGATGTTGCTTGGCTCTCGCATGGGCTCGGGCGTTCAACTTCGGCCCAAAGACTACGGCAAATTTACGAAGGTCGCGCGGATAGAGTACGAAGTCCCGGACATTCACGCGGCATATAAATTCGCTTTCGCGCAGATCGGGAAGCCCTATAACAAGGGCGCGATCCTCGATTTCTTTCTGCATCGCACGCGCAAGTTTGATGCGAATCAAAAGAGCTGGTTTTGCGATGAGCTGTTCTATCAGATCGGTCGGGCGGGCGGAACGCGGTTGCTCAATTGCGACAATCCTTTGGACTTGACGCCGCAGGAATGCTTTCTCAGTCCGCTTGGAAAGCCGGTTCGGGCGTGAAAGACCTAGCTGTCCTGTCCGTCATATGCGGCTTTCTGTGGGTTTCGGTTGCGTTGATTCATGCTGGACATTCGGTTTCCGGAGCGCTATTAGCGCTTCTATTGCTGGTGAGCATCCGGGTAAAAGCGTCGTGACTCTCTGGGATGATTACGTGCGCGTGGGCATCCCCTTCTTTCTCGGGTTGCTTACCGGGATGCTGATTCTGCGGATGGCCTCTTGCTGACTCCGGCACATGTCGAGATTTACGTACACATCCGGGCCGACGGCTTCCGGCACTTCGGCTATCGCATTGACGAGGCACTGAGCTTCTGTCAGCAGGTGGAGCGCAGACTAGAGAAGCTGCCCCTCCACTATCGCAGACTCATCCTCTGGCAAGGGATGGGATACACCCAGGCGGAAATGGCCCAGATGATCGGAAAGTCTAGCTGGACCGTCAACGATTATTTGAAGTCGGCCAACCGGCTAGCGTTCGGCGAGTTAATGCGTACGATTGGCGGGATGCCGACAATCCGCGAGGGATACAACCGAGAACCAAGAAAAAACACAGGAGAAACAAACTATGAATCCGTTTGAAGCTGTAACAGTAGGAGCATCACCCTCCGCATACGTGGCGCCCTCGGGCGGACAAGTCTTCATCGCTGGCGGTACGGTTACGTCTGTCACCCTCACCCGCAACGGCGTTACCCTCACGGTTGCCGACTCCGGCTTTATTCCGGTCGGCATTGGCGACGTGGTTTCGATCACATACACCGCTGCCCCTACCGTTACCTTCCTGCCTGAGTAATGCGAGTCGATTCGCAGATTTGGGCATTCTCGCTTGTGACCCTGGGGCTTGCCGCATTCGGGATGGCTTGCTTCTGCCATCCCCAGGATGTACGGCAAGCCCTGATGAGCGCTGGCACTGGCTTAATTGGCGGTGGTCTGGCAATGTTTCAACACGATACTCCGCAGCACTGAATACAGGAGCAAACAAATATGGCGTTCAAAAGTTTTCTGGACAAGATTGGACACGACTTTGAGGTTGGGCTGAACGATGTGTTGCACGTCGCCGTAGCTGCGGAGCCGTTTGTAGCTTTGGCTGACCCGGCCATCGGGCCCGTGTATGCGTCCGTGACGAACCTGATCACGGGCGTTGTCGCGCAGACGGAGCAGAAGTTCACTGCGATGGGCAAGCAGTCTGGCACGGGCGCGCAGAAGCTCGCGGAAGCTGTCCAGATTGTGACGCCGGCCGCTACGCAGATCCTTCAGGCTGCGGGCGCGAAGGTGGAACCGCAGACGGTCGCCAACTGGACGAATGCGGTTGTGGCCCTGATGAACGCTTACCCGGCCATCGAAGCGGCTGCGAAAGCGACAACCCCGGTCGCCTAACATGACACCCATTCCCAAAGACTCCAAGATTGGCATTGGCGGCAAGATCGACCTGCTCTCTGAGCAGGTCGATTCTGTTGCCAGTCAACTTAAAACACACTCAACGGAAGTGGCTGAATTGAATCTTCGTGTAAGCACACTGCTTACACGTTTGTTCGGCGGCGAAGGGACAGAGAACAGCAAAGCGCGTCTGCCCCAGCTTGAGCGGCAATCGGATTCCTATGAGCCGCGCATCCGTCGTCTGGAAAACTTCATGGTGCGCGGCGGTACCGTTGCGATCCTGATGGAAATTATCTGGCAACTCTTTATCCACGCGAAACACTAGGAGACCACTTGGATCCGAGCGTTCACTTTAGTTCAGCTTCGGAAGAATGGGCCACGCCTTCGGATGTTTACGCGGCGTTAGACGCCGAGTTTGGATTTGATTTCGATCCGTGCCCACTAGGTGGAGACAGGGACGGAACGTCCACGCTGTTTTGCGAGTGGATAGGGAAGCGCGTGTTTTGCAACCCTCCATACGGACCTGGAATCCGGCAATTTCTTGATAGAGCGCGTGAAGCCGATGTTGCGGTATTCCTGATTCCAGCCCGAACCGACACAAGATGGTTTCATGAATTGGTTTTGCCGAACGCGAAAGAGATCCGATTTATAAAGGGACGCCTCAAATTTGGGGGAGCTAAGTACAACGCGCCATTCCCAAGCATGATTGTCGTATTTCAAAAGGAGACCACTTGCCCACACCGAAGCTAGACATGGCCGTTGCGCAGCGCGTAGCAGAGCGGATTCGCCAGGGGCAAACCGTTGCGGCAATCGAAGCGGCGGAAGGCGTAGCGAGCGGAACCGTCTTCAATGTTAGGCAGCGCATGAAGACGGAACCTGCTTTGCAGGCCGCAAAAAAGATCGGCGTTACGGATTGGCGCGAGTGGAGCGATTGGGCAAAGGCGGGACAGAACCTTAAAAAGAAGGCGTCCAATTCCCAGGAGCAAGCGGCATTCAGCCTGGGCGAAGGGAAGCGGCCTGTGATTCTTGCGACATTCTCGGACCAGCATATCGGCTCATGGGGATGCGATTACGACCTGTTTGCGCAGATCACAAAAGAGATTGTCGAGACGCCGAACCTTTACCTGGCCATGCTAGGCGACGAGACAGAGACGGCAATTAAGCTGCGCTCTGTTTTGGAAGTGGTATCACAGGTTATTCCGCCCGAGCAGCAAGAGCAGTTCATGGAATCGTGGCTTACGGAGATTGCCCCGAAGGTCGCATTCGCCACTTGGAGCAACCATGGCGTCGAACGGCAGGAAAAACAAGCCGGATCTAGCGTCGTCAAAAACATTCTGAGTCGGCAGGCAGTCTATTACAACGGAATCGGTCACGCTGATATTCAGGTAGGCGAACAGATTTACAGGTGCGCAGCCTCGCACCGCTTCACCGGACGCAGCATGTACAGTTCGACCCATGGGCCGCGCCGGTACGCTCGCCACTATGCGCCAGATCGCGAGCTGATCCTTCAGGGCGACCTGCACACGCCGGAGCTGATGCAGTACCACGAAGCCGCGATGCATCGGGTCGCCATCACCAGTGGAAGCCTGCAACTCAATAGCGGATATGCAAAGAGGTATTACACGCTCACCACGATCCCAGCGTATCCCTGTGTGGTCCTCCATCACGACAAACACCTGATGGTTCCGTTCTGGGCGATCAAGGACGCGATTACCTATGTGAACGGGTGCGGAAAGTAGTGTCATGCCTGAATGGGATGATCCTTTCCCGCTAACGAACGATTGCCAGATGTACAGGAGGCACTCCAGTGATAAGTGTTCTGAATCCGCGCAATGGCCCAGTAATAGAGGGACAGGAGCACCGAGAAGTTTTCTACGCGAAAGACCAGCCGGAATATATTCCGCTGCGGGTTCTTACGTCTCAAGGTTCGGAAAGGGTAGTTTTGTCTAGGTGGACGCCAACCCTAGAACAGCGGAAGAGGATTGCCGAAGGGGACGATATCTTCCTGGAGGTTATCACATTCATGCGTCCTCTTCAGCCCGTCATTCTGTTTGTCGGTTCAGATGCAGATGGCCCTGCCATTCTTGACACTATCTGGCCGTCTTCCCATAGCGTTGCGGAAAGTAAAAAATGAATTCCACGTTTCGATCCGGCGCGCAGTCGTCCGGAAACGCTCTGCGATACGATCTCATTCCGCGCTCATTTCTTCGGCGCGTGGCTCTGCGCTTCGGTATGGGCGCGGAAAAGTATCCGCCGTTTAACTATCGGTCAGGCTTGGCCGATAAAGAATACATTTTAGACCGCATCAATCACCTGCAAGAGCACTTCCAAGGATACATAGCCCCAGAAAACGAAGACGACCTCACAGACGACAATCTAGGGGCCATAGCGTGGGGATGCGCGTTTTTGTGTGAAGTTGAGGCCCATCCAGAAGGCAAAAAGATCGTGGATGAGATCAGGCGCGAGCGAGGTCGCCTGTTTTCTCCTGCACCGGCCACGCAGCCATAGCGATGCGGCCGTCAGGCAATTCTACAAACAATTCGGGCCAGTCCTTTGGTCCGTGATCCTTCCCAACAATATGCAGTGAGATTGCCGCGTTGATTGATTTGCGAGGGAAGGGCCGATTTAGGCCCCATCCCTCGTCAATCATTACCGCTGCGATTTCATCCCGCGTCATCGGCTTCCCGGCCTTCGTGAGTGTAAATTCTATCGCCTCACGCGCGGAACTAATCGGTGTGAGCTGACCAGGCGAACGCCGAACCTTTCCAGAATCGATATCCGCGAAAAGCTGCCACGCCTGCGTTACGCGCTGGAGTTCTTCCAGATCGCTGCGCAGGGATTGGGGCGCCTCTTTGTGCAGCTTCTGAATGATCTCCTCAACTTTGCCCTGCAAGTAATGCTTCGTATCCTTCATAACCGTCAATCCTCTCTTGTTTTCCATCTTGACCGTTAGTACCCATGCTGTCAAGTATGATTTCAACAACCATCTTTAGGTTGCCCAGGGATGAGTAGGCTGCTACGTGGAAAGATGCGTTCGGAAGCATCCGATGGATCCCCCAGGCTAGCAGGGCAAACACGGCTTGTCGGGAAGCTTCGCGGCGCGGAGCGGAATGTGCGGGAGCATTGCGGCGGCAGAAGCGGTAGAGGGTTAAGACTTCGCAGGTGAAGGTGGGGCAAACGGTAGACATTTCAGGCACAAAGGGAACATCAGGAAAAATCGCAGCGATTTCCATGTGTACGGGCTCTCCATAGTGGGTGATGCGAATTGGGTGTTGATGATGTTATCTACTGCGCAAGGGTTGCCTGTCAAGCAATTATTACTTGGCTAATGTATTTTTTTTATTCAACAATTCAAGAATCCTGTCCGATGCGCGACAGCCGTAGACGCCGTTTCCCGCGATCCTTGCGCACTCCAGGATAGTCTCATTCCGAACGCGCATGAGTTCCGCCGTGAACGCTTCCACAAACCCGTTTGCACGCTCTTTCGTTTGATCCATTGTTGTGTCCTCCACTATGGCGTAATTATGGCGTACTCGTTTTCGCGTTGCTCGTAAGTACTAGCAAACACTAGCACCATGGCGAACTATTGGCGAAGCATCAAGACTCATGTAAATCACTGATTCTGTTGAACTTCAAACTATCGTCAACTATCGCTGAGACATGATTCGTAATCAGTAGGTCACCGGTTCAACTCCGGTCGTCGGCTCCATAGGATCAATAAGTTACAGCCTAAAAACAGAGTTACAGGAAATCACTATGGCGTAGATTATGGCGTGAATTGAAATCTTTCGACGGCGCGCACGGCCGACTCTCTCCACGATTTGATCGTTTTAGGTAGAAAGCGGAGAGATACGGCGACCCCGTCCCGCGGGGCGTTTACGCTGAGGTCGCAAATTGAGTGCAGTATTCTCGCAAGTTCTAGGGTGCTTGCTATCGCATCGCTAAGTTGCCGCTCTCTGTGGACGATTAGGACAGCCAGTTCGTCTGAGTCTCGGCCCTCAAATTGCCAGATTCGCCGTCGGTCCGCTTGGCTGAGTTTTCCGAACAGCGGCAACTTTGGCTCCATCGTTTCGTATGTGTTCGGCATCTCAATTCACCCTTTCCTGGTTGGCGTTTCTCCGGTCGATAACCTCGCGTATGGCGTCCAGTTCGGGATGCTGATAGGTCGCCATGGACTGCATATTCGCGTGTCCCATAGCCTTCCCTACGGCGAAGGCGTTCCCGGTTTGCGCCATGGCATACGTAGCGAAGCTGTGGCGGCAAGTGTAGAGCACCAGGCGCGAGTCAATTCCGGCGCGCTCGCGGGCCTCACGAAATGCCTTCTCTGGTATCTGCGCGTGGCCGCTCGCGGCCTTCGGGCTGGGGAACATCCATCCTTCGCGCTTCCCGGCGCAACGCACTAACAGCGCATCCATCACGCGCTCACTCATCGGC
>DASSZI010000114.1:0-2184 GCA_035713565.1 Acidobacteriaceae bacterium | reverse complement strand
GCACCCCAGTAAATCAGTGCACGATTCGGACCCGGCGTGTGAGCTTCAGACCTGATCTGCACTAAAAAGTTCCAGTGTCCTGCGACGTGGCGGTTCAGAATAAGCGCCAGGAGTCGCCTGTTCTTATGGCGGCTTAGTGGGGAGGATTTTGAAGTACCCGCATAAAAATCGACAAGCGGGAGGCCCATATTTGGACCTTGAGCAGCCAATTTGCAAGCGCAATCTGCCGTCGTCGGGGCCAGAGGTGGCCCCTGACAGGCCCGCTGATGAGCAGGGCAGGCCTGAAATCCCGCCCGAAGGAGTGCGCCACTTGGCCGATTTTATCTTGCTTCTCGCAAAATGGGATGTAAAACCTGCCCCATAGTGGCTCCTTCCACCCGTGTGAAAAGTATGCACCATCAAATGCCGGAGACTATACATCTAATTAATCTACGATGAACACCTTCGCTCCAGCTTCCGACGAAACCCGGTGCCTGCCAGCCTGGTCTCCAATATGAAAGCTTGAGCCCGCGCGCAGGTCGAAGCTCCGCCCGTCCGCCAATGCAATCTTCAACGATCCCGCGATGACGAATGCGATGTGGCCCTTGGCGCACCAGTGGTCTGCACTGTAGCCCGGAGTAAAGTCGACGATCCGAACGCAGGACGTTTCGTCCATCACGGCCCGCATGTGCGCAGTGCCGCTCTTGCCCGGGACTTCCGTTACAGGTTCCCGCTCCCAGTCAATCACCGTGAATGGCACCTGGTGGGTTCGCATCGAAGTTTCTCCACAACGATCATCAGTCAGCGCACCCGCTACCCGATGCGCTCACGATCTTTCACCTTGCGCGCCGGAACACCCGCATAAATAGACCAGGGTTCCAGGTCTTTGGTCGCCACCGAGGCGAGTCCGAGAATCGCTCCATCCCCAAGGTTCACTCCCGGCGAAACGCACGCACGCGCCGCAACCCAGGCATAGCGCCCCAGCCGCATAGGAAATGCAACTACGGGAAATGCTGGATCGTTGTAGTCATGGGTTGCGCCGCAGAGATAAGCCCCCTGCGACACAATGGCATGCGACCCCAGAAACATAGGTGCGGGATTGTAGAGATCCGCTGCATCCGCCACCATCACTGTATCTTCGCATTGGAGGTTCCATGGGGCCCACACGCGCGAGGCTGGATAGAAGTGGCAACGCGGTCCAAGCTTCGCGCCAAAGCACCGCAGCAGCCAGGCGCGCCACCCATGCGCGATCCGCGGCGACGGACGATAGAGCAAAATCCAAACTAAACTCCAGAGCTGTCGCTGCACGCGATTGGCGAAAGAATATTGCGGCGCTGTATAGGGATCTTTAGCCGTACGCACAGCGCTCCGGGAAATATCCGAATCCCCGAACGATGCGAGCGAATTAGAGGACGAGTTGCGATCCATTGGCCACGCTCGCTACTGCATATATTGAAAGAATCGTACTAGGTCGCTGACATTTTGATCCAGATTATAGCGAGTCTCAAAACAGGCGCGTGCCTTCCGCTGCATCTCCTGACGCTGCGAGTCAGATAGAGCCAGCCACCGTTGCAGCAATTGCCTGGTGCCCTCAAGAGTGTCCGGCTCGACCAGTCCGGCGCCATCCGAGTGGATCTCCGGCCAGATGTTCACCTGGTCGGAGATCAACACCGGCCGGCTGCAACCCAGCGACTCGGCCACGGCGATACCAAAGTTTTCCTGGTGCGATGGCAGCACAAAGGTCTCGCCGGCGTGAAACGCCCCCCACTTGGCATCGCCTGTAATCAGGCCCGGCCAATGCACGCGATGGCTCAGGTGTGCGGCGGCAACACGCGCCTCCAAACCGTCACGCATGCCCGCGTCCGGCCCTGCCATCACCAGATCGACATCGGGAGCGCTGGCGGCAATCGAGAGAAAAGCATCGATCAGCAGATCGCACCCTTTTTTTGGATGAATCCTGCCCAGGTAGAGAAAAAACCGTCTTCCCCGTGCCGCGGGACAACCTTGGTAGAACGCTTCCACTTGCTGCCGTGGATCGCCCGGAGGCGTTTCCGCTCCATACGGTACCACCGCAGAATTCCATGGCGGCGTATTGAAGCTCTGCGGAGCCAGCCGCTGCTCGGTGTCACAGGTAAAGAGAATCGAACTGGCATCGCGCAGCACCCGACGCTCTGCCAAGTTCCAGTAGATCCACTTCTTGATGTG
>DASSZI010000113.1:0-14203 GCA_035713565.1 Acidobacteriaceae bacterium | reverse complement strand
GTCCCGTCCACACTCAGGTTGGTGCGTGCTCCCTTGGGCAACTCTCCATGGAGTTGTACGTCCACGGTCACGGTTCCGTTCACTACAGTGGGGTCGATTCGCGTAACGGACCCGGATATGACGCCATTATGGGTGTCGATTTCCGCCGGTTGGTCTGGTTGAATGTCGCGGGCCTGCGTTTCCGCGATCTTGAGCTGGGCCTTCAACTGTCCCGGCTGAATGATCTGCGCCAGCTCCGTGCCGACAGGGACGTGCTGTCCGACCTGCAGCGGCATCTGCACCAGCACACCCTCAATTCCCGCGCGGACGTTGAGGGCATCCACCTCGCGCTGCTTCAGTTGCGCCAGCACGCGGGCCTGTTCCACTTTCGCGTTTTGCACCGCCAGCTGCGTTTTCAGCGCCTGCTGGTTGATCGATATCTCTTGCTTTTCCAGTTCATTGCGGGTGGTCAATGCATCGGCCTTCCCTTGAGAATCCCGGTAGGCGAGGCCACTGATGACGCCAAGCTTATACAACGCCTTGTCGGTTCGGGCCTGGAGTTGTGCCTGCTGGTACTGGGCGTCAACATCCGCTCCGGTGGCCCGCCGATCCATCAGGCTGCTCTGCAGCGAAACCTGAGTGTTGTGGATTTCCGCCTCCGCTTCATGCAGTTGCAAGGCCGCATCCTGGGCCTCCTGCGAGAGTTGCGGATTGGTGAGTTGCAGGATGACCGTATCGGGGTGGACGAGTGCACCGGGAAGCTTGAGGATCCGCACCACCGTACCGTCGGTTTCGGCGGGGATGGAGCGGATGCGGTCCTCGCGGGGCACCAGAGTTCCCAGGCCGCGCACCTGGCGAACCATGTTGCCGCGCTTCACCGTGTCCGTCCAGACGGTATTGCGATCGACGGTTGGCGCCGCAGGTTTCAGCCGGATCACGAACACCGTGACGGCCGCCAAAATTGCCAGACCAATGGCCGAGAAAATGATCTGACGGCGGAATTTGCGCTTTTTCAAGTCCGGACGTGCAATATCCATCACCGTATATAGGCTGCACGCGGCGCGCCAAAAAATAATTCCTGCCCGCCCATTGGAATCAACAGTTCTGGCGTTCGTTATTCCATTCCGCTGTCCGATTTCGATCAGAGGTGTCCGAAAATGGACAGCTGCAAGGGGCCATGATCTATGGGAGGAAGGCTAGCAGGATGTTTTCAGGGCGACGAATGGCCTCGGCAAGTTGAATCAACTTCTAGGAGTTCTGCTCTGAATCGCGAAGACTACGCCTTTGTTGATCTTCAGGATGTTGATCTTCAGGACTTTCGTCAAACGCGGGACCCATCGCGTGTACTTCTATATTTCGTATATTTCGGAAACTGAAGCGAGTTTGCAGGAGAATTCTTAGTGGCTAAGTGAAACCAAGCAATGCAGTGACCCGAAAGAGCGGCAGAAATTCCGCTCCGCAATTCCCTCCATTTGGAAAGAATCGATTCTCGCGACTGGTTTTCGGATAGGGTTTCAGTGCTACTCCGAAAGGGGTTGTTGGGCGGATTGTCATGGAGCAACCGCCTGATATTGGGCGTCGCTTACCTGCTCCAGCCACTCGACGAGTTTGCCCTCAAGCTTTTCCTGGATTGCGATATGCGTCATGGCAACAGCCGGTGAGGCGCCATGCCAGTGCTTTTCTCCTGGTGCAAACCAGATTACATCTCCCGGCCGTAGTTCCTCGACGGGACCACCCCAACGCTGTGCCCAGCCGCACCCGGAGGTGACGAGGAGCGTCTGACCGAGCGGATGGGTATGCCATGCCGTGCGCGCGCCCGGCTCGAAGGTGACGGCGGCACCTACAACGCGAGCCGGTTCGGGCGCTTCAAAGAGTTTGTCGATCCGAACCGAGCCGGTGAACCAGTCGGATGGACCTTTGGCGGACGGCTGCGAGCCGTTGCGTTTGATTTCCATGTGCTCTCTCGATTCTCGTTTTTGCTTCAGGAACACTCTCAGCGCATGACGTACCCGCCATCGACCGAAATCGATTGGCCGGTGATATAGCTGGCGGCGGAACTGCACAGCCACAGGACAGCATCGGCGATCTCCTCGGGGCGGCCCATGCGCGCCATCGGTACGTGGGCTTTCAACATTGCATCCAGTTCTTCGCCCTGGCCTTCAGCGATCATTTTGTCGAACATGGGCGTCTGAATCATGCCTGGGCAGACAGCGTTGACGCGAATGCCGCGTGTTGCGTATTCCAGCGCCGCGCTCTTGGTGAATCCAATCACCCCGTGTTTCGCCGCGTGATAGGTTCCCCGTTCGGCACCCCCAATGAGTCCACCAAGCGAAGAGCAATTGACGATAGCACCGCTTCCTTGCTTGCGCATCTGTTGCAGCTCGAACTTCATGCAACTCCAAACTCCGCGGAGGTTGATCGCCATGACCCGGTCAAAATCCTCACGAGTAGCATCGGCAGTTTCCGCGAGGACATTTTGAATGCCGGCATTGTTGTAGGCAGCATCGAGCCGACCGAAGGTGGCGACGGTCTGCTGCACCATTGCGTCACCTGGGTGTCGTCAGCAACGTCACAGCAGACCGCCAAGGTCTTGTGACCCTGCGCAGCCAATTCCTCGGCTGCGGAATGTGCCGCCTTCTCATCCCAGTCCGCCAACACCACGGAGGCGCCCGATTCAGCAAAGGCCTTTGCAGTGGCAAGACCCAATCCAGATGCCGCGCCTGTAACAAGCGCAACTTTGCCTTCAAAGGAAATGTTCATAAGCAGTCTCCTCCCGTTCTTCCATCGGGTAAACGCGACGCAGCCGTCAGTAGTGCTCCCAGGTGACGGACCAATGCTCATCGGGCCGCAACGACCGGATGATCAGGTGTCCGTCGCGAGTAAATCGATAGGCGCGTGGCAGGTCCTTGCCGACGAGGAGATCGCGCGTAATCGAACCTTGAACATGATGCGTGACAGTATGTGTTGCCTCGTCTACGTCATAGCTTCCAAACGACGCTTCATAGCCGTCATGGACATATTCGTTCGACGGAACGTTTGCACCCTTTGGGTACATCAGTTGTACGGACACGTGTCCGTCCTGGGAGTAGATCAGCATTCCTTTAGGTTGAGCAGCGATGGAGTGCCCATCTGACCCCGGACTATCAATGCGCACAAGGCGCCAAGCGCCGATCAGTTTGTCTCTTGCGGAGCGTTGACTCGAAGTGGTGTTTTTTGTGGTCTGGGTCCAGGCCAGACTGGCCAGGACCACTCCAGCAGTCAACACTCCCAAACGCATCGCATTCATTCTGCTCTCCGCCGCCGGTTATCGGCCCACGAGCTGTTCGTGGAATTTCGGATAACGAGCTCCTTCAAGTTTGATTTTCGAGGATGCCTCTTCGAGGGCCTGGACGTCGGCCGGGGTAAGCTCGACCTGCAGCGCTCCCAGGTTTTCCTCCAGCCTGGCTAACTTCGATGTGCCTGGGATTGGAACGATCCAGGGCTTCTTTGCAAGCAGCCACGCGAGCGCGATTTGTGCTGGGCTTGCCCTTTTTTGTTCGGCAAAGGAGCGGATTACATCCACCAATGCCTGGTTTGATTTGCGATTCTCCGGGCTGAACCTTGGGACGCTGCTCCGGAAGTCCGTACTGTCGAATTGTGTAGCGGCGTCGATTTTGCCGGTCAGAAAACCTTTGCCAAGCGGACTGAAAGGAACGAATCCAATTCCAAGCTCCTCCAGCGCAGGCATTACCGTACTTTCCGGTTCCCGCCAAAACAGGGAATATTCACTTTGAAGCACGGCAACTGGCTGGACCGCATGAGCGCGGCGGACTGTCTGCGCACTCGCTTCCGAAAGACCAAAGTGCTTCACCTTGCCCTGCTGGATCAAGTGTTTTACCGCACCGGCAACGTCTTCTATAGGAACATTCAGGTCGACACGATGTTGATAGAACAGGTCGATGGCATCCACTTTCAGCCGGCGGAGCGAGTCCTCAGCGACTTGCCTGATGTGATCCGGGCGGCTGTTCAATGCGTTCCATTTGCCTTCATCGGCAGGGTTGGGCTCCCATCCAAACTTGGTTGCGATCACGACTTTTCCGCGGAAAGGCGCGAGACCCTCACCAAGAAGTTCCTCATTCAAGAGTGGTCCGTAAACTTCGGCGGTGTCGAAAAATGTTATACCGCGTTCAACGGCAGCATGGAGGAGCGAGATCATCTCCTGCTTGTCTTTGGGCGGCCCATACGACCAACTCATGCCCATGCAGCCGAGGCCGAGGGCCGAGACTTCCAGATTGCCCTGTCCCAATTTGCGTTTCTGCATGCGCTACTCCGTCTTATAGATTCAGTTGAAGGGTTCCTGATATGGAGGGCGGCAAGGAGCGAACCAGGATGGGTTCCTTGCCGCGCAGGGAATTACCGCCCCGTCATTTTTTCCAGATGCTCGGGATAGCGGTCTCCTTCCACCGGAATTTTCGAGGCGGCGCTGTCGATATTGCGCAAGTCGTCCACGGTGAGATCGATGGCAAGCGCTCCGATGTTCTCTTCGAGGCGATGGAGTTTGGTTGTGCCGGGGATGGGGACGATCCATGGCTTCTGCGCGAGCAACCATGCGAGCGCGATTTGCGCGGGCGTGGCATTCTTCTGTTTCGCGATGCCGCTCAGAAGGTCCACGAATGCCTGATTCGCCTTTCTGGCTTCCGGAGTAAAGCGCGGCAGAGTGCTGCGGAAATCGCCTTTGCCAAGCTGGGTGTTCTCGTCCATCTTCCCCGTGAGGAAGCCTTTGCCAAGCGGGCTGTAGGGAACAAATCCAATGCCGAGTTCTTCCAGCGTCGGGATGACTTCGGCTTCCGGCTTACGCCACCACAGCGAGTATTCGCTTTGCAGCGCGGTCACCGGCTGCACGGCGTCCGCGCGCCGGATCGTCTGGACGCCTGCTTCGGAAAGGCCAAAGTGTTTCACCTTGCCTGCCTGGATCAGTTCCTTCACCGCTCCCGCAACGTCCTCGATCGGCACGTCCGGGTCCACGCGATGCTGATAGAACAGGTCGATGATGTCGATGTTGAGGCGCTTCAATGATTCTTCCGCCACCTGCTTGATGTGCTCGGGGCGGCTGTTCAGGCTGTGTGATCCTGGAGCTCCGCCGGGAGTGATGTTGAAGCCGAATTTAGTCGCAATCACCACCTTATCGCGTATGGGCGAGAGCGCCTTGCCTACGAGGACTTCGTTGGTGAACGGGCCGTAGACTTCCGCCGTGTCGAAGAAGGTGATGCCGCGGTCGACCGCCGCGTGCATCAGAGAGATCATCTCCTGCTCGTCATGAACGACACCATACGAAAAGCTCATGCCCATGCAGCCCAGGCCGAGGGCCGAGACTTCCAGATTGCTTTTGCCTAATTTGCGTTTCTGCATTTGTTGCTCCTGTCCATCGCTGGAGAGTACGTTGTGCGTCGAAAGGCTGCGGCCAGTGGAAGGTGAAACTATATTCACTATTCCGATTTGAGAGAAGCCATATCAATGGAGAAGCGGTACTTTACATCGGACTTAAGCAGCCTTTGGTACGCTTCGTTGACTTTCTGAATGGGAATGACTTCCACGTCGGCGGTAATGTTGTGCTTGCCGCAAAAATCGAGCATCTCCTGAGTCTCTGCAATGCCGCCGATGAGCGAGCCAGAGAAGCTGCGGCGCGCGAAGATGAGGCTGAAGACGGAGACTGGCAGCGGTTTTTCCGGTGCGCCAACCATGGTAATGTTGCCATCGCGGCGCAGCATGTTGATGTAGGCGCTAATGTCATGCTCGGCTGCAACCGCATCGAGAATGAAGTCAAAGCTGCCGGCGTGCTTTGCCATTTCGTCTGCATGGCGCGAGATGACAACCTCGTCTGCTCCCAGTCGAAGTGCGTCATCCTTTTTGCCGGGAGACGTGGTAAACACCACAACGTGTGCTCCCAGAGCGTGGGCGAACTTGACTCCCATGTGTCCGAGTCCTCCAAGACCGACCACGCCCACCTTCTTGCCCTTCGTAACATTCCAGTGGCGCATGGGTGAGTAGGTGGTGATGCCGGCGCAGAGAAGAGGAGCGGCTCCAGCTAAATCGAGATTGGGGGGAACGCGGAGCACGAAATGGTCGCGGACAACAATGCTGTCGGAGTAGCCGCCATACGTGACACCGCCGGTGTGCTTATCCGGGCTGTTGTAGGTGAATACTCCTTTCGGGCAGAACTGTTCCAGGCCGGCATTGCATTCGGGGCAGGTAAGGTCGGAGTCAACCATACAGCCAACTGCTGCCAGATCGCCTGGCTTGAACTTAGTTACGGCGGAGCCCACCTTGGTGACGCGGCCGACGATCTCATGCCCTGGAATGCAGGGGTAAACCGTTGGCATGGCGCCGCTCCACTCATTGCGTGCCTGGTGGAGATCGGAATGGCAGATGCCGCAGAAGAGAATCTCGATCTGCACGTCATGCTCGGTAGGATCGCGGCGTTCGATGGTGGTACGTGTGAAGGGCGATGTTGCACTTGTAACCGAATATGCTTTTGCTTTGAACATGGATTACCTCGGACGGTGGGAAATTACGAGCAACTCGCTCGACATCAGACTACAAAAGCCTCACCTTCAGGCGGTATCCTCATCCTGCCAATTTCTTGCCTATTCCTGTCGTGTCGCGCACGTTTATGCGCAATTCGACAGGATTTGGTTTTAGATTGGATCTAAGGACCGAAGCCGGGAAGGTGGCTGAATATATGGATGCAAGCGAGGATGCAGGCGTACTCGCCATGCGCGCGGAACTGGCCCGAAAGATCGCCGAACACGCTTTGGAAGAAGGAGATACGGTTACAGGGATTGCGGGTCTGCGTCTTTACCGCCGTTCCGTACCCAGCGCTTGCGCCACCGCTACCTACGAGCCGAGTCTGGTGGTGTTTGCGCAGGGGCAAAAGCGCATCCACGTAGGCAAAGCGACCTACGTGTGCGATGGTTCCAACTTTCTCCTGACATCTGTGGATTTGCCCGTCGTCAGCCAGGTGATTGCCGCGACTGAAAAGGAGCCGATTCTGGCCCTGGTGCTCAGGCTGGAGATGGCTGCGGTGCGCGAGATTCTGTCCCAGCAGGAATTCCATCTGCGGCAGGAATCTTCAGACGCACGCGGCATGGCGGTCGGCATTAGCTCACCCCAGCTGCTGGACGCATGCCTGCGGCTGATCGATCTTTTGGACGTACCCCAGGATATTCCTTTTCTCAGCAGGCTCATCCAGCGGGAAATTGTGTTCCGATTGCTACGCAGCCCGCAAGGAAAACATCTTCGCGCAATTGCGACGCTTGGCGAGCAGAGCCACCGTACCGCGAAAGCTGTCGAATGGCTCAGGACAAATTACGCCAAGCCGCTGCGGGTTGAAGAACTTGCCGCCATGGCGCGGATGGGCGTCTCCACGTTGCACCATCAGTTCCGCTCCTTGACCGCGATGAGCCCGCTGCAATACCAGAAGCAGCTCCGGTTGCATGTAGCGCGGGAGCGGATGCTGAACGAAGGGCTGGATGCGGCAAGCGCAGGATTTGAAGTAGGGTATGAAAGCGCCAGTCAATTCAATCGCGAGTACAGGCGATTTTTTGGCGAATCACCCATGCGTGACGTTAAGAACCGCCGCCTTGCCACGATTGTGGATGCCAGCGATTGAGTGGGACGCACGCTGGCCTAACCCGCAGCGAGTTCGTTCGCGCGCTGGGTAGCCCGCATGACAGCTTTGATGAGAGTGACTCGAAGACCGCCTTCTTCAAGCTCCAGAATTCCATCGATTGTGCAGCCTGCCGGGGTCGTCACGGCGTCCTTGAGCAGTGCCGGATGGCTGCCGGTTTCAATCATCATGGTGGCTGCCCCAAGCACGGTCTGTGCAGCCAGCAGGGTAGCAATATCGCGCGGCAAGCCCACCTTTACGCCAGCCTCGGCGAGAGATTCCAGAATGATGTAGATGTAAGCCGGCCCGCTTGCGGACAGTCCGGTGACCGCATCCATGTGCTTTTCATCCACTGTGACCGTGCGGCCCACGCTGTTGAAGACCTGTTCCGCCAGAGCAAGTTGCTCCGGAGCGACGAATTTTCCCCGCGACAGTCCGGTGGCTCCGCAGCCGACGAGCGATGGGGTATTGGGCATGGCACGAATTACCGCGAGATCTACACCGGCGGCCTGTTCAATAGCGCCGGTCTTCACCGAAGCGGCAAAGGAGACGATCATTTTTTTCGGGGTAAGTGCCGGACGAATTTGCTCGATCACCTCCGGAATCGTTCGTGGCTTAACACCAAGCAGGATCAGATCGCTTTGGCGCGCGGCTTCCAGATTGTCCGTCGTGACAGAAATGCCCCACTGTGCTGAAAGCGATTGACAGCGGGAGGCATGGTGAACCGTGGCGCAGATATTTTCTGGACGGAACAGATGATTCTTCAAAAACGCCTGCAGCAGAATGCCGCCCATCTTTCCTGCCCCCAGCATGGCGACTTTGGTGTCCAGCGTTTTTGGGATGTTCATGAGTTTGTAATCCTTTCGTGCTTCGGTTTGTGCCGACACGTGGCGCGTTCTTACGGGGTTCGCAGAAGGGTGGCGCAGCGCAAGGCTGTTGGCACTAGCTATTTTGCGGGTCCATTCTGTTGCGCAATCCACCCCTCCACGCGCTGCTGCAAAATGTCGAGCGGTAATGCGCCGGAGTCAAGTACCTCATCGTGGAAGGTGCGGATGTCAAACTTGTCCCCGAGTTTCTGCTGCGCTTCCTTACGGAGCTCCAGGATTTTGAGCCTCCCCATATCATAGGCAAGCGCCTGGCCGGGCCAAGCAATGTAGCGATCGACTTCTTCCTGAATCGTGATGTCATCCATTGCCGTGTGGTCACGGAAATATTGCACCATCTGCTGGCGCGTCCAATGTTTGGAATGCACTCCGGTATCGACGACCAGTCGAACGGCGCGCCACATTTGATTTTCCAGAAGGCCGTATTGGCTGTAGGGATCCTGGTAGAAGCCCACTTCCTTGCCGAGTTGCTCGCTGTAAAAGGCCCATCCTTCCACGAATGCCGTGTAGCTTTCAAATCGACGGAAGTCCGGAAGACCCGTCTGCTCCTGTGCCAGCGAAATTTGCAAATGGTGGCCGGGCACGCCCTCGTGATACGCAATGGGCTCAACTTGTGTCAGCAGGCGCTTGCTTGCATCGACAGTGTTGACGCGAATCCAGCCTGGACGCGAGCCGCTGGGAGTTCCTGGCTGATAGTCGGCAGGCACCTGGTCGGCGGAGCCGAAGCTTGTCATGCGAACAACCCTGAGCGGAGTTTTAGGAAGCTTAGTCGCGAGTTGCGGCAGCTTGGATTGCATCTGCTCGGCGTAGTGCCGGTAAAGTGAGATCAACTGCGTCCCGGACTGCGCGTGTTCCTTGGGATTCGCGACGAGCGCCTGGTGAAAGCTGCGCAGATCATTGAATCCGAGCTTATGGACAACCGCCATCAACCGCGGCTGGATGCGCGCGACATCCTCCTGTCCGATCTTGTAAACATCCTCGGGAGTCATGTCGGTGGTGGTGAAACTCTGGACCAGATAGGCATAGCATGCATCGCCATCCTTGTTGGCCCATATGCCAGGATCGGGGCGCGCCTTGGGAATGTAATCCGATGCGAGATAGATGGCGAACTGCTTATAGGCAGGCTGAACTCTAGTGCGAATCGCATCGAGTACCTGTGTGCGAATCTGCGCCTGCTGCTGCGGAGACATGTTCGGCGGAAAGTGTTGCAGCGGGCGCGCAAAGGGAGTGTTCTGCGGCTTCTCCTGCGCCATTGCGTTCACCTGCGCCAGCACCTTTTGCATAATGTAGGCCGGTTCGCTGCGGCCATCCTGCTCTCCCAGCATCATGTCGGTACTGATCTGCATCAGCGCGCCCGGTATTTTGTCGAGCCGGGAAAGATAATGGTCGTAGTCATCCGGCGAAGCAAAGCGCAACACCTCAACCAGCGCCGGCAGTTCCACCTGGATACCCGAGAATTGCGTGACCGGCGTTTGCCAGGGCTTGCAGACGGATGATTCCTGCTGGTCGACAAGGTCGTGGACCAGCAATTGTTTACTAAGCCTCTCCTGCTCCGGCATGCCAGCGGTATCGATCGCGCCAAGGCGTTCAATAAAGCGCTCTCCACGCGCCAACGCCTCCTCGTATGCGCGAGGCGACTCGTCGGAAAGCTGGTCGTCATACCTGTGATCACCGACGGTGGAGGCCATTTCCGGAGAATGCTTTAGCTTGTCCTGCCAGTAGTCGCTGAAAATTTTGTTCAACGCATCGGTGCGCTGCGCCAGCGATTCAGGCGCGGTCGACTGTGACGGCTGCCGGACTGCGGCGGAAGGGCGAGGAGGTGGCGGTGCAAGGTCCCGCGGCTTAAAGGTCTGTCCCAGAGTGGACTGCGGGAGCAGTGCGGCTATGCTTAGGGCAAGCAACAAGGAAGTGCGGCGACTCGGTAAGATTCCAGCGCTCCGGGAAATAGCAGCCATGTGTCGAGTGTAAATGCAGGTGGAACTTGAATCGCGGAGAGCAGAAGTGGCGGGACAATGAATGTTCAAGTTGATTTTCGCGCCAGGATTCTTTCAATTTCGGCAGCTTAGGTTGGCCTGCTCGACAGGATGGATGTACAAAGGGCATGAGAGATTTTTCTAGTTTCCAAGTCGATTGTTTCGCCTGGAATGCGATGTTGCGGCATTCGCTCCTGCCTGGCGAATGACACTTGAAGAATGGAGCATGGCTTGAGTTTCCTGCACCCAGACCGTCTTTTCCCTGCTGATCCCGTCACGCGGTCCATCGCGAAACGCCTGTATGCATCTGTTGAGCACCTTCCTATTCTGAGCCCGCACGGTCATACGGAGGCGAAGTGGTTTGCCGAGAACATCTCATTCCCGAATCCGACAGAGTTGTTTATCTTGCCGGATCATTACGTGCATCGCATGCTCTACAGTCAGGGAATTCCGCTGGAGCAGATCGGGCTCAGTCGCAGCGAGCCGTGTGATCTGAAAGAGGTTTGGCGGCTGTTCGCCAGCCACTATTACCTGTTTCGCGGCACGCCGACCCGCATGTGGCTCGATTACGCATTTCAGGAACTGTTCGGACTGACAGAAAGCCTGTGTGGCGCGAATGCGGACGTCTATTACGAAACCATTTCGGCCAAACTCGCATTGCCGGAGTTTCAACCTCGCGCCTTGTACGACCGCTTCCACATTGAAGTGCTGTCGACCACCAACTCGCCATTGGAAACGCTGGCTGATCATCAGAAGATCCGGGATTCCCAATGGAAGGCTCGCATTCTGCCAACCTTTCGTCCCGACGCGGTGGTTGATCCTGATTATGAGGGATTCCAAAATAATCTTGCTCGCCTAGGAGAAATGTCCGGAGAGGACGTGGGGACGTGGAAAGGCTATCTGCGCGCGCTGGAAAAAACGCGCGAGCGCTTCAAGGCGCTTGGCTGTAAGGCTACGGACCATGGGCACCCCACAGCGGCAACCGCCGATCTCGGCCCAGGGGAGGCCGAGCGGCTCTATGAGAAGGTTTGCGCAGCCAGTTCTACGGCGGACGAGCGTGCTTTGTTTCGCGCACAGATGCTGACCGAAATGGCTCGAATGAGTGTGGAAGATGGACTGACGATGCAGATCCATCCCGGAAGTTTTAGAAATCACAATCGGGCAGTTTTCGAGAGGTTTGGGCGAGATATGGGGGCGGACATTCCAACCGCCACGGATTACGTTCATGCGCTGCAGCCTATGTTGAACCGCTTCGGCAATGAGCCCGGCCTGATTGTAATCTTGTTTACTCTGGACGAGTCGGCTTACAGTCGTGAACTTGCCCCGCTGGCAGGTCATTATCCAGCATTGCGCCTGGGGCCTCCCTGGTGGTTTTACGATAGCCCGGAGGGGATGTTGCGTTTTCGCGAAAGCACGACAGAAACTGCCGGATTTTATAACACAGTTGGCTTTAACGATGATACGCGCGCGTTCCTGTCGATTCCCGGCAGACACGATATGGCGCGGCGAATGGATTGCGGGTATCTGGCGCGGCTGGTTGCAGAGCACCGGCTCAAGGAAGAGGATGCGCACGAGGTCGCGATCGATCTGACTTACACTCTGGCGAAACGCGCCTACAAACTCTAGTTGGACTGGCCCAAAAGTATGCACATTTTCCGCAGAGAATTCTTCAAGATTGCCGGTGGAGGCCTCGCCGGAACTGTTGCCGGGAACGCTGCTCCGGAAGGTGTACAGGCCCAACCGTATGGCTCCTCCTTGGCGAGCGGCGTGTATGACGTAAGAACTTTTGGCGCAAAAGGGAATGGAACCGCCATCGACACGCCTGCAATCAACAGGGCAATCCAGGCGGCCAGTGAAGGCGGAGGAGGGACCGTACTGTTTGCTGCGGGCACATACGCCAGCTTTTCCATCCATCTCAGGAGCAATGTCGCGATCTATCTGGAGCAAGGAGCAACGATTCTGGCCGCCAGCGTGCCAGATGGAGGATCCACCGCAGGCGGCTATTACGATGCTGCGGAACCCAATGCACCTTGGGAGAACTATCAGGACTACGGACATAACCACTGGCACAACAGCCTTCTATGGGGAGAAAACCTTCAGAACGTGTCGATCCTGGGACCGGGGCTAATCTGGGGCAAAGGCCTGAGTCGTGGCGGAAAGGAATTGCCCCATGCAGAAACTCCCGGCATGGGGAATAAGTCCATTGCGCTGAAGAATTGCCACAATGTCATTCTGCGGGACTTCTCGATTTTGCAGGGTGGGCATTTCGGAATTCTGGCAACGGGCGTCGATAACCTGACCATCGACAACCTGAAGATTGATACGAACCGCGATGGCATGGACGTTGATTGCTGCCGTAATGTGCGGATCTCCAATTGCAGCGTCAACTCTCCTTGGGACGACGGGATATGTCTGAAAAGTTCCTTTGCGCTGGGTTACGCACGCGCGACGGAGAACGTCACGATTTCCAACTGTTATGTGACAGGTGCGTACGAATTAGGTTCGATGCTGGATGGCACGTGGAAACGCTGGCCTGCGGATGCGAAAACACCTCGAACCGGGCGAATCAAGTGCGGTACCGAGTCCAATGGTGGATTCAAGAACATCACGATTGCCAATTGCGTGTTTGAAGGCTGCGGGGGATTTGCTTTGGAAAGTGTGGACGGAGCCACGCTGGAAGACATCACAATCACCGGCATCACCATGCGCGATTGCGTGAACACGCCCCTGTTCCTGAGGCTAGGCAGCCGGATGCGGGGACCCGCAGGGGTACCGGTAGGAAGTTTGAAAAGAATACTGGTCAGCAATGTGTCAAGTTTCAACTCCCGTTCTACCTATGGCGGCGCGGGACTCATCAGCGGCATACCGGGTCATCCTATTCAGGACATCCAGTTCGCGAATCTATATATGCAATATCGAGCGAAGGGCACGAGCGGAACGAGTGCCGTCGCACCACCAGAAGATGAACAGAAGTATCCGGAACCGTCGATGTTCGGCACCATACCTGGAAGCGGATTTTTCATTAGAAATGTTAAAAACATTTCTTTATCCAATGTCGAGCTGACCTGGCAGGGCGAGGATGCTCGCCCGGTCTTCTGGATGCAGAACGTGGAAGGCGCGGAGTTTTTCCGCGTCAAAACTCCTAAACGGATCATCGCACCCGTTTTTTCTTTACATCAGGTCGAGGACTTTCACGTCGTGGAACTCCACAACCTGAAGGATTGTGTGTCCATCAAGTAAACGAGGAGAAGAAGTAAAGGCGGCGTATGCAGGAAAGTCAGAATCCATTTCCACTTCTTCAAAGAAGAGTGCTCCAGCTCGACCCAACAGACAATGTCGCAGTGGCGCTTCGCAATCTTTCTGCGGGCGAAACCGTCATCGTAGCCGGGCAGTCCTGTGTGGTTGCGTCTCATATTGCAGCCAAGCATAAATTCGCGTTGCGAGACTTGATGGCAGGCGATCCTATTATCATGTATGGAGTGCTGGTCGGGAAGGCTATCCAGCCCATTGGTCGCGGGGAATTGATTGCTACATCCAATGTGCGTCATGAGGCTGCAGAAACTCACCTGCGCGAAGCTTCCCTCTCCTGGACGGCTCCCGACGTTTCACGCTGGCAGAATCGCACGTTCCTGGGATACCACCGAAGCGACGGACAGGTAGGCACTCGCAACTATTGGCTGGTCATCCCGCTCGTTTTCTGCGAGAACCGTAACGTTCGGGCG
>DASSZI010000112.1:0-4849 GCA_035713565.1 Acidobacteriaceae bacterium | reverse complement strand
GGGAGGCTACTCAGGCTTTGCGAAGGGTTATGTCGCCTTTTGCGGCTGTGATGTGGACCAGGGGGCCACCCCCGCCGACCGAACCGGAGACGACGCTGTGCTCGCCACTCTTCTCTGTGGCGGGAAGCCTGAAGTCGTCGTGGATTTCCCCATCCACGGCTGTGGCCTCGACGGAGAAACTCGCGTTCCTGGGCATGCCGACGTGCACCGAACCATTGCGATTGGCAATTTCTACAGCGCCGATCGGGTCCTGCATAGTAAGCTCCACTTCACCATTTTCATCGTGGACGCGAACGGCTCCGCTCACATGACGGAGCTGCACGTTCATCGCGTGAGTGGCAAGGGAAACCGTGCCGCTCGCGCCGTCCATGGTCAGATCGCCGTTGTCCAGCGACACAGAACCTTCCAGACTCGCGATTTGTAGGTCGGTGCGGCTGGAATGGAAATGCATCGGGCCATGCAATTTTTCGAGATGAACGTCACCAAAAAAATCTCCATCCAGAGCGGTAAGTCCGCTGATCTGCGAGAGCGTCACATCATTCATGCGGCCCGCCAGCGTCAGATCGCCCTGGACTGAGCTGGCGGAGAAGTCGCCATGATGAAGGGTGGCGTGGACGGGACCCGTGATTCCTCCCAACTGCACGTCTCCGTCGCTTGCGATGACGGTCACAGCAGCCTGCCGTCCGTTGATCGTTACGTCTCCATGTTCAGAATGCACCTGCACGATGGCATCGGCTGGGACGGAAAACGTCATGTTTGCGACCTGACTGTCGCTGGAGGGCATGTGAACCGTCACAACGTTGCCGCTGGAGAGGATGAGCGGCTCCATGGCGCGGAGCCTCCGTTCCGCCGACGAGTCGGAATTTCCATAAACAGTTTTGTCCAGCTTAAGGTGCATCTGGTTGTCAGAGCCGGTGGAGATGATGACATCGCCGCGCCGGTTCTGGATGACAAGGGTACCGTTGGCGGGGAGAGGGTGATCGATTTCCTCCGTGGCCTGGTGCTTTTTGCCAAACATCTGCGCCAGATCGACAGTGTCGCCAATCTGCAACTGGTCGCTGATGGCCGTCCAGTTCACGTGATTATGCGCGGCGATCATCCCGATGCCTGCCAGTATCAAGCCGAAGAAGACGACGCCCCCGCCCAGCCGGATGTGTCGGTTGGAGGAAGAGAAAGCCATGGACTCAAGCGCCAGCACCACCCCCGCACCAATAAAAATCAGCGGCCACCAGTGTCCATACCATCGCCAGAAACCAGCCGCGTTAATGCGGTGCAGCGTCATCAGGAGCGCAATTACTCCGACGCCGACCAGCAGCAGCGGCCCAATGAGTGAATGGCGCGAAGCATGCAGATAATAGCTTCGGTTGGCCCGCTGCATTCTCTGTTGCGCCTTCCACTGTCTGCGCTGCGCCCGCGTTGTGTCTCCCATTGGAGCGCGTCGATTCTGCCAGGGATCGGGCGATTGCGGACCTTCAGAAGAGGTTGGCGGTGGACCGGGCGCGCGCGGCGGGATTCCCATAGCTCTTACCGGTCCTCTCTCTGGCGATCGTCCGGCGCGGACGGATGCGGCTGAATGAAGGGCTGATCCGCACCCATACTGGATGAAGAGGCGGACCAATACGCCTGGTTTGGCGCAGCGGGCGGGACCACCCCAGGCGCTGCGGGAGGAATTCCTGCGCCATACTGCTGTTCGCGGACATCGGCGGACCAGGCCGTGCGCTCGGCAATCTTCATAACCCCGAGCACGATCAGAATAATGGGCCAGCTCTGTTCAAAACGCAGGATGTGCCATTGGCTCAACAGGGCCAGCACGCCAAAGGTGATGAGCATGATTGCGCCCCGAAGGCGTCGCATCAGATACCAGTTCCTCATTGCGCGCCTCCCGACGGGGAATGGGTGCGCCGGATGACCAGCCAGACCCCGATTCCAATCAGTACCAGAGGCCAGCCGCGCTCCAGCCAGTAATCACTCAGAATTCCCAAATTGCCGAGCAGGAAAGCGACCCCGATCACAATCAGCACAACGGCTCCGGTCGGGACCCCATGGCGCAATTCCGGATAATCGACCTGATCGGGCGGAATCGGGGGCATGGGGGTTCCGGCGTAGCCGGACGAAGTTCCCTGTTGAGCCGGCGACCGTGGAATGGGCGGAACGGGACTCGAGGCGCCTGAAGGCACAGAATTCCTGACGCCGAACCATTGCCCCGCATCATTCAGGCCAAGCGGATTGGGCAGCGGCAGACCATCGCGACGGGCCACGCTGGTCTGGTAGGCATCGAAAACCTGATAGAACACCCACGCGGCGACAACGATTCCGAACGCGCCGTTGTACTCATTGGACAAGCTGACCAGAATGGCGAAAACAAAGACATGAACCAGGGCCTTCGCAAACTGACCGTTGTACATCGCGCCGACACCGGGAATCCAGCCCAGGCAGAAGGCCAGCCAGGGCTCGGTGCCGAAGCCCGGCTGTGGCGGGATGGCCGTGCCGGAAGGCAGCGGCCCTTCGGTGGCCTGGCTGAACCGAACATCGCCGCCCTGAAATTGCTGTCCCGGCACCCCGCCCGCGCCGATGCGAGCAGCTAGACATGGCTCACACGCGATGATGTTGCCAACCTTATGGGTACACTGGGCGCAAAGCGGTTTGCCGCAAAACTGGCAATAGGCTGCCACCGCCGTCTCGGGATGATTTGCACAGTTCATGCCAATCTCCTTTCGTCAATGTAGATGCGGAGCATGCCTTCAGTTCGCCGCAAGGCAGGGAAGGCCACATCGATTCGTGGTCCCGCAAATACGGGAACAGGCTCCGGCACGATGTCGTTTTTTTCCACCGGTTGCTTGTGGTGATCAGCCATGGCATTGCGGTGCGAACGAGGACCGCGACCTGGATCGTGGCTGGAATCTGAGGAGCCTTTGGGACCGTCGCTGGCTGCGGGCGGGTTCGGAGCCATTTCCGCTGCCCGTCGCAACTGCTGCACGCGAGCTTCCACCTCATACACAATTCGAAGATTCTCGTAATAGCGGACGACATGGGCGTTTGCGTCGGCATAGTGACGCGTTACGGTACGGCGCAGGTTTTGCGGTTGCAGATCGGCGACCCGGAAATGGGTGAGATGAATGCCGAGCAGATTCAGCGTCAGGGAAATGGAGAAGAAGGCCATAGCGGCAACCAGTGCCAGCCGCGGCTCGAGAACTTTGTGGCGCATCGCCACAAGAGAGTTCCGCTGCCAGGCCGGTAGCGTGCCGTTCGGGGCTGGTACCTGGACGTATTTCCCACGGGCAAAGGTTGCGGGGCCGGGATGGACCGCAGCTCGGGTGTTCGCAGAAGCGGCATCAGGATCGCTGCTCTTTCCAGCAACACCGAACATGCTGGCCCAATCATTCGGCAGCGGAACGTGATGAGCCGCAGAGGTGGCAGCCGCTACGTCGGCCAGCGAGGTGCGCACCAGAATCCTGGCGACCAAATCTGCTGGCGGTTCCAGCGGTTCCTGCTTGAGAATGGTTAGCCAGTCTCGGCCGCGCCTTGCCTGATCCAGTTTTTCCCGGCAGGCCGCGCAGTCTGCTGCATGTCCGTGCAACTGCAGGCCAATTTCAGATGGCAAATTCTCCTCTGCCGCCTCGGCGAGCCACAAATCGGCTGTGGCGCAGTCGAGCGGGCCGCCCGGTGGGCTGGGCCGCTGGGCTCCGGATTGGCTGAATTCGTTCATTACATGACCTGCTTTCTATTACGTTCCAGCAGTCTCGCCAGTTCCATTCTGCCGCGGCTGATGCGAGATTTGACCGTTCCCTCCGGAATGCGAAGAACCTGGGCAATCTCTTTGTAATCCATGTCTTTCAAATCGCGCAGAATGACGGCTTCGCGCAGCTCCGGCGAGACGTGCAGCAGCGCCTTTTGCACCATGGCCTGGATTTCCCGGCTCATGGATACTTCGAGCGGGTTCAGATTTCGGCTCTCCACGGTTTCGGCGGGGGATTGCATGCTGTCCGGATCGTCCCATCCGGCATCGAGCGAGTGCGTCGTCTGTTCCGAACGGGTGCGGCGGAAATGGTCGACCAGCAGATTGCGGGTGAGGGTGGTCAGCCAGCTCTGGAAGCTGCCCCGTTCCACATCGAAGCTCTTCAGATTGCGATACACCTTGAGGAAAACTTCCTGAGTCAGATCCTCGGAATCTCCGGAGGATCCGGTAAAGCGGTAGCAAATACCGTAGACGCGACGGTATTGCAACTCCACGATTTGCTGCCAAGCGTGGCCGTCACCCTGCAGACAACGGCGAACGAGTAGGTTCGTCTCTTCCACGTGGTCTGTTCGCGCTCGCTCCTCGTGGGCATGTTGGATTCCCGGCCTGCTTTCAGGAAGCCTGGCCGGCCTGGCGCTCCTCTCGCCCGTATTGAATCGGGTCGAGACATTTCGAGGCGGCGCCCAGGCCAACAATCCCATAGCAGTGGATACGTTGTCTGAAGTCTTTCAGTTCCACCACATGCTGTTGGAGAGTTTAGATCAGAAAGATAGAGAAGAGGTAAGGAGCGAAATTCCTGGGCCAGCAGAATGGGCCAAGTATCGGGGCTAACGGCTGGCGCGTCCGCTCTACATGTCCTGCGGATGAAAATCGGAGGCCACTGGGTTCTCGTACAGCGAGTAATCGCGGCTGACCACGGTAATTCCGCTTTCTGTCACCAGATGATTCTTGCGATCTTCATTGATGTCGTACCCGATGACGGTTCCCTCCGGCAACTGGACATCGCGGTCAATGATCGCCCGTCGGATCCTGCAATGGCGGCCGATGCGGACATGAGAAAACAGAATGCTGGAGTCCACTTCTCCGTAGGAGTTGACGCGTACATCGTGGGAG
>DASSZI010000111.1:0-14221 GCA_035713565.1 Acidobacteriaceae bacterium | reverse complement strand
GAGTTGAGCCGACTGCGCGGTCCGGGCCGGTAGGGCTGCCGTTCCACTTGCCCACTGCGCTTGCGCGCCGCCGAGATCTTCCACGCCCAGCCACGGCTCACGCCAAAGCGCGCGGCCAGCTCCGACAGGCTTGCTTGCCCTTGGTCGTGCGCCTCCAAAAACTTCCTTCGCAGATCGTCCGAATACGGTCGCGCCATCGGAGCTCATGTCGCGGATCATCGCCTTCCACTACTCTCCACCATCAGATAAATCGCTCTAAAAGCATGGTCTGGATTTCTCGCATAAAGCGGCAGATAACAAATATCAGCCGTGCGGAGGTTTGGCAACGGAGAACTTACGCTATCGGGCTGGCTTGCGCTGCGAACGCGGCTTCCGCGCGCGTATCCTGAAGCGGATCGGCGAGCCTTCAAAACCGAAGGCCTCGCGAATCTGGTTCTCAAGAAAGCGCTCGTAGGAAAAATGCAGCTTGACGTCCTTGTCGGTGAACAGCACAAATGTCGGCGGCGATGTGCCCGCTTGCGTCATGTACAAAATCCTCATACGCCGCGCCATGGGGACCGGCGCGCGCTCAAAGTCCACCCGTTCGATAAAGCGGTTCATCTGGCCCGTGCCGACGCGCTTCTGGCGCTCGGCAGCCACGCGCACGACCGTCGCAAACACCTGGCCGATGTTCTGCCCTTCCGATGCTGAAACAAAGACTACCGGTACATAACTCAGGAATTTCAAGGCGTACCGCAACTGCTCCTCGAAAATCTTGCGGTCGGCTGCGGGCTTTCCGTCCGTGTGTTTTGATGTGATCAGGTCCCATTTGTTGACGACAATGACCATGGAGCGCCCGCTTTCATGGGCGTAGCCGCCGATGGTGGCGTCCGCCGCCGTCACGCCTGCGGAGGCATCGATCAGCAGCAGCGAAACATCGGCCGCTTCCAGGTGCTTGCGGGCCATCAGCACCGAAAGTTTTTCCGCCATCTCATGCGTCTTGCCCTTGCGCCGGATGCCGGCCGTATCGATGAAGCGGAATTTTTGCCCGTCGCGTTCGACCAGTTCATCCACCGCGTCGCGCGTGGTTCCCGCAATGGGCGAAACAATGGCGCGGGCCGTTCCCGTCAGCGCATTCAACAACGTGCTTTTGCCGACATTGGGTCTGCCGATGATCGCCACGCTGACTTCATCGGGAGCACGCGCCGGAACTTCGGGCACGCCCTCGTCGTCCTCCTCTTCGACGTCCTCAGCGATATCTTCGAGATCGGCCACGTCCCCGTCTTCGTCGATGGCTGCAAAGTCGTCGACCGGCAAAACGGCAAACACCGCATCCAGCAAATCGCCGATGCCTGAGCCGTGCTCGGCGGAGATGGGCAGCATCTCTTTCAGTCCCAGGCGGCGATAATTTTCGGCCTGGGCGCGCAGAGACTCGGCATCCATTTTGTTCACGACCAGAAACAGCGGCTTGCCGAGACGCATCAGCAGACGCGCCAGTTCCATGTCCGGCGCGGCAAGTTCCGTGCGGCCATCCACCACCATCAAAATCGCCGATGCCTCATCGAACGCAACTTTGGCCTGACGAAAAATTTCAGCCGGGATAAATTCCTGATCGGACGGCAGCACGCCCCCGGTATCGACCAGCCGCGCGTGACGGCCCAGCCACTCCACCACGCCGTAGATGCGGTCGCGTGTAATCCCCGGCTCATCGCCGACGATGGAACGCCGCGTGCGGGTGAGCCGGTTGAACAGAGTCGATTTGCCTACATTGGGGCGGCCGACGATCGCGATCAGCGGCCAGCGCGCATCCGCAGAGGTCTTCAGGCTTCGGCGGCGTCCGGAGCCTGAACTTTTCTTTTGTTGGGTGGGAGTTTTTCTCTGCGTCATAAGGTTGGAAAATCGCGCTGCTTCCCTATTATAGGAACTAAGCACAAGACTGGAGCGCTCTTCCCCCTTGGCCTCACCATCGACCGCGCCTGCAACAGGCCGCAAACTGCCTCGGCTGGAGGAATTTTTTTCTCCCGGCGGCATCCTGTCGCGCTCGGGTTTGCCCTATGAATTTCGTCCCGGCCAACTGGAAATGGCCCGCGCCGTGGAGCGCGCGCTTACCGAAAAGCGTCACCTGATCGTGGAAGCGGGCACCGGGACGGGCAAGACGCTCGCGTATCTGCTGCCCGCATTGCGGCTGGGCCGACGGGTCATCGTCTCCACGGGTACACGCAACCTGCAGGAGCAGATTTTTTTCAAAGACATTCCGTTTCTGGAGTCGCTGCTCGGTCCGCTGCAGGTGAGCTACATGAAGGGCCGCGGCAATTATCTGTGCCGCCAGAAGCTGTACGCTCTGCGCGATCAGCCGATCCTGACCGGCATTGACCTGGTCGATCAGTTCAACATCCTTCGCGACTGGGAGAAGACCACCGAAACCGGCGATCGCGCGGAGCTGTCCACTCTGCCGGAGAACAGTCCCCTGTGGAGTCGTCTGGATGCGCGTGGGGAGGCCTGCCTGGGCTCAACCTGCCCCAATTTCGATCCGTGCTTTATTACCCAGATGCGCCGCCGCGCTCTGGAGAGTGACATCGTCATTGTCAATCACCATCTCTTCTTCGCTGATCTCGCTATCCGCAAACAAGCGCAGAATGCGCCGGACGCCGGAGTGTTGCCGGACGCGGCCGCTGTGATCTTCGACGAAGCGCATGAGCTGGAAGAGATTGCCTCCAATTATTTCGGCGTAAGTGTCAGCAACCTCCGGTTCGAGGAGCTGGCACGCGATGTGGAGATTCTGCTGCGCGCCAAACAGGCGCTGTCGGCCTCCTTGACTGCCGCTGCCGAGATCCTGCGCGAGCGCTCACGCATGTTCTTTGCCGCTCTGCCGGAACCGAAAGGTGCGGAAGGACGTATGCCGTTCGACGGTCGCGAGGAGTTTTTGGAGCAGACCGGGGACGTGTACCTGGCGGTGTTGAACGCGCTGGAACGGCTGCGCGGCGAACTGGACCGGCTGCGCGGCGTGGAGGAGTCCAGCGGCCTGAAAAAACGCGCGGTAGAGTTGACGAGCCAGATCTCATTCCTGATGGAGTCGAACGATCATGACTACGTCCACTGGATCGAGCGCCGCAGTTCCACCGGAATTCGGCAGACTGGCAGCCATACGTGGCTCCAGGCGACGCCCATTGAGATCGCCTCGCTGCTATCGAACGATTTGTTCGAAACGATACCGACGGTGGTGCTGACGTCCGCCACGCTGACCGTGCAGGGAAACTTCGACCACGTGGAACGGCGCATCGGGCTGACTGGCGCGCGTGAGCTGGTGGTGCCGTCGCATTTTCGTTATGGCGAGCAGGCGCTGCTTTATCTTCCGCCGGAGATGCCCGATCCACGGGAGCCTGGATTTACTCGCGCCGCAGTGGACAAAATCTGCGAGGTACTGGAGATTACGCGCGGGCGCGCCTTCTGCCTGTTTACCAGCTACAGCCAGATGCGCCAGGTGCATGAGCAACTGCTGGCGCGCTGCGGGTTCCCATTGCTGCTGCAGGGCACGGCACCGCGCAATGCGCTGCTCGATGAGTTTCGCATTACGCCGAACGCTGTGCTGCTGGGGACGTCCTCTTTCTGGCAAGGTGTGGACGTGCAGGGAGAGCAGCTTAGCTGTGTCATCATCGACAAGCTGCCCTTCGCTGTGCCGAGCGATCCGGTCGTGGCCGCGCGCATGAAGGCCATCGAAGCGGACGGCGGCAATCCGTTCGCGGAGTATCAAATTCCTTCCGCCGTCATCGCACTGAAGCAGGGGTTCGGACGCTTGATCCGATCCTTGAATGACCGCGGCGTGCTGGTGCTGCTCGATCCGCGCCTGCAGCGGCAGCGCTATGGCCGCGTGTTTATGGAGAGTCTCCCGCCGTATCGGGTCACGCAAAAGATTGAGGACGTAAAGAAGTTTTTTCTCTCCGAATAGACACCACTCGGGTGCCCCACGTTCGCCGCTCAGCTATCTTCAGGGTGCTCGAGAGTGGTCATTCTGCATGCAGGCCGGTCGCTATGACGTCTCCTTTTTTCGTTGCAGCAGTTGAACCCGATCTAATCGGGATATTCCACGGCCGGGAGAAGACTCCATCATTTTTTCTTGACTTTCCTTACGGGCGGGCGTTTCTTGTTGTCCATGCTTCGACTGTGCTTGTTTGCAGTATGTCTACTCTGTCCCTCAATACTGGTCTTCGCGCAATCCAAGCCGGCGAACCCCCTCGCGCCCTACATTTCTATTTCTGATCCGGTAGTCGCACTTACCCATGTGGAGATCATCGACGGCACCGGTGCGCCTGCGCGTGCGGACCAGACAATTGTCCTGGAGCACGGCAAGATCGCGTCCGTCGGCCCTCGCGCCAGCGCACAGATTCCAAGCGGAGCGAAGGTGCTTGACCTTCACGGTCATACCGTTTATCCCGGCCTCGTCGGAATGCATGAGCATCTGTTTTACACCGAACCGCAAAGCAAGAGCCTCCATCAGTATGCGATCAGCGAATCGCTGGAGACAGCACCGCGCCTGTATCTAGCGGCGGGAGTGACGACGGCGCGAACGACCGGCAGCATCGAGCCGTATACGGATCTCAACATCCGGAGCGCGATCGATGAGGGACAAATGCCCGGTCCCGATCTCGACATTACCGGCCCATACCTTGAAGGGGCGGGCGGCTTCTCTCCGCAAATGCATATCCTGTCGGGTGCCAGCGACGCGACGAACACGGTGAACTACTGGGCGGCAGAAGGCGTTACCTCGTTCAAGGCGTATATGTTCATCACGCCGGAGGAACTGGAGGCCGCCATCAATGCCGCGCATGCTCACGGTCTGAAGATTACCGGCCATCTGTGTTCCGTCGGATTCACGGACGCGGCAAACATGGGCATCGACAACCTGGAGCACGGCATTGCGGTTGACACCGAATTTTACTCTGGTAAAAAGCATGGCGTGTGTCCTGGCCAACGCTCGCCGGAGCAGCAGTTGGCGGACAGCCTCGACATGACCAGTGCGCCTGTTCAAACTATGATCCGCACCCTCGTGACCCATCACGTCTCTGTCACTTCGACGCTCTCGATTTTTGAAAGTTTTGCACCCAATCTTCCGCCGGTCGCCTTTCTGCAGCGGGAGCAGCCATCCATGATGCCACAAGCCTGGGCCAGCGTGCTGGAGACGCGCGCACAGATTGACGAGCACGCGGGCAAATCCATCTGGCCCGTTTTGCTCAAGAAGGAGATGCAGTTTGAGCGGGAGTTTGTCGCCGCAGGCGGTCTGCTGATGGCTGGCTGCGATCCCACGGGATATGGTGCAATCCTGCCCGGCTTCGGCGACCAGCGCAATCTGGAGTTACTGGTCCAGGCCGGCTTTACGCCCGAGCAGGCCATCCAGATTTACACCCAGAACGGCGCGAAATATCTCGGACGTCAGGATCGCATCGGAACCATCGCAGTGGGCAAGCAGGCGGACCTGGTCGTCGTGACTGGCGATCCGGCAAAGGATATCTCCGCCGTCGAGCATGTCGAGACCGTCTTCAAAAATGGTGTAGGGTACAACCCGCACGCATTGATCGAGTCCACGCGCGGGATGGTCGGCATACGTTGAAGCGGACGCGGACAGTGCGCCCGGCCTCTTCGCCAGTCTCGCTCCTGCTGGTACCATCAGATAGGCCCGGCAATTGGTCACGAATGCTAAGCGCTAACCTTTAGTTCACGTCGATGTCCCGCAACCTCTACATTCTCGCGGCCGCGCTGCTGCTGTTTGCGGCGCTCTCCTTCGGCATGTCCTGGACGCACGGATCGAATGAGCCCGGACTCCCCGGCGAGGCACAGATGTGGCGCAGCATGGCGCTTGTATTGTTCCTCTTGGGCACGCTTTCCTGCCTGATCGGAACGCTGACGAACCTGTTTGAGCAGGCCAGCCGCCGTCACGATCTGCGCCGCTCCCGCGAAGGCGACCATCCCCCACGCTGAGGGAGCGGCACAGACTTCGCCCAGGCCGATACAATCAAGATATGCCGCAGTTGAAACTGCGATTGGGGAAGAACAATGTTTGAAGTCACCGTGGAGGCTGAATTTTCCGCAGGGCATTTTCTGCGGAATTATCGCGGCAAATGCGAAAATCCGCATGGGCACAACTATAAAGTTTTGATTACCCTGTGTGGACGCGAACTGGATGCCGCAGGTCTGCTGCTGGACTTCAAGCAATTGAAGCAGGTCATGCGCCCGGTTATTGAACGGCTCGACCATCAGATGATCAACGAGATCGCCCCGTTTACTGAGGTGAATCCTTCGGCGGAGAACCTGGCGCAGTATTTCTACAGCGAAACCAGTAACCAGCTTCGCGAAATGACAGACGGCCGCGTGCGCGTGAAAGACTGCACGCTCTTTGAAACCGACACCACCCGCGCCACCTATTACGAGTAACCCATTCTGTGACCGTCAGCAATTCCATTGCACTCATCGAGCTTTACGCATCCGTCCAGGGCGAATCAAGCTTTGCCGGGCTGCCGTGCATTTTTGTGCGTCTGGCTGGCTGCAACCTGCGCTGCTCCTGGTGTGACTCGGAATACACGTTCTCGGGCGGACAAAGATTCACTTTGGAGCAAGTCGAAGAAAAGATCGGCGCGCTTGCGCCCATCCGGCTGGTGGAGTTTACAGGTGGTGAGCCGATGCTGCAGGCCCACGCTCTGCTGCCGCTCATGAGCAAGCTGATACGCGAGAATTACACGCTTCTGCTTGAGACCAGTGGCGAGCGTCCTCTGGACGACGTACCCCAGGGTGTGCATAAAATCGTGGACGTGAAATGTCCCGCATCGGGGGAGAGCGGCCGGTTCCATTGGCCGAACCTGCAGACGCTCACTTCCCGGGACGAGGTGAAGTTTGTCATCACCGACCGCGAAGATTATGAGTTTGCGCGCGAGTTCATCCGCCAGCACGGCCTGGCTTCCCTCTGCGGACACATTCTCCTATCGCCAGCATTTACCAAAACGCCTTCCGCAGAACGCAGTACGGAAAATTGCGTTCTTGACCCGTGCCTGCTAGTGGAGTGGATGCTGGCTGACCGCTTGCCAGCGCGTCTGAACCTGCAGATTCACAAGTTTATTTGGGAACCGCTGAAAAAAGGAGTTTGAAGGCTTTTTCCCCATGGATTCCAATCTTCCTTCCAGCAACCCTTTGTCGGACGAGACGGAATCCGCGTTCGCGCTGACAACTGTGCTTCAATGTCCAACCCTGAATGAAGCGCAGATGGTGGTAAGCCTGCTGGCATCCTTTGGAATTGCCGCAATCATCGATTCCGAAAACTATTTCCGAATGTTCGGTGGTGCAATGCCTGGTCTCGGCAGAATTCGTGTACAGGTGCGTCAACTGGATGTGGAGGCTGCTGCTGAAATTCTGAATGAAGGGCCGGCGATCCCGAGCCTGGAGGCGATCCCGTAAGGATCTCGTTCCTCATAGCGCCCCTGTTACTGCAAGGCGCTCACGCTGCAGAACTAACCTTTGGAAAGGACACATGCCACTCGACCCGCAGCAGCAATCGTTTCCGCACCGGCCCAGGGCAGTCGTTTCCCTCTCCGGCGGCATGGATTCTGCCGTTTGTCTCTCGCTGGCCGCGCGTGAATTTGACGTGTACGCCCTTCATTGCAGTTACGGTCAGCGGACCGAGCGGCGCGAGCTGGCCAGCGCGACAGCCGTGGCGGAAGCCATCGGCGTGAAGAAATTTCTGCCGCTCCGGCTGGATCTCTTCCGGCAGATCGGAGGATCCGCTTTGACGGACCTGTCGATTGCGGTTCCGGATGCACCGCCAGCGGATAGAATTGGCGAAAACATACCCGTTACCTACGTACCGTTCCGCAACGCACATTTCCTGGCCGCCGCCGTCAGTTGGGCAGAGGTGCTGGGAGCAAAGAAAATCTTTATCGGTGCCGTCGAGCAGGACAGTTCCGGCTACCCGGACTGTCGCCCCGCCTATTATGACGTGTTTAACCAGCTCATCCGCACGGGGACACGCGACGGCGACATTGAGGTTCTTGCTCCGCTCATCGATCGAAGCAAAAAGGAGATCGTGCAGCTTGGCCTTGAACTGGGTGCTCCCTTCCATGTAACGTGGTCATGCTATACGGGTGAGGATCGCGCCTGTGGGATGTGCGAAAGCTGCGCCCTCCGACTCCGCGCCTTCAGCCACGCTGGAGCTAAGGATCCCATTCCTTACGAGCCGCACTCAGCCAACGGCAGTCTGGCTGCAGGCATCCGACTCGACTGAGGAAGCCGTCTAGAATGGTGGGGTAAGCATTGAGCGCCAGAAAACGGCTGGAAAGGCGACCGGCATTTTGCACATCCTGCGGTGGATGTGCGGACAGGCAGAAACACTGCGGCAAGATATCTATTAAAGGGAGCAGGAAATGAAAAAGATTCGATCGGCGGCTTTTGCCATTTGTGCAGCAGTTTTTCTGGTCTCAGGTGCGACCATAGCGACTATTCCAGCCTTGGCTCAGGCAGCGCCGGCGCCATCCCCGGCTCCGCCTGCCGCCGCAACACCCGCCAGCACCACGCCAGACGCTAACACGGCCCAAATCCATGGCCATGCGCAGGACCCGGTGGAGCAGCCCGTCGCCAACGCGAAGGTCGTGATCGGGACGGATCCCAAGCAGCCTCTTTATACATTTACGACAGACGCCAATGGCGACTATAAAGGCAGCGGTATCAAGCCTGGAACCTACATTGTCGCGATTCTTGGCAATGTGAAGGACAAGTCCGGAAAAATGGGAGAAAACGTCATTGATTTTCAGCGGAACGTAAAGTTCGCAGCCGGTCAGGACGTCACTGTCAATTTCGATATGTCCCGGCCGGAATACGTTTCCAAGCTGCCTGCTGACGTGCAAAAGCAGATTGCCGCAACCAAAAAAGCCAACGAGTCTGCGCAAAAAGAGAACAGCAAGATCAAGAACGTGAACAAGCTACTGATCCAGGCCCGTGACGCTCGCAAGGCTGGCAACTTCGACCAGGCCATCGCGCTCGACACCCAGGCCAGTCAGGCCAAACCCGATGCTGGTCTGATCTGGTATGAACTTGGCGACAGCTATCTTGGTGCAAAGAAATATCCCGATGCGGTCACCAATTACCAGAAAGCACTGACTCTTCTCTCCGCCGATAAGAAGGCGAAGCCCGAAGTCGTTGCCGCAGCCGATAACAACCTGGGCGAGGCGTTCGCGAAATCAAACAAAGTTCCTGACGCGGTAAACGCCTATGAGGCCGCAGCCAAGGCCGATCCGACCCAGGCGGCCAAGTACTACGGCAATGAAGCCATTGTGCTATTCAAGACCGGCCAGGCGGATGGGGCGGCGGCGGCGGCGGACAAGGCAATTGCGGCCGATCCCAATAAGCCCATACCTTATTACATCAAGGGATGGGCCCTGGTGCAGCACGCTACCGTCGATCCAAAGACCGGCAAAATCAAATTGCCCCCTGGCTGCGCGGATGCATACAAGAAATTCCTTAGCATGACTCCGAATGGACCCTTGGCAGACGATGCGCGAAACATCCTGGCTCAGGCTGGCGAAACGGTGCATGGCTCTTTCAAAAAGCATTGAGTCCCAACCGCAGGAAGCGGGCAGCAACGGCGGCCTCTGACCATCCTGGTCAGGGGCCGTTCCTCTTAGAAAGCAGACCATGACCGTGAACGAGAAACCATCCATCTTGCAACCTCCTGCTCAACCTATCTCCGTGACGGAAGCAAGTGCCCTGGTTGCAGGCCACGCGGCGAATGTTCTGGCGAACCCTCCCGCAGAGATTGCGGCTTGTGAGCTGGCTCGCGCCTCGGGCCGGGTTCTCGCTCTTCCGGTCAGGGCGGACCGAGACCAGCCGCCCTTCGATAGGGCCCTCCGGGACGGCTTTGCCGTGCGCGCAAAAGACTTACTGGCAAACCTACATCTTCGCGTCACCGGGCAGCTCCGCGCCGGGCAGGCGTGGCCCTCCTCGCGAGCTGCGCTGGCGGAATTTGAAGCCGTGGAAATTATGACAGGCGCTCCCCTTCCCCCTGGCGCAGATGCCGTACTGATGATCGAGCATGTGCGGTTTCTCCAGGAGGCCGAAACGAATGGACAATCCGCCGCCCGAATCCTGCCGCAGACGGGAAGGACTCTGTCGCCCGGAGAAAATGTCGTCCGGCGTGGAATGGAAGCGCGGCAGGGAGAGGTCCTGCTGCAGGCGGGCAGGCGACTAAGGGCGTCAGAAATCGCCCTGGCGGCCGCATGCGGGCGAGCTTCCCTGGATGTGTTCCCCCAGGTCAGGGTCGCAATCTTGGCCACCGGGGACGAATTGGTCGAGCAGACCACCAGCCGGGCCGAGATTCTCCCCCACCAGATCTACGATTCCAACAGCTATGCGCTCACCGCGCTGGTTCAACGCGCGGGTGGCCTTCCCTTCCGTCAGAACGCAGCTCCCGACCAGAAAGAGGCGCTGTCCGCCAGCATCCAGCGAGGCTTGGCCGCTGCTCCTCTGTTACTGCTGACCGGCGGCGTTTCCATGGGCAAATATGACCTGGTGGAAGAAGTTCTCGATTCCCTGGGCGCCGAGTTCTTCTTTACCGGCGTGAAGATGCAGCCGGGCAAGCCTGTGGTTTTCGGCAGATTACCCGCTTCGGGCGAGCGAACCGCCCGGTACTTCTTTGGCCTGCCTGGCAATCCAGTCTCTGCCATGGTCACGTTCCGGGTCTTCGTCGAGCCCCTGCTGTCCTCCCTCGCGGGCGAGCAAAATTGGCAACCGGACGTTGCACTCGCAAAACTTGGAGGCAACCTGCGCGTGAAAGCTGGCCTGACCCGTTTTCTTCCGGCGTTTCTGGAGACCAACGGAAGCGATCCCACGGCTACTCCGGTCAGAACGCAAGGTTCCGGGGACCTGGCTGCGAACGCCCGCGCTAACTGCTACGTCATCGTGCCGGAAGATTGCGATGGTCTTGAGGAAGGACAGACCGTACGAGTGCTTTTGACGTGACGACCTCCGCTTACGGCGTAGGAGAGGGTGCAAAGTAGCCTTTTTGCACGCGCACTTTGTACTTTTTGTCATAAGCAGTTAAAAATATCGGCCGGAATGCACCGTCGGCTTTGAAGTCCGCCGGCTTGTAGACCAGCGAATATTGGCTGCGCAACTCGTCCTGAATACTCTCGAACGCCTCCGCAACCTGCTCAATGCGTGGCGGATAGAACGCGCTTCCGCCGGTCACGAGGGCCATGTCTTTCAGAATCTCATCGCCCCGATCGCGGGTTGGGCTATCGTTGGTGCTGATCGCATAAATGATGGTGTCGGCGCGCTGGCACATCTTGACAGCGTCATCCAGAGTGGCGTGGCTCTGATTGTCATCCCCGTCAGAAACCAGAATGATAGCTTTGCGCAGGGCTGTAGGCCCCCGCAACGGCAGGAGTTCGGTCTTGCAGGCGGTATACACAGCGTCATAGAGGGCCGTTCCTCCGCCAGGTGCCAGCTTGCGGATTCCGGCACTCAGCAGATCAGCATTGTTCGTAAATGGCTGCGTTATATCCGGCGTCACGTCGAACCCCATCACAAATGCCTTATCGAACTGCGGGCGCAAAATCTCCAGCAGAAATTCGGTCGCTGCGCTCTGCTCGAAATGGAAGCGGGACCGGATGGAGTTGCTGGAGTCGATCATCAGACCAACCCGCAACGGCAAGTTCGTCTGCTGCGTAAAGCTGTAGACTTCTGCAGGAGGCATTCGATCGTCCAGCAGGGAGAAGTCGCTCTCCTTCAGATTGCGAATGAAATGGCCATGCTTGTCGGTCACGGTAAACAGGAGGTTGACTTCATTCACCACGCTGGTGATGGTGAAGGCTCCATTGCCGTTCTGCCCGTTCGCCTGCACCGCTTGGGGCAAGGGCTGCTGCTGCTGTTGCTGTTGCGGTTGGGTGGCAGCCGGCTGGGATCCCGACGGCGGCGGGGGGGCAGGCGTGCTTTGGGCTGCCCTGGAACAAGGCGCCGCCAGCGCGAATGTGACCAGGAGAAATGCTGTCGCGGCCCATCCGTACACTTCCGTGCTTCTGCGGTGAGCGTAGCCGCGGTCGCAGCCCATCGATTTCCAGCGGATCATCGTTTTGATTTTAGCAGTGCCAGCTCTGCTCCCCTGTCGGACGCCCTCGGCACCGCTTCAGGTTGCAGCCGCTGAAGAAATTGCGTCAGATCGACAGGCAAAGGCGCGCTTAACTCCATGATTTGACCGGTCTCTGGATGGGTGAACTGCAAAGCGGCAGCATGCAGGAAATTTCGCTCCAGCGCGAGCGCATTCTTCTCAGCGGCCTCTCTTTGCAACTTGCTGGCTGGCATTTCGAGTAGCGGCAGAATCACGCGAGACGCTCCATAGAGCGTATCCCCGGCCACCGGATGGCCAATTGACGAGAGGTGAACGCGAATCTGGTGCGTGCGGCCAGTCTCAATTTTTACCTCCAGCAAGGTGAAATGTCCGAATTCCGTGGCAAACCGCTGCAGTACCCGATAGTGCGTGATTGCCGCTCGGCCCTCCGTATGGCGCGTCGTCATGCGGGTCCGCCGGAGATGGTCGCGGCTGATAGGAGCGTTCAACGTTTCCCGCTCCAGCTTGACGCGGCCATGCACCAGCGCAAGGTAGGTCTTGTGAATCTGGCGCTGGGCGAACATCTCTCCCAGCTTGCGATGCGTGCGATCATTCTTCGCCACCACAATTAGCCCGCTGGTCTGCTTGTCGAGTCGATGGACAATGCCCGGCCGCAGCGTTCCCGCCGTGTTGGACAGAGAAGCCATGTGGTACAGCAGTGCGTTCACAAGCGTACCCCTGTTGCGTGCATCCTCCGTCGCACCCGAGCCGGCGTGGACCATCATGCCGGCCGGTTTATTCACCACCGCCAGAGATTCATCCTCATACACGATCTCGAGCGGGATGTCTTCGGCTTCGGCGCGCAAGGGCGGAACTGCCGCTTCGCCCGTCACCACGACAGTCATTCCCGCACGCAGCTTGCCGCCGGATTTTATCGCGTGACCGTCGACCAGCACTCTCTGCTGCTCAATGAGCTGCTGCACCCTGGCCCGGCTCACGTCGGACAATCGTACCGTCAGATACTGGTCTAGCCGGTCACCAGCATCCGCCGGACCAACCAGAAAGCTTTGCACCACGCCTGCCGGGGCTGTGCCCGGGCTTTCTTCAGCTTCTTCGTCCTCTCCAAACGGCCGGGTCATTGCTTCGCCTCACCCGGCGGCGCACCCTGGGCAAAGGACTTCTTGCTCCGCTCCAGCAGCAGGAGTGCTCCAACAACCACCAGGCAGAAATCGATTGCCTGGGTCAGGGACAGCGCACCCTTGAGGATCAACAAGCGATTGTCGCCACGAAAAAAATCGCTATAAAATCCTGTCAGCCCGGACAGGAACATCCATATCCCAGCCAGCTCGCCGCTCTGCCGGACGCGCGGCAGCCACACCAGCAGTAGCAGGGTCAGTGCAATCTGGATAAGGGCTGCATAGATTTGCACTGGTTGCAGCTTGATCCCCAGCGGAGTGCCATTCCACATGGCAGCCCAGCGGCTATGGAAGGTGACGCCCCATGGCTCAGCCGTTGGAGCGCCGTAGTTGCACCCGGCAAAAAAGCATCCCATCGCGAGCATCGCCTGGCCAAACGCCCATCCCGGCGCAGCGGCATCCAGCGTGCGCAGCCACGGCATTCGATTCACTGTCATGTAGAGTAGGCCCGCAGTCACGCCCAGTCCGATTTCGGTCAGCATCAGGCCAATCGTGCGCGGCATCGCAATGCTCAGCATGACCATTGGATAAGAGAGAAAATCGCGCCAGTTCCCCGCAATCAGCAGCACGCGCGCTCCCAGGATGGCACTCAGTACCGTCGTCAGGGAGAAGCTCCACATCCTGTCGAAGCCGATACCCAGCCGCGCGGCGGTTCGTGCAGCGAGGGTCAGACCCGCGACCAGGCCGACTGCCGCGAACACCCCGTATGTGGGGAGGGTGAAGGGACCGAACTGAAATAACCGGGGATACACATGTTGCAGTAGAACAGAATTGGAAAGAAAACCAAATTGCAGCTAAACCCAGAAATCCTCCGCAGCGGACCAATTCAGCAGAAAACCGACCCACGGGGCCGTGGGATGATGCGCCGGTGAACCCGTCCTAAGACGGTGGGAACCCGCCGAGGCTCTTTAGGCGTTCCGGACTGGCGGACAGCACACCGAGCCGAGATGTTCGAGTCAAGTCCCCT
>DASSZI010000110.1:0-16925 GCA_035713565.1 Acidobacteriaceae bacterium | reverse complement strand
CTTTGCGCTGAGCTGGGCAGACGTCAGCTTGGTCGCGCCCGCTTCCGCTGCGCTCACCTTCGTCACCAATGCCTTTGCAGCTAAGTGGATTCTGAAAGAAAATGTCGACACCAGAAGATGGCTCGCAGCCGTATGTGTCTGTGCAGGCGTGTTCTTTCTTGCCCGCTGAAACTACCTCAAAAGGCGCATCAACCCCGTTGGCTGCAGGTCGGGGTGGAGAAAGCTTTGCGGTTCTCCCGCGGATTGCGTCAGTGCTTCGGCCGCCAGATACCCGCTGCGCACCGCACCCTCCATTGTGGAAGGCCAGCCGGTGGCGGTCCAATCCCCTGCTAAAAACAGGCCAGGCCATCCGGTAACAGGGCCTGGACGATGGACATCCAGACCAGGGGTAACGCAAAAGGTCGCGCGCACTTCCTTTACAACCGCCGCCTTCACGAGGTTCGCGTCACGCACTGCGGGGAAAAACTGCGCAAGCTCCAGCAATGCCAGGTCAATAATCTCCTGTCTTGATTTGTTGACCAGCGTTTTGGAAGCGCTCACAACCAGTTCCAGGTAATCGCCGGAGACCCTGGCCCGCTTCTCGGGCTGCAGAAGCGTCTTGTTGAACATCCACTGAATCGTGGTATCCAGCAGGACAGCATGTTCCATGTCCGTAATTTTTCGATCGAACCACAAATGGATCCCGGTGATGGGCGAGTGCTGGAAATGCTGCAGGCGCTCGCGAATATCGACGCCGTGCTCCTCGATGCACTGCGGCATAGCAGAAAGCAGCTTTTGCATCCCTTCAAAAGGGAGTGCCACCACCACAAAATCGGCCTCCAAAGTTCCTTCCGCACACCGTACGTCCCAGCGCTGTCTCTCAGCATTCCAGTTCACAGCCTCTGCGCTGGTTCGCAAGTTCACTTCTCCGCCGCGTTGTTCAATGTAGCCAATTGCATGGCCGTACAGATCGCTTAGAGGAATCGTCGGAAATCCCATCTGGCCGGCTCGCGGAGAACTCATGAAAGAGGTGCGAATCACCTTTGCCGCATAATGGATAGACAAACGATCCAGATCATCATTCAATGCGCTGTTCATCAGCGGCTTCCAGAAGCGCTCGATTGCGCCCGCAGTTTGCCCCTGACGCATCAGCCAGTCGCCAAAGTTTTCTGAAGAGTCTTCCGGTACACCTGGAAGCAAAGCGAGCATCACGCGACCAATGGCAGCTTTGTCAGCCATGGTGAATGCGTGCGCGCGCATAAAGGACGAAGAGTTATGAAAGGGAGCGGGCAAAATTCCGGGAGCAAGATGCGTGCGTCGTCCGCCGGGTTCCAGAAACGTGAAACGGTCGAACCAACGAATGCGATCCTGAAGCCCAAGCTTTTCGTAAAATGCGATCAGGTTGGTGCATGCGCCCAGCAGAAGATGCTGGCAGTTATCGATGACTTCGCCCGTGCCTGGATGCTCATAAGAGGAAGCGCGTCCACCCACGTAGGGACGGCGCTCAATCAGGTGAACGTGATATCCGGAGTCGGCAAGCACAGTGGCCGCAGCCAGACCAGCCAGTCCGCCGCCGACAACGGCGACGTCCGCAGTGGTCCTAGCTCGGGGATCGTGTTTCGAGTTGATGTTCCTGGGGACAGTCACCAGCGTGATCCTGACTCGTTTCCGCGTGTCTTCATTCCTGTCGTGACATAGCCCGCAGACGCAAGCTCATCCAGAACCCGCGCAGCAGAATCCAGATTTTCTCCGCCGTCGATACTTTTATCTTCGCAGAAAAAACCTGATAGTCAGCGGCTTCAATACGCTGCAAAAGTCTTCGATAGATCGTCACCAGCACCCATAGCGCGGCACGACCCTCGGGCGCAATCATCGGGAGGAGATCGTTGGCCGCCTTGTAATAGTGACGTGCGCGCGCAGCTTCCATCTGCATTAGACTGCGCACCTGCGGGGCCAGGTCACGATTTCCCACGTGCGCAGTCAACTCCTCGATCGCGACCTCATGCTGCTGCAAATCCTCTAGCGGCAGGTAAATCCTTCCTGTTGCTGCATCCTCGCTAACATCGCGCAGAATGTTGGTGAGTTGAAAAGCTATGCCTGTTTCTTCGGCCAGTTTTTCTGCTTGAGGGTCGTTGTAGCCGAAGATCTTGATGCAAACCAGCCCGACGACGGAAGCCACGTAATAGCAGTAGCGATAGAGCCCATTGAAGTCTCGATAGACGGCGAATTTCTTCCCTTCCGCAGAGATATACTCCGCGCGCGCGGGTACATTTGCAGCGTCCGAAGTCGCTGCGGTCAGATCAATCATTGTCCCCTGCAACAACTGGTCGAGCAATTCCGTTGAGATATTGAACCGAGCCTGCGCATCGCGTAAAGCGAGGAAGACTGGATTGCTGGTCGGCTCACCTGTTGCAGCGCGATGCCAGGCTTTTACCCACTGCTGAGTGTTTTGCAAGCGCTGTTCCGACGGCAGTCGCTCGTCGTCTGCAAGGTCATCCGCATGCCGCATGAAGGCGTACACGGCGCAAATTGCCGCCCTTCTGCGCCGGGGCAGCACCCGGAATGCATAATAAAAATTTTTGGCTTCCTGGCGTGCAATGGATTCACACACTGCATACGCGCCTTCAATGGAAAGTTCTTCAGGTGGCGGTTCAGGTTGGCTCACGCGGCCGGTCTCGCAAACAGCTTGCCACACATTGCGCGCAGCAATAGCAAAGCCTTGCGCGGCTTTGAAATGACAGGCCGCGCCTGCAGAACGTCAAATCTCTGGCGAGCGATGGCGCGAAGAATCTCCTGCCCGCCGCGGGTGAATAGCTTAAGATCGAGAGCGAGCGCCCTATCAACGCGGTCCGGTAGAGCGCTTCCGCGATCAAACAATTCTCGGGCATAACCGACTTCATATTCCATCAACGCGCCGAATTGTGGCGAGAATCGGCGTTGACGGATTTGCTCCTCAGTAACCCCGAAACGGTGCATATCCGACTGCGGCAGATAAATGCGATTGCGCCGCTCATCTTCTCGAACGTCCTGCCAGAAATTGGCAAGTTGCAGAGCTGTGCAGGTATGGTCGGAAAGCTCAAAAAGTTCCTCGTCGCGGTACCCGCAGGCGTACAGCACCAGCCGCCCTACTGGATTGGCCGAGTAGCGGCAATAGTCGAGAACATCGTCCATCGTGGAGTAGCGCGACACCTTTTGATCCTGACGAAAAGCTATGAGCAGGTCTGCAAACGGCTCTTTGGGAATGCTGCACACGCGGATCGTCTCGGCTAGCGCGACGAATACCGGATGGCGGCATTCGCCGCGATAACACGCATCGAGCTCCGCGTTCCAGAAATCGAGCAGGGCAAGAGATTCCGCAGCATTTCCGACCTCATCGCCCAGGTCGTCGGAAATTCGGCAGTAGGCATAAATACTCTGAAAATGCGGGCGCAGTTTCTTCGGCAAAAACCAGGTGGCTACATGGAAATTCTCATAGTGAGATTCGGCCAGCCTGCGACAGAAGTCCTGCGCCTCGGCCAGCGTCGGTATACGCTCCGGCATTCGATATTGCGCTGGCAGTTTTCTCCAACCCGCCTGCAACAAAGTCGCGGCGGCGGAGTCGGGCCCGTGAAATCCGTCCGGAAATCCATTTTGACGAGAAGAAGCGGTAGCAATCACCTGATTCAACCTGACCTTGAAGACGAGATCTGCTTTCCTGGTTTGCGGTGGCGCACTCCACAAGATAGCGGCTTAGCGCTCACACAGAAACTCTCCTGGAAATATCGCCGTTTTGATATCCGCGATCTGAACTTTGCCGGCAGAAAATTTTTTAGAGCGATGCATCATGCGCTCCAACACGGGAACCAATTGTTCCAGCGGAGCGCGGCCAGTTAAAAACTTCTCGCTGGCAAAGTGTCCATTCGCAATCCATTCGAAGGCGCGGCGGCATACGGACGGGCGGTGATGGAAGCTGGCCCGCAGGCTAAGACTGTTGTAGTGCAGCCGATTGGTATCCAGCCGGACCACCGTGCCGGCCTCGCATCCGCCAAAAAAGTTGACTGTTCCTCCTTTGCGAACCATATCGATGGCCCACTGCCAGGCTTCCGGTGAAGCGACAGCCTCAATAACGGCGTCGGCTCCACGGTCATCCGGCGTCAGCGCCCTCACGCTCGCAATGACATCCTTGCTAGATGTGATTTGCACCACCTCTTTCGCACCAAAGCTGCGGGCGATCTCTATTTGCTCCTCGCGCTTGACCACGGAGATCACTTCGATTCCCATGAGAGAAGCGAGATGCACAAACATCAGGCCAATTGGACCCGCTCCGATCACCACAATCCGGTCGCCTGGCCGGGCAGCCGTCTCATCCATGCCCTGAATCACACAGGCCAGCGGCTCGGTCATGGCTGCGTGTTCCAGCGGAAGGTGCGGGGGAACCTGCAGGGTGTTTTTCTCCACAATTCGGGGCGGAATGCGGATGTACTCCGCATACGCGCCGTTGTTGAACAGCAAATCATCACAAAGATTCTCCTGCTCCCGGCGGCAGAAGTAGCATGTGCCGCAGGGTGCGGAGTTGAGCGCCACGACACGATCTCCCTTCTGAAATCCGGTCACACCCTCACCCACCTGAGAAACGGTCCCGGCCAGTTCATGTCCGAAGGAGATAGGCGGCTGCAGCATCTTCGCGTGATACCCGCGGCGATAAACCTTGAGATCGGTGCCGCAGGTCAATGTCGCGTGAACGCGCACCACCAGTTCACCGGGGCCGGCAAGCGGCACCGGCAGCCTTTCAATCCGTACATCCTGCTTGCCGTACAGAACGGCAGCTTTCATTTCATCGGCCATATAGAGTTGGATAGCGATCCTGCGAAATAGTCACGGCCGAATCACAACCTTCATTGAGCTGGCTTTGGGCTCGGAAGCAAACATGATGGCTTCACCAGCCTGTTCCATGGAAAAGCGGTGGGAAATCATACGGGTCAGGTCGAAACCATTGCCATATCCCTCCAGCACAAGCCGGGCAGCCTCGTCCTGACACTCGGCGGAGGAACTATAGGAACCCAAGAGTGACTTTTCGTCCATACAAATGGCTGCCGGGTCGACGATTGCCTCGCCATGCTGGGTCGCCGCAAACAAGAGAATGCGGCCTCCAGGCCGAGCGGCATCCATAGCCGTACGAATCAACGCGTTGCCCGCGACGGCGACAATCACCACATCGGCCCCGCGTTGTTCGGTGTGCTTTTTGGCCGCCGCGATCACGTCCTCCTGACCGGCATGGATCGGATACTTCAAACCGTATCCCGAAGCAACTTCATGCCGCTCGGCATAAAGGTCAGACGTCAGCACAGTCGCACCCGTCCGCCGCGCCAATGCAGCCAGGAGAATGCCGATTGGCCCCTGCCCGATCACAAGCACCGTCTCGTCGCTGGCCAGTTTTAGATTGCAGATCGCTTTGAAGCAGGTATTCACCGGCTCGATCCAAACCGCCTGCTCAAAAGGCACATGGTCAGGAATACGGACCAACCCATCCCGAACGATCCAGTCCATCACTCGAATGTATTCTGCGAATCCGCCTCCGGAGGGCTCGAATCCCGCAGTGCATCCGACGCGCTTGTAGAGTTCGCACTGCGCGAATGTCTTTTTACGGCAATAATAGCAATTCCGGCAGGGGCTGTGATGGAAAGCCATTACCCGGTCCCCTACATTCCAATTGGAAACATTGTCTCCGACGGCCGCGATAGTTCCGGCCATCTCATGGCCAAAGATTCTTGGCGCGGAATGCGAGCCGGTATGAATCTTCTTCAGGTCTGTTCCACAAATTCCGCACGTGTCGATTCGTACCAACACCTCTCCCGGTCCAATTTCAGGAACCGGAACTGTTTCGACGCGCACATGGTTGACCCCCCTATAGACGGCGGCAAGCATGCTGGCTGGAATTTGGGAACTGATCGGTTTCGCTGCAAGGGTCACAGTACTCATTTTAATCTGTCCGTTCCAGGAAAATGCGCAACTCTTGTGCCATGGTACGGGAAGCTCGCGCCGCATTACGGCCCATTCGAATCGCTGCAGGAATCAACTGGGGATGCAATACCAGCTGCGCCGCGAAGGCCGCTTCGCGAAAACCTCCGCGTTGATCCACAAAGCAATCCAAGTCCGGCAGCCTTTCTTCCAGTGCATCGCTCACTACTTTCAGGGCACGAAACGGCACTCCGCAGGTATTCGCCAGCTTCGCCACCGCTGCTGCTTCCATATCGACCACATCAGCATTCCAGCGAGCTGCCATCCGGACTTTCTCTGCGTGCTGCAGAACGCGATCGGTGGTGACCAATGTGCCGCTTCCCTCCGGGCAGACATACCGCTCGCCAGTATACCCATCGAGCACCATGGAGGGCCAGAAAACTTGTGAGGCGGGAATCTCTGGACGTAACGCACCGGCGTATCCGGCCGAAATGACCAGCTCAACAGGTCCCTTGGCCAGCGCATATTCAAATGCCCGCTGAACGCGCAGCGCACCCATGCCAGCACAGACAGCGATCGCGCGATCACACTCGGCAATCCAGAAGCCTTCCTGTCGCGACTTGCTGCGCCCAGGCCATGCACGCACCAGTGGTTCCAACTCACGCGGCAAAGCAGCCAGGATTGCGATTCTGGAAGGCTTATCAGAATGGCCGGATGAACTCATGCTGGCGCATAGCCATTCGCTCGAAACCAGTCGATTGCGGAACGCAAAGCCGCGTCCACCGGGCCCGGACGGTAACCTAACTCGCGCTCCGCCTTTGCCGAACTGGCAAACATCTTCTTCTTTCCCATCCGGACTGCTTCTACGGTTGCCCGCGGCTCAGATCCCCGCAATCGTCCCGTAATCCATTCATCAAAGAATGCGAAGGACATTGCCAGCGCGTGCGGAACCTGAACCTTCGGCGAAGGCAATCCGGTCATCGTAGCCAGTCGGTCCAAGATTTGTTTCAGGGTCAGATTCTCTCCGCCAAGAATGTAGCGATCTCCTGAAGTTCCCTGTTCCAGCGCCGTCGAATGCATCGCGGCAACATCACGTACATCAACCAGATTCAATCCGGTATCGACGTAAGCGGGAAACCTGCGATTCAGAAAGTCTACGATGATCCGACCCGTCGGCGTGGGCTTGGAATCCTGGGTACCGATTGGCGTCGTCGGGTTCAAAATGACAACGTGCTGTCCGGAGCGAGCCTCTTCCACGACTGCCTGCTCTGCCAGAAACTTGGATCGCTTGTAGTGGCCAATCATGTCCTTGAGGGAGACGGGACTCTGCTCATCGACAACCGTACCATCCCGTCGAAACCCCATGGTGGCGACACTGGAGGTATACACAACACGGCGGACGTTGGCTTCTCTCGCCATCTGCAGCAGCACGCGAGTCCCCTCAACATTTGCGGCATACATTGCTTTCGGATCGCGTACCCATAAGCGGTAATCAGCGGCGACGTGAATCAGGGCGTCGCAATCCGCGATGGCCGTTCGAAAGCTCTCCGGTTGAACCAGATCTCCGACGACGAGTTCAGCACGCAAACCCTCTAGATGGGCAGTACGACTGGAGCGGCGAGTCAACAGGCGCAATTCAGCGCCATCAGCATCAAGAGCCTGAGCAACGTGACTGCCGAGGAATCCGGTCGCTCCAGTAAGGAAAACTCGCATGAGAGTGAAACCTGAAAACAGGAAAAATCACTGGGTTGAAGGTCTGCGGCGAGCTTCCACCGAATCGGCCTGAACAGCTTGTAAGCAACCCAATAAGGGAAAGGCTGTAACGCCGTCAGCCGCCGACGGTCGGAAAGGCCGCTTTCGAATCGATCAATCCAGAGCTTCTGGTTGAATACCGATGTTTTTTTCCCCGGCTGCCTTTTTCTCCCAGTATTTTTTCATCCAGGCTTCCCAGCTTTTTCCCGCTGCGGTATCGCGGCCGGTAAACGCGAGGGCGGCAATCTCCGAATACGGGATGGCAATACGCTCAGCAGAGTCTTTGGGCATCAGACGGACGACGGAATTGTGCATGCGAGGCGCGGAATGTCGATCAAAAACATAGCCCTCCACGCGAAGCCCCGTTTTCAACGTAATCGTCACATCTCCGCGGTAATCGAACGCCTGCTCTAATGCTTCGCGCGTTTCTTCTTCCGTAGCGAGAGACGGAATCCATCCTTCTAAAACCTCACGCTCTGCTCCCGGGGCGACTTCCAGCGCGTCAGGATCAGGAGTGCGCTTCATGGGAGACTCGATCATACGCGGGTCTCCTCTAGCTCCCTGGAGGGGTTTGCAATCTGAACCAGCGGATTCATCGCGTGAACAGGCTTCATGGGTTCGTTCAGCAGGGCGAGCGCTCCACGATCGGGATATTTGCGAAACAGTGTTGCTTTGACCATCCCAAGAAATCCGCGAACCGACCCAAACCCGTGGTTCACCGCAGAAGGCTCATAGCCACAACTGACCATGCAATTCGCGCATTTTGGATTGCCTGACTCCGTTCCGTAGTGCGACCACTCCGTCGTACGCAGCAATTCATCAAAGCTGTCCGCATAACCATCCTGCAGGAGATAACAGGGCTTCTGCCAGCCGAAGATGTTGTATGCTGGCGAACCCCATGGGGTACATTGATAATCGCGCTTGCCCATCAGGAATTCCAGGAACAGCGGTGACATATTGAACTTCCAGGATTTCTTGCGATTGGAGAGTATGGCCCGGAACAGCCGGCGCGATCGGGCCCGTCCCATGAAATGCTTTTGATCGGGGGCCTTGTCATAGGTGTACGCAGGCGAGAGGACCATGCCTTCCACGCCAAGCGACATCACTTCATCAAAGAAGGCCCGCACACTGTTTGGATCCGCTCCGTCGAATAACGTGGTGTTTGTGGTGACCCGGAATCCTCGGCGGAGAGCCTCCTTGATACCCTCTACCGCCACGTCGTAGCCGCCTTCGCGGCATACGGAAAGGTCGTGATGTTCGCGCTGCCCATCCAGATGCACAGAGAAAGTGAGGTACTTACTGGGCTTGAACTGATCGATCTTCTCCTTCAACAGCAATGCATTCGTACATAAATAGATATATTTTTTTCGGGCAACCAGACCCTCGACGATTTCCCCAATCCGGCTGTGCAGCAAAGGCTCGCCGCCGGGGATCGAGACCATGGGCGCACCACACTCCTCTACGGCGTGGAAGCACTGGTCCGGCGTCAATTCCTTCTTAAGGATGTGCGCAGGATATTGAATTTTTCCGCAGCCGGCGCAGGCCAGATTGCAGCGGAAGAGCGGCTCCAGCATCAGCACCAGCGGATACTGTTTCCGTCCGTTCCAACGCTGGCGCAAGACGTAGGTCGCTACCGTCCACATTTGAGAAATTGGCACTGCCATTCAGATTCTCCTTAAACTGCTATCCCCGTCGAATCTACGTACAACATACCCTTTTTCGATTCTGTGGTGCCGGGAATTCAAACTTCTGCGCCCTCAGGCCAGACATTTAGCTGGCCTTCCCCATAGATTCCGTCTGCATGGCCCTACGATACGTGGTCAGCGCCAGCATGGGGAAATAGTCTCGATACATGTGGTAAGCGAGATAAAAGACTCGGGGGAAGCCAGTTCCCGTATACTCCTTTTCGCTCCATGAACCGTCCGGATTCTGCTGCTGCAGCAGCCACCGAACACCTTTCGCTACCGAATCGCTCCGCGTATCTCCCGCAGCAAGCAGTCCAAGAATCGCCCACGCAGTCTGCGAGGCCGTGCTCGGCCCAACGCCGCGCAGGGTCGGGTCATCATAACTGGCGCAGCTTTCGCCCCATCCGCCGTCCGAATTCTGCACCATTCGGATCCACTCCGCCGCCTGTTGTATCTGCGGCTCATGGTTCCAGATGCCCATGGCTTCCAGTCCTCGCAAAACGAGGAAAGTTCCATAGAGATAGTTCACTCCCCAGCGCCCAAACCAACTTCCATCGCTCTCCTGCTCGCGATAGATGAATGCAATGGCCCGCTGAACGCGGGGATCGTCCTTCGTCACCCCATAGGCTGCCAGCATCTCCAGCACGCGTCCGGTAATATCCACCGTCGGCGGATCCAGCATCGCGTTATGGTCGGCAAATGGGATGTGCTGGAAAATCATTTTGGTGTTGTCTTTGTCGAAACTCGCCCAGCCACCGTTCCGGCACTGCATCGCCCATATCCAGCGGATCGCGCGCTGCGACACATCGTACTGGTAGCGCTCACGCGGATTGTCGACTTTATTCAGAGCGAGCAAAACCTGCGCTGAATCATCAACATCTGGATAAAACTCATTGTTGAACTCGAAGTACCATCCGCCGGGCTCAATGTTCGGCACCTTGACCGTCCAGTCTCCCTTGTGCCGCACTTCCTTGGACAGCATCCAGTCTGCGGCTCGCAGCAAGCGGGGGTCATCTTTGGGAACGCCGGACTCACCCAGGGCGAACATGGCATAGGCAGTGTCCCAAACCGGAGACATACATGGCTGCATGCGGAAGGCCGGCTCACGAGGATTGCCGCCCAGCCCATCCTCTTCAATCCCAAGTTTCTCAAATTCATCCAGAGCGCGAATGACCTGGGGATCATCCAGAGAATAGCCCTGGCACCGAAGCGCAATGATGGCGTTCAGCATGGCAGGGTAGATTGCGCCCAGGCCGTCGGACCTCTCTACGTGCTCCAACATCCATCTCTCGGCCCGCTTCAGAGCCATCGCCCGTAGCGGCCGCACGTGGATCCGCTCTGCCCAGTGGATCGCCCGGTCAAGCACCAGAAACATGTTCCGCCAAGTGAAAACCCGGCTGTCCCACCGCAGATGCAGGTTAGCCTTTTTCCGGCCGCCTACAAAAAGCTCTTCAATCCCGTGTTCCGGCGGAATTTTTTTGAACGGCTTTTTCGCATAAGCGATCGACAAGGGCACCAGAATTGTGCGCGACCAGGAGGAGATTTCATAAATATTGAAGTAAAACCACTTGGGAAACAGCACAATCTCTGGCGGTATCGCCGGGACGGCATTGTAATCGTACTGCCCGAAGAAACAGAGATAGAGCTTGGTATACGTGTTGATTTCGACGGCACCGCCGTGAGCCAGTGTCCACTCTCGCGCCTTGGCGAGCACAGGATGTTCCGGCGACCATCCCATCAGCTTGAAAGCAAAGTAGGCCTTCACCGTTGCGCTGATATTGGATGGCCCACCGCGATAGATACTCCAGCCGCCATCCTCATTCTGATGACTCAGAATTTCCTGCAGTGCGCGCTTCATTCGGCCTTCATCGCCGGTGCCTAGCAAAGTGTGCAGCATTACATAATCGGATTCCAGCGTTGTGTCCGCTTCCAATTCGCCGCACCAGTAGCCTTCCGGGTACTGCTGCTCGAGCAGAAAATCACGCGCAGACGCAATCGCGCTTTCAACGTGGTCCAGACTGGCGTCCAGCCTGCCGAACCGGACTGCGGCGGCGCGACTGACTTGCTGAGAAGAATCTATCAACGGATTATGCGCCCTGGTTCATTAGATGTTGACCATCACGGCCGGATTCGTGACAGCGAACCCGAGTCCGGATCAGACCTCTGAATGGCGTTCACAAAGTGAAGACCGCGAACAAGATAAGCATCAGCGCGATGCGGATGACCCCTGCGCTGGCGCAGACGTGATCGCTCGCACGATTTCCGGCGGCAGCCCAAAGCGAACGTTCTCCGGCATCACCTCTACCTCTTCGACGGATCCAAAGCCATTTCGCTGCAGATAATTGATCACATCCTGCACCAGAATTTCCGGAGCAGAGGCTCCCGCCGTAACTGCGACGGTATGCGCTTCTTCCAGCCACTCGGGACGGATCGCGTCCGAGTTATCAATGAGATAAGCCAGCGTGTCGAGATTGCGCGAAACCTCCACCAGTCGATTGGAGTTGGAACTATTGTTCGACCCCACGACCAGCACCAGGTCGGCCTGATGGGCCACATTTTTAACGGCTACCTGGCGGTTTTCCGTTGCATAGCAAATGTCCTGAGAATGAGGGCCTACGATTCTGGGGAATTTGGACTTCAGCGCGTGAATAATGTCCCGCGCTTCATCCAGACTCAGCGTGGTCTGCGTAAGATAGGCGACGCGGTCAGGATCGGGTACCTGAAGAGCAGCCACTTCTTCCACAGTGGAAACGACCTGGGTCTCCTCCGGCGCTTCACCCAGAGTGCCTTCGATTTCATCGTGGTCCCGATGTCCGATAAGCACCAGGGAATAGCCTTGCCGGGCGAACTTCACGGCTTCCACATGCACTTTGGTCACCAGTGGACAGGTCGCATCAATCACCTTCAGTTTGCGCTGCTTGCTGATTTCACGCACTGCTGGAGATACTCCGTGCGCACTATAGATGACGCGCGCTCCTTCCGGAACTTCGTCGATATCGTGGACGAAAATGGCCCCTTTTGCGGCCAGGTCATTGACAACGAACCGGTTGTGAACAATCTCCCGGCGTACGTAAATAGGGGCACCAAATGTCTCCAGCGCGATCTGAACCACATCAATGGCGCGCACCACACCGGCGCAAAACCCTCGCGGCTTCAGCAACAAAATCCTGCGATCCGTCGTGTCGCGGGGAGCAACGGGAAGAAGACCTTCGGCAATTGGAGTCACCTAGTAAGTATACCGTTCCGGCACCGTAACATCCAGCAAAATACCCTCTTTCTGCACTGTTTTTGCAGCAATTCACTCGACCACGCCCGCCGACATGCAGACCGCCAGCACTGAAATGTCGTCTTCCTGCCCGAAATTCCTAGCCGCTTCCGCGATGGCTTGTGCGGGTTGGCTGCTGATCGCCTGGGTTCGCTCAAAGCCGAACAGTTCCCTGTTGTGGTTGGTGGCCTCGACGACACCATCCGAGACGAAGGTAAGCCGGTCGCCGGGAGCAAGCTGGTAGAGCGTTTCCTCATAGCTGCCTTCAGCGAGAATCCCCAGCGGCAACCCGCAAGCCAATGCCATCTCTTCTCCATTGCGGTACGGCGGAATGTGTCCGGCATTGGAAATGGCCATTGTGCCTTTGGCGCTGATCGTTGCGGCACAGCAGGTGGCGAAGCCCTTGATCTGTCCATGCAGCACGCAATTCAAGTGCTCCAACACCTCCGCTGGCTGACGTGAAGTCTCATTTCGCAGCGCTCCGACGATCGCGCTGACAGTCATCGCCGCCTTCAGTCCCTTGCCGCTCACATCGCCCACGACAATCAATACACTGCCGTCGGTAGCATGTGGCAGTATCTGGAAGAAATCGCCTCCCACCTCGTTCGCTGGCAGATACACACTTTCAATTGTCAGACCGGGAACCTGCGGCAGATGGGCTGGGATCAACATTCGCTGTACTTCCTGGGCCTGCTGAAGGTCGTGAGCCATCTCTCGCTGGCGAGCCTGCGACTGAAGAAAGCGGCGAACCACCAGGCCAAGGACGACCAGGATAAGTACAAATAAAGAAATGTCGCTGACACCCAGATGTATGCCGAACGGGAAGTAGTCGACGGGGATCCCAATCACTTCCAGATCGTTGCCAAAAAGGTTTATGCCAAGCAATATTACGGCAGGCAGAGCGATCCAGCCTTCCGTCCGGTTCCGGCGTATTCCGTCACCGGCGACCGCAAGCAGGAGAAGCGCGAAAGCGATGCGCAAAATCGTACTGAACAGCCAGAGATCGTGCGTCCAGCCAAGCGAGATGAGTGTTCCCATGACTGGCTGCCGCAAACATGCAAATGTACACACTTCCAGCAATACAATCGTCCATGCCACGCGACCCACCAGCCGGATCGCACGCAGCCGAAACCAGTATGCCCAGAAAAATAACCAGAACAACGGGCTGAGCGCAGACCCGGTCAGATCGTTGATCAACACATTCGCAGCGAAGGACAGCCAGTAAGTTGTACTAGCCAGAAAGTTGCCGGAGGCGGCCACGGCTTCCATGGCAAAAGCCAACGCGAGCCAGAAATAAGCCTTCTCCGACCGGTCCATACGATGGATCCAGAAGGCTGCAGTGCCAGCGATCAAGGCCAGCAGTCCGAGTAGCAGGTAGGAAAGAGCAGTATGCAGGATGACGTCCTCATTCCGCTGCTGCAGCAGCGCCACAGCCTGCGAGAGACCGATGACCGGCGGTGCGTGCATTCCGCCCGCCTCGAAGTTCCATTGGACGCTTTCAGGCTGCATGTAGAAGCGCAGCGCCAGAACAACACGCCCCTCGGCATCGGGAGCGGGAAGATGAAATGCCTTGGGCTTTGAATAAAATGCTTTTACATGATTGGCGGTAAAGTCTCCCATGGATCCAACCAGCCGGCCGTTCGCATAAACCTGGTAGGCGTCGTCCACATCCGGCGGCATCTCCAGCCATAGATCCTTATTACTGCCTGTCACCTGAAACCTTGCCCGGTACCACGCGTACCCCGTCAGATTTGGAAACCCCAAGGCTGTCCAGCCGGGAACATATAGATCCGAACTGAAGTATGGATCGTGGTAGTTTGCGCGCGGCTCGATGCTCATCAATTTCCATCCGGAATCGTCATACCCGGGCTGGGCATAGGCTGGATTGTCTCCCGGCTGAAACTTCCACTCGGGCAGCGCCACCATCGACTGGCCTAACGTAATGCGCTGCTTCGCTGGAACGGGAACAGGAGTATTCTGCGAATCCAGTCCACGGCATGCAAACATGAGCAGCAGAACGAATAGAATTTTGCTCTTCATGCAATGGCCGCTTTCATGGTTGCCGTGCGGATGACTGACAACACGCTGATGTCGTCTTCCTGCCCGAATTGTTTTGCGGCTTCGGCGATGGCTTGCGCGGGCTGATGGCTGATCGCCTGTGTCCGCTCGAAGCCGAAGAGTTCCCTCTTTTCATTTGTGGCCTCGACGACGCCATCGGAGACGAAGGTCAGCCGGTCGTTGGCAGCAAGTTGGTAGTGCGTTTCCTCATAGCTGCCCTCGTCCAGAATCCCCAGCGGCAGGCCAACGCCGACAGTCATCTCTTCCCCGTTGCAATACGGAGCTGGGTTTCCCGCGTTGGCAAGTGTCATCGCACCGTCGGCAGCAATCCGAGCGGCGCAGCAGGTGACAAAGCCGCTGATCTGCCCATGCAGAACATGGTTCAAATATGCGAGGACTTCAGCAGGCCCATGCACACAACAGCCGCGCAGGGCTCCGATAATCGTACTGACCGTCATTGCCGCCTTCAGGCCCTTGCCGCTGACATCTCCCACCACGACCAGCAGCGAGCCGTCATCCCCGGGGAGCACCTGAAAGAAATCCCCGCCCACTTCACTGGCGGGAAGGTACACACTTTCGACGGCAAAGCCCGGTATTTGCGGTGTATGTTTTGGGATCAGCATTTCCTGCACGCTACGCGCCTGCTGCAACTCCGTCCGGATACGTTCCCGCTCCCGCTGGTCTTGCACAAACCGCCGCAACAGCAGCACGGTGATGATGCCCAGCGACAGCATAGTAGCGAGGTCACTGAGAGTGATACCGAATCCGAAAGGGAAGAAGGACACCGGTATATGCAGTACCATCAAGTCTTCCTGGTAGAGCGAGAGAAACACCAGCGCAACAGCAGGTAGGGCAAGTAGCCCTTCCGTCCTGTCTCGTCGAATGCCCCGGTATGTCACCCAGACCAGCATCGCGCCCAGCAGTAGTTTGAAGACCTCGGTAAAAGGCAAGAGCCAGAGGATAGCTTGGACCGGAACCGCGCGCCCATAGAGAGGTGGGCGAAGCATGGCCATCCCCACGGCCAGCACTAGCACCAGACCCCAGACCACGCGGTGCAGTCGAGCCATACGTTCCAGTCGGAACCAGTATCCCCAGAAGAGCACCCATAGTCCGATGTATGCCGGAATCAGAACTACATCCTCAAAAAACTCTACGGGAGTTTGACCGATCCAGGTGGTGTAGTAGCCCAGCAGAACAACGACTGAGTAGAATAGGCTGATCGCGCAGACGAGGCACAACCAGAGATATGCTTGCTCACTGCGATCCAGCCAGTAAAGGCCGAACGCGACTAACAGAACCTGTAGAAGGATGGCCGACAGGAGGAATTCTTCATTAAGAGCGCGATCAAGGTCCTCCCAGTCCTGACGCAGCAAGGCCTGAATATAGGAAGGCTGCCCAAGTACAGGAGGTCCATGCAGGCCACCGACATCTGGAGCTATAAACGGCGTGGCGGCATCCATCCACATGCGGATGGCAATCGTGACCGGGCCGCGGCGAATGCTGTCGGGCAGCGGTAGGGCACTCGGCTGCGACAAGTAGAAGGTGACACCGTGGCTGGTAAAACGGCCAAATTGTCCGATACGCTGGCCATTGACGTACACCTGATAGGCATCGTCAAAGTGGGCTGGCATTTTGAGCGCGAGTGCGGCCCTTGCGTCCTGCGCATTCTGGATATTGACCCGCAGCCGGTACCAGGCGAAGCCGGAATAGCCGGGGTAGCCGCGCTTTGTCCAGCCCGGAACAAATCCGCCTGTACCGTACATCAAGCTTGTCGATCCCGAAGCCGGCGTCAGATCCATCGTCCCCCAACCGGAGTCGTCGAAGTTCGGATCGGCCCAGCGCATATCATCCCCGGTGTGGAACTTCCATGGCCCGGTCAACTCCACCGCTGAGTTACCTAGCACTAGCTGCGTTTGTGCGCGCAACGAAAGATGTGCGGTCGATAACAGGAACAACAGGCTAATGAGTCCATAAAAGCGATGCCGCACAAATTCAGACCGCATGGATGGCCTCCTGCATACGCATGACTGTTACCACGCTGATGTCATCTTCCTGCCCGAATTGCCTGGCGGCATCAGCGATGGCTTGTGCCGTTTGATTGCTGATAGCCTGGGTCTGCGCAAAGCCAAAGAGTTCCCCCTTCTCGTTGGTCGCTTCCACAACGCCGTCCGAGACGAAGGTCAGCCGGTCGCCAGAAGCAAGCTGGAATTGCGCTTCCTCATAACTCCCCTCGTCCACGAGTCCTAGCG
>DASSZI010000109.1:0-10114 GCA_035713565.1 Acidobacteriaceae bacterium | reverse complement strand
CCGCTATTGGGCTGCTCCCTATGGAACACTCCCTCGCATCCAAAGCCCTTGCCGACGAACTGTGGACTTCCCTTTCTTCCCTGCTGCGTTCGCACATCGCGATGCATTCCATCGCCCAGCCAGGCCATGCGCTGCGGGTTCTCTCAAGTTCCACGTCAGAAGTTGTCGTGCTCGGCCCGTGGGGTAAGTTGCACGTCGTGGGACCGAATAGAACCGGAATGTGTGCGACTGAGTTTCGCCCCGAGAATGTGGAATTGGGCGATGAGTACGAAACTTTCGGGTTCTCCGATGACGGAATGATTCGATTCCAGAATCTCGGCACCGGGATGGACATGGAAGCCGCGGTGGAGTATCTGCTACGCAAGGTGCAAGCATGAGCCTGACGAACATCTCCGCCGATAGAAAACCAGAGAGCAGCGTTTTTTCGCCGGAACTGGCTGCGCGCTTTGACAAACTTGTTACCCTCTATCCGATGAAGCGCTCGGCACTCATTCCCATGCTGCTGTACGCACAGGATGAAATCGGATATCTCTCCGATGCCGCGATTGCCGAGATTGCGCACCGGCTGCAGCTTACGGTGCTGGACGTGCGAAACGTGTTGTCCTACTACTCCATGCTACGCACCAGGCCAGCGGGAAAGTTCAACGTGCAGGTCTGCACAAACATAAGTTGCATGCTGCGCGGAGGCCAGGAGTTATTCGAACATTGCGAGCGGAAGCTGGGCGTTGGCCACAAGCAGACCACGCCGGACGGAGTTTTTTCCCTGGAAGAGGTAGAGTGCATCGGAGCTTGTAGTTGGGCGCCCGCCGTGCAAGTGAATTACGACTTCCATGACAACTTGACACCGGAAGCAATGGACGCGATCTTGGCAGATTATCGCAGCAAGGCCAGCCAATAACATGCCGACCCTGGTTTCTCATCCCGAAGAAGTCAAAATTGTCACCAGCCGCTTTGGACAAGGCGCAGCCGAGATTGATCGCTACATTGAGCTGGGCGGTTATCAGTCCGTTCGCCAGGCAATTGAGCAGGGTCCGGAATGGATCATCGCGCAGATGAAAGCTTCCAATCTTCGCGGACGCGGCGGGGCGGGTTTTCCCACCGGGATGAAATGGTCGTTTGTACCGAAACAGTCGGAGAAGCCGAAATACGTACTGGTCAACGGAGATGAAAGCGAGCCCGGCACCTGCAAAGATCATTTGATTTTTCTGCACGATCCGCACTCCGTGATTGAAGGCACAATCATCGCGGGCCTGGCAATCGGCGCAAAAATGGGCTTCATTTACCTGCGCGGCGAGTACCGCTACCTGCTCACCATCATGGAAAAAGCAATTGCCGATGCGTATGCAAAAGGTTTTCTCGGCAAGGGCATCTTCGGCTCCGGCATAGATTTTGAGATAGTCTCGCAAACCGGCGCAGGCGCCTACGAAGTCGGGGAAGAGTCCGCGCTGATGGAATCGCTGGAAGGCAAGCGCGGCATTCCGCGCATCAAACCGCCGTTTCCCGCTGTGGTTGGCCTGTACGGCGGCCCAACTGTCATTAACAACGCGGAGACCATCGCGACGGTGCCGCACATTTTCCGTATGGGCGCGGAGGCTTACGCCAAAGTCGGCTCGGAGCGCAACGGCGGCACGCGACTGTTTTGCGTCAGCGGCCATGCCGAACGCAATGGCGTCTACGAATTGCCGATGGGCTATAACCTGAAGAAGCTGATCTATGAAGTCGCGGGTGGCATCCGTGGCGGACGGCAATTGAAGGCCGTCGTTCCTGGTGGCTCGTCCACGCCAGTCCTGCTACCGAATGAGATCGACATCGGCTTGGACTTCGATCAGGTGGGCAAAGCAGGAAGCATGTTAGGTTCAGGCGGTGTGGTCGTGCTCGATGAGACCGTGTGCATGGTGGAGTTTGCGCTGCGAACCATTAAGTTCTATCAGCACGAAAGCTGCGGCTGGTGCATCCCTTGCCGCGAAGGTACGGATTGGCTAAAGAAAACGCTGACACGCTTCCATGCAGGAGCGGGCGAGGCGCGCGACATCGACAACATTCGTTATCTCGCGGAGAACATGATGGGCCGCACTTTCTGCCCGCTGGGAGATGCCGCAGCAATGCCGACAATTGCGTTCGTGAAGAAGTTTCGACAGGAGTTTGAAGATCATTTGGACGGCAAACCCTGTCCCTATGCGAAGAATCCCGCGAACCAATTTGCCGCGGTGTGCAGTTGAAACCTGGCTTTGCTCCCGCTTTGGTGGTTCCGAGCGGCGCAGCGGAGCCGAAAGCCAGCGGTCAATTGGCCAACCCAAGCTCCTTGATTTCGCTCTGGATGGCAAGATTGAGATATCGTTCAGATTGATGGGGTATCAAAAGCAATCTAAAGACGCCGAAACTGCGCAAAACAGGAAAGTTAATACCTATCATGGCTGATGTAACACTCACAGTTGATGGCAAGAGAATCACCGCACCCGCGGGCACACTGCTCATTGAGGCGTGCCGGAAGGTCGGCATCGAGATCCCCGCATTTTGCTACTATCCGGGGCTGTCGCTGCAGGCAGCATGTCGCATGTGCCTGGTGCGCATTGAGAAAATGCCCAAACTGCAGACGGCCTGCACCACGCCGATTGCAGAAGGAATGATCGTCGCCACCGAAACGGATGAGATCAAACAGGCACGCAAGAGCATGCTGGAACTGGTTCTGGCGAATCATCCCCTCGATTGTCCCGTCTGCGACGCCGGCGGCGAATGCGAACTGCAGGACATGACGTTCAAATACGGCGCGGGTGGCTCCAAGTTCGTCGACATCAAAAATCATCGCGACGAGCAGCAGTGGTCGCCAGTTGTCTTCTTCGATCGTCCGCGCTGCATCCTCTGCTATCGATGTGTACGGGTCTGCAATGAGGGCATGGATGTCGCGGCGCTCGGCATCCAGCAGCGCAACGCAAGTTCTGTGATCGCTCCAAACGACAAGACGGAATTGGACTGCGAGCAATGCGGCATGTGCATTGACATCTGCCCTGTTGGCGCGCTCACGTCTGACACCTACCGCTATAAGACGAGACCGTGGGAGATGACCCACGTCGGAACCATATGCACGCATTGTGGGGATGGCTGCAAGACGACTCTTGGCCTGCGCCGCAGTGAAGACGGCATGCAGATCGTTCGCGGCGACAATCGCGACAAAAGTGGCCTGAACGGAGATTTTCTCTGTATCAAAGGACGCTACGCTTTCGACTTCTCTGACAGTCCGGAGCGCCTGACCCTGCCTATGGTGCGGCAGGAGGATGGTCAGTTCGAAACTGTAAGCTGGGATGTTGCAATCAAGGCCGCCGCAAGGGGCTTTCGTGAAATCCGCGATGCCCGCGGAGGCTCGAGCATTGGCGTCATCGGCTCCACACGAATCACCAACGAAGAAAACTACCTGCTGCAGAAGTTTGCAAGAGGAACTCTAGGCACAGGCCATATCGACCATCACCGCACGACGGATTACGTCAGCTTTATGCGAGCCATGGCTGGACAGAAGGGTCGCTTTGCCAGCATCTCGGACACAGCATCTGCCCCGGCGATTCTACTGATCGGCAATGATCCAACGGAACAGCATCCGCTGCTGGCGTGGAACCTGCGAACCAATGTGCGGCAAAACCGCACACGGCTTTACATCGTGAATCATCGTGAAATCAAACTGACGCGTCAGGCCAAAGCCTTTGTACAGATCGAAAGCGACAACTATGGGTCATTCGCCAGCTTTTTGAGCGACGAGAATAGTACCGCATTCGGCGACAGTGCGAAATCACTGCGCCACGCATTGCGCCAGGAACCCAATCTGGTAGTGATCTTTGGCTCAGAATTGCGCGGCGAAGCAGTGGAAACTCTCGTGAAGTTTGGATTGTCCTTGCCTGACTCAAAATTTGCCTGCCTCGGGGATTATGTCAACTCGCGGGGCGCGGCGGACATGGGCCTGTATCCCGATCTGCTCCCCGGCTATTTGCCCGTCGCGGATTCCGGCGCAATGACGACTGAGTACGGCGAACGAATCCCTGCTCAGCCTGGGATGGACTTGCCGGGTATGTTCGATGCAGCCGCGCGCGGCCAGATCGCGGGGATGTATATCGTGGGCGACGATCCGGTGGAACGGCTCGGAATTTCTCCCGAAACCCTGCGCGATACGTTTGTCGTTGTGCAGGATATGTTCCTTACCGAGACTGCGAAGCTGGCGGATGTCATTCTTCCGACGACCAGCCTTTACGAAAAAGCCGGAACAGTAACCAACACCTACGGCGACCTGCAAGGGGTAAAAAAAGCGGCGGACCGCGCCGGAGTACGTACCGACCTGGAGCTAATCGTTCGCATTGCAGATGCGATGGGCCACGATGTTCGCAAGCTGGTACCCTTCGGGAAAGGTGTCCGGGCTGATATGGGCCAGTCTCGTGGCGCGCAATCGGGCGAAGCAGATCGGCATGCAATCTGGCTGGCAGCACATAATTTGGAACCCAAGCTCAGCCCGTTTGATCCCAATGCGCTGCTCGATGAAATTCAGCGTGTGGTCGCAGGCTACGACTTTGACCGTATCGATCTGCTCGCAGGCAACAGTCCACAGGTACAGCCGGCGTCCTTTAAGTTGATCCAGATTGCACCTCTAACTTCCCAGAACAACAGTATTCAGCCCTCGGCAGATACCTTGTTTACCTCCGGCACGCTCGGACGTTACAGCGATAAGTTGAACGAAGTCCAGGCGTTTCAGGAAAAGAAAGCTCTTGTCGCGGCAGATTGATCCAGTCAAGCACCACGAAAAGCGGAAATAACCTCACGTGAATATCCTGATCTTTGTTCTTCTCAGCTTGTTGAAGGTGGCTGTCGTCACGGTGATCTTTCTCACCGCCGTCGCCTACACCGTACTGCTGGAGCGGAAGCTCGTCGGGCGCATCCAGAACCGGTGGGGTCCTTCGCGCGTCGGGCCTTTCGGGTTGATGCAGCCACTCGCCGACGGGTTGAAGTTGTTTCTGAAAGAAGATCTAATGCCGGATGCGGTGGCGCGTCCCCTCTTCATACTTGCGCCGATCATCGCACTCTCCTGCGCGCTCATTTCGATCGGCGTGATTCCCTTTGGGGACAACATCCGCTGGCATGGTGTGGATATGTTTCAGATCGCCGACGTCAATATCGGACTGCTGGTCATTCTCGGGGTCACATCAGTCGGCGTCTATGGCATCGCTCTGTCCGGATGGTCTTCCAACAACAAGTATTCTCTCCTGGGGTCGCTGCGCTCGACAGCCCAGATGGTCAGCTATGAGCTTGCTCTTGGACTGTCGGTAATCGGCGTGGTGCTGCGCACCGGATCCTTGCGGCTACGGGATATTGTCAACGTTCAGAACACCCATGGCATCTTGTCGTGGAACATCTTCGGTGGCATGCAGCTCATTGCGTTCTTCATCTATCTCATGGCCGCCTTTGCGGAGACAAACCGTACGCCGTTTGACCTGCCCGAAGCGGAAAGCGAACTGACGGCCGGTTACCACACTGAGTACAGTTCCATGAAATTCGCCATGTTCTTCATGGCGGAATACGCGAACATGATCAATGTGGGATGCGTGGCCACTCTGCTGTTTCTGGGCGGCTGGTCCAGTCCGTTCGGCACTCTGTTTCCGGCATTTGGCGGCGTTGTCGTGCAGGCGCTGCTCCCCGTGTTCTGGTTTGTCGCCAAGGTCTTCTGCTTTCTGTTTCTATATGTCTGGGTGCGGGGAACTCTTCCGCGCTTTCGCTACGACCAGCTTATGGGATTTGGATGGAAGTTTCTTCTGCCGCTTGCTATTGCCAACGTAATGGTCAGCAGCCTGGTGCTCGCGTTCCATGGCTGACACTGCATTACAATCCAAAATGAGCATCTACACCCGGAAGGCTTCGGGTGCGGCCACTTCCAGCCTGAGCGAATCACAATGCATCTAGCCCTTTTCGTTATCTTCGGACTGTTCTGCCTGGGCGGCGCTCTCAACCTGCTTCTGCAGCGGCACCCCATCAACAGTGCACTGTCGTTGATTGTGGTCATGTCTTCGCTCGCGGTACTTTATCTACTTCTAGGCGCGGAGTTTCTCGCGCTCGCTCAGATCATCGTCTACTCTGGTGCCATTATGGTGCTCTTCGTTTTCGTTATCATGCTGCTGAATGCAGGAGAAGAAGAGAAGACCCACGGCAGCCGCGCAGCATATCTAGCAGGCATTCCCGGCGTTCTCGCCCTATTCTGCGTGCTGGCTTCTACCTATGTGACCCTGCGCACCACCTTTGGTCAGGCACGGCTGGGAAACTTTATTGTGACGACTGAGGAGCTGAGCCGCGTCTTGTTCCGCAATCTGCTCCTGCCGTTTGAGGTCACTTCCGTTTTGATTCTGGTCGCAATCCTGGGCGCTGTCGTGCTCGCAAGAAAGGAACAGTAGCATGGACGTTCCCATTGCGTGGTATCTCATCCTGAGCGCCGCCCTCTTTTCCATCGGCGTGTTCGCCTTCCTCATCAAGCGAAACATCATCACCATTTTCATGTCGATCGAGCTCATGCTGAATGCGGTGAATCTGGCTTTCGTCGCCTTCGCGCACCACTGGCACCAGGTAAGCGGGCAGATATTTGTGTTCTTTGTCATGGTCGTGGCCGCAGCCGAGGCCGCCGTTGGTTTGGCAATTATTATTTCGGTCTACCGCTCGCGAGAAACTTTGAACGTTGATCAGATCAACCTGATGAAACTATGAATCCATCCCTCTACCTGTGGCTACTCCCGCTGCTGCCGCTTGCCGGCTTTGCTATCAACGGCACTGCCGGGCGGCGTCTTCCCAAAGCCGGCGTTTCACTGGTGGCGCTGCTGTTTCCCGCCGCAGCCTTCCTCCAGGTGCTGTGGATTGCGGCGCAGGTTCATCAAGGTTTGGCGCTGCCTTACGTGGAACGATTGGCGACTCCCTGGATCGCGGTCAGCGGTTTCCATGCGAACTTCTCCTTTTTGCTGGATCAACTCACGCTGATCATGCTGCTGGTCGTTACTGGCGTTGGCTTCGTTATTCACCTTTACTCCGTGGGCTACATGGCGGCGGAGGAAGGCTATTGGCGATTCTTCAGTTATCTAAATCTGTTTCTGTTTTTCATGCTGACGCTGGTTTTGGCGGCCAACTTCCTGCTTCTTTTTGTGGGTTGGGAAGGCGTCGGGCTTGCTTCTTACTTGCTGATCGGCTTTTATTTCCAGAAAGACTCCGCCGCGAACGCAGGGAAAAAGGCATTCATCGTCAATCGCGTCGGCGACTTTGGTTTCCTGCTCGCAATGTTTCTGCTCATTGCGCATTTCGGAACGCTGAGCTTTACCACGGTATTCGCCAGCATCGCGTCCCACCCCACCATGCATGGCGGTTTTCTCACCACCATAGCCCTGCTGCTTGTACTCGGAGCAACCGGCAAGTCCGCGCAAATCCCCCTGTACATTTGGCTGCCGGATGCGATGGAAGGTCCCACACCGGTTTCTGCGCTGATTCACGCGGCAACCATGGTCACCGCTGGCATTTATATGGTGGCGCGCGCCCATGTTTTATTCGATCGTTCGCCCTACGCTCTGGGGGTGGTGGCGATTATCGGCGCGGCAACGGCATTTTTTGCAGCGACAATCGGAATCGTTCAAACCGATATCAAGCGCGTGCTAGCCTATTCGACCATTTCACAGCTTGGCTACATGTTTCTGGCCTGCGGGGTCGCCGCGTATTCCACGGCAATTTTCCACCTGATGACTCATGCGTTTTTCAAAGCGCTTCTCTTCCTCGCGGCCGGCAGCGTAATCCACGGTCTCGGCGGCGAGCAGGACATGCGGGTCATGGGCGGCTTACGCCACAAACTTCCCATCACCTTCTGGACCATGACAGCAGGCGTGCTGGCGATCAGTGGACTGTTCCCCTTCGCGGGCTTCTTCAGCAAAGACTCCATCCTGGCGGCAGTATTTCAGTCGTCGCCTGAAGGTAAAATTCTGTGGGCTGTGGGACTTCTGACTGCCGGACTTACTTCGTTTTACATGTTTCGCCTCTGGTATCTCACGTTTTTTGGATCTGCCCGCTACAAGCGACAGACAGACGCCACGGGTCATGATGCGCACCACGGTCATGGCGTCCACGAAAGTCCCTGGATCATGCTGCTCCCGCTGGTTATTTTGGGCGTTCTCTCGCTGGCGGGTGGTTGGATTGGTTGGCCCGGCGCGCTCGGCGGCACGGACTGGTTCGGGCATTTCCTGGGACCGGTTTTCGGCACGGGCACCATTCAGGCGGCTGGCCCGCAGGACTATATGCTTGAGCGCGTTTTGGCAGGCATATCCATGCTTACGGCACTCACTGGCTGGTTTTTTGCCGATCTTTTCTACCGCCGCAAGCCGCAACTGGCCGATGCTGCCCGACAAAACTTCCGGCCCGTTTTCAACCTTGTTTGGAATAAGTACTGGGTTGATGAAATCTACGCCGACCTCGTCGCGCGGCCGATTCTGCTGTTTTCCAAACATTTCCTAGCTCGGGGCGTCGAGCAGGGAGTGATCGAAGGAACGAATAAAGCGTGGGCCGGTGGAGCGCGCGGAGTTAGCTCCTTCACTCGGCGGATGCAGTCGGGCAATATCCGCTCTTATGCAGGGTGGCTCGCGGCGGGCGCAGCGGCCGTATTGATCATGGTGATTTACCTGTCGCACTTGTACTGATAAAGGGACGATTCTGTGTTGAACGCATCGATTCTTACGTGGCTCACCTTCCTACCTGCGCTTGGCGCAGTGGTGGTGCTGTTGCTGCCTCGGCGCGGACGAATTCCGCAAGTGTTTACGCTGGCCCTTACTCTGCTTCTCTTTATCATGGCCTTGCACCTGCCAGTCCACTTCGACTACTCCCAGCAAGGCTTCCAATATGAGCTGAATCTTCCCTGGATTAGTAGCCCCGCGGTTCACTACCATGTGGGCGTAGATGGCCTTTCCATGTGGCTCGTCGTGCTGGTCTCCTTTCTTGCTCCGCTTGGCGTGCTCATCTCGTGGAAAACGATCGAGGATCGCACGAACGAGTTCTACTCCCTTTTCCTTCTGCAACAGACCGCCATGTATGGCGTTTTCATCGCGCTCGACCTGATGCTCTACTACGCGTTCTGGGAGCTTTCCATCGTACCTCTAGCGTTGTTGATTGGGATGTATGGGCGTGCCAATGGCCGCAACGCCGGAATCAAATTTTTTCTGTATGCCTTCATCTCCTCGGCCCTCTTCCTGGTAGGCATTCTCTGGCTGTACATCCAGACCGGCACCTTCGACTTTGTCCAGCTCCAACCTGAAGTGCAGCGGCTAAGCAGCGGCTCGCACGCGACGGGAGTATGGCTGGCGTCGCTCGCCTTTCTAGCCGCCTTTGCGGTTAAGGCGCCGGTTTTTCCGCTGCACGGCTGGCTCAAGGACGGCATCAGCGAAGCGCCCACCGCCGTGGCCATGATCCTCGCGGGTAAGCTCGGCCTGTATTCCCTGCTGCGCTGGCACATCTCCTTGTTTCCTGTTCAGGCAATGCACGTCGCGCCGCTAATGATTACTCTGGCGGTGATCAGCATTCTTTATGGCGCGCTGCTCGCTCTGGTGCAGACGGATGTGAAGCGCGTCGCCGCTTACGCGACTCTCAGCGCTGTGGGTTTTGCAGTACTTGGAATTTATGCATTCACTCCAGCCAGTATGGCCGGAGGCGCCTACCAAATCTTGAATGAGAGCATCTCCGGCGGCGCACTATTCATGCTGCTCGGCATCTTGTATGAGCGGTACGGCACCTTTGATCTTGCGTATTATGGTGGCGTTGCCGCGAGAATGCCGAGGCTGACTGTTCTGTTCGTCATCACCGCGCTTTCGCTGATCGGCCTGCCCGGACTCAACAACTTTGCCGGGGAATTCCTGGTCCTTAGCGGTAGTTTCCAGTCGCATCCGGCGCTAACATCCGTTGCTACCTTAGGCGTGATCTTTAGCGCCGCGTACATGCTACGGGTTGTTCAGAGCGTCTTCTATGGCGCTGCCTCCTCGCACGTTGCCACCGCCGCCGCAGGAGACGACCTTAGCTGGCGTGAGCGGGCAGCGCTCTGGCCGACCATTGTGCTAATGATTTGCATGGGCGTGGCTTC
>DASSZI010000108.1:0-5106 GCA_035713565.1 Acidobacteriaceae bacterium | reverse complement strand
ACGTTATCCGGCGGCCAGAAACAGCGTACGGCCATCGCACGCGCGTTGATTCGCGACCCGAAAATTCTGATCCTGGATGACGCACTCTCGAGTGTGGACACCTACACGGAAGAGCGGATTCTTCATGAACTCGCCGAACGGATGCGCGGGCGAACTACGATTTTCATTTCGCATCGCGTCTCCACCGTTCGGCACGCAGACCAGATTGCAGTGCTGGTCGACGGCAGCATCGTGGAATTAGGAACACATGATGAGCTGGTGGCACGCAACGGCTATTACACTGAGTTGCACGAGAAACAGATGCTGGAAGAAGAACTGGCCGTTGTCGGATAGTCACCGCAATGATCGACTGCGGCGCATCGGCTCAGGCGGGTGTTGGCGTGTCCGGCGGGTATTTACGGCCCGTGGGTTTGCGAGTCAGCAGGTAAAGCATCCCAATCACGATGAAAATCGTGACCATCCCGGCAAGTCCCAGCACCCTTAGGATTGCGACCGTGTATTTGCCGGATCCAGGATTGTAGTTGCAGCAGTAGAGCAGAAAGAGATCCGACGCCGTGCCGATTTTATGGTCGGATGCATCCACCAGCGCGAGCCGCAGATCACGCGGCGCGTACTGAATGCCGGAGAAATATTTCGATAACCTTCCGTCGGGCGTAGCGACCATGATGACGCTCGAATGGGCGAATTGGTCCATCTTCCCATCCGGTCCCGGCACCCGCACGTAGTGGAATCCGGTCGCCTCCGTGAGAGCATCGATCGAAGGCTGCGCGCCTGTCAGGAAATGCACTCCCGGTGCCGCCGAGCGATTCCCCAACCAGCCCAGAAATCGCTGCTTTTCTCCGGCAGCAGCCTGCGGAGTGTCCTGCGGATCAAAGCTGGCCACAACAATGTCGTAATCTTTTCCGGCCTGCAACCCAGTCTGTTTCAGAGAGTCGGCAGCGCCATGTAAAACCTGCGGACATAGCATCCCGCAACTGAAGTAAACCTGAATAAGGACCACGGGCTTGCTGGCAAAATACCTTCCCAATGGAACGAGGGCTCCGGAAGTATTCCGGTATTCCACCTTCAAAGGCAGCTTGCGATTCAAATTCTGCGCAATCCCGGCATGTTTCAGATAAGCGGGAAGACCTGTTTGCGGTGTGCCGCCCGTGGGCTGATCAGCAGCGTACTGGGCCATCGACCGCGGTATCCAGCCCAGGACTGAGACGGCGAATACAACGAACAGCAGAAATGACCGAGTGCTTGTCGACCGCTTAACCAGATTGCTTCTATCCATGCCCGCTCTCAGTTCTATTATCGCCGAATGGTCCAAGGCGTGCTTCTGGATGCGCCCGCAACTTTGGCGATTCTGAAATTCGAATGTTAGCCTGTTGACTACGACACTCGCACTGGAGAACGCAATCAATGCAGCCAAGTTACAGCGGACTCGGCCTTCCAAAAGACGGCGAACCGATCCAATACTCCAATGGAAAGTATCAAGTACCGGACCACCCCATCATTCCATATATTGAAGGCGACGGCACGGGTCGGGATATATGGCGCGCTTCCCACCGCGTTTTCAACGCGGCCGTCGAAAAGGCTTATGGCGGCAAGCGCGCAGTCAAGTGGTTTGAAATTTTCGCCGGCGAAAAGGCCTATGCGCGTTTTCAGAACTGGCTCCCCGACGATACTGTGCAAGCGGCGCGCGATCTGCGTGTCTCCATCAAGGGCCCGCTCACCACGCCAGTTGGCGGCGGAATCCGTTCGCTGAACGTGACGCTACGGCAGACGCTCGATCTTTATTCGTGCATACGGCCGGTGCGCTACTACCAGGGTGTTCCCAGCCCGGTAAAACATCCGGAAAAGCTGGACATCGTGATCTTTCGCGAAAACACGGAAGACGTCTACGCGGGAATTGAATTCCGGCAAGGAACTCCGGACCAGCAGAAGCTGCTGAAATTTCTGAATGATGACATGTTGGCCGGAACCAAAAAGAAGATCCGGGAAGACTCCGGCATTGGCATCAAACCTATCTCCGTTACGGGCACCAAGCGCCTGGTACGCGTCGCCATCGAATTTGCGCTGAAGAACAAGCGCAAGTCGGTCACGCTGATGCACAAGGGCAATATACAGAAATTTACCGAAGGTGCCTTCCGCGAATGGGGCTATGAAGTTGCGGTGGATGAGTTCCGAGATCGCATTGTGACGGAGCGCGAGAGCTGGATATTAGGCAATCTGGAATCGGATCCAAACCTGTCGATCGAGCAAAATGCCGCCCTCATCGAGCCTGGCCTGGAGCACGCTCCGCAGAAGTTCCGCGATGAGATCTACGCGGAGGTGAAAAAGGTTATAGAGAGCATTGGCGCGAGCCACGGGCACGGGAAATGGAAGCAGAAGCTGCTCATCAATGACCGGATAGCAGATTCCATCTTTCAACAGGTAATCGTTCGGCCCGATGAATACAGCGTGCTGGCCACTTCCAACCTGAACGGCGACTATATCTCGGACGCATGCGCGGCGCAGGTCGGCGGCCTGGGCATTGCGCCGGGAGCGAACGTCGGCGACGGCTACGCCGTTTTCGAAGCGACCCACGGCACCGCGCCCAAGTATGCGGATAAGGACGTCATCAACCCTGGCTCCGTAATGCTGTCGGGCGTAATGCTCTTTGATTTTATTGGCTGGACCGAAGCGGCCCGGCTTATTGAAGACTCCATGGAGCGAACGATCCAGCAGAAGTTTGTTACCTACGATTTCGAGCGGCAAATGCAAGGTGCGACCAAAGTGGGCACCAGCGAATTTGCTTCCCGCATGATCGAGAACATGAACGAACTTGCCAAGAAGGCCTAAAGGAGAAATATGCGCAGGAAAGTGTCAATCGTCGGCGCGGGTAATGTGGGAGCAACCACCGCGCATTGGATTGCAGCCAAGGAACTGGCGGATATCGTGCTGGTGGATGTCGTCGAGGGAGTGCCGCAAGGCAAAGCTCTCGATTTGCTGGAGGCGATGCCCATCGAGAAACGCGACGTTCACGCCGTTGGCTCCAATGACTACGCCGCCACAGCGAACTCTGACGTCGTGGTGATTACGGCTGGCATTCCCCGCAAGCCGGGCATGAGCCGTGACGATCTGCTGCACACGAACTACAAAATCATGTCGGATGTTGTCGGTAAAGTCGTTGCCGCGTCGCCCGATTGCTTCCTGATCATCGTTTCGAACCCTCTCGATGCCATGGCGCAGGCTGCCTACAAGCTATCGAAGTTCCCCCGGGAACGGGTGATTGGCATGGCGGGCGTACTGGATTCGGCTCGCTTCCGCACGTTTATTGCCGAGCAGCTGAATGTGAGCGTCGAGAATGTCACGGCATTTGTACTGGGCGGCCATGGAGATACCATGGTGCCGTTGGCCCGGTACTCCACTGTAGCCGGAATCCCAATTACCGAACTCATGGACCAGGCCACAATCGAGCGCCTGGTGCAGCGTACGCGGGATGGCGGAGCGGAGATCGTGAAACACCTGAAGACAGGCAGCGCGTTCTATGCTCCCTCCGCAGCCGCCGTCGAAATGGTGGAAGCGATTCTGAAGGACAAAAAGAAAATCCTGCCGTGCGCCGCATACCTGGAGGGCGAGTACGGAATCCAGGGTCTTTATGTCGGTGTTCCGTGCAAGCTGGGAGCTCGCGGACTGGAAGAGATCGTTCAGATCAAGCTAACGTCCGAAGAGCAGGCCGGATTGCAAAAAAGCGCAGATTCGGTCAAGGAACTCTGTACCGTGATTGGCGTATAAGATCGTTGGGACCATTGAAGCAGGAGATTAAATTGCAAAAGGGTCGACCCCGGTAGGGATCGGCCCTTTTCCTTTTAAGCTGAGGAAACGACTTAGGTTTGTATCGCGCGCGCATCCACCGGCGAGAGGCCAGAGGAGCGAAGATTTCCGCTCTGCGGAGTGGGCATAGGCGTCATGACCGAATCGACGAAAGCCTGAATGCCGGACATGAACGAGGGCGGGTAGCTGACGGGAATCTGCCCGGCAGGATTGCCGAGCTGCTGCGCGATGTCATTCCAGCGCATCAGCGGCGACTGGGTTGGCATCGTGACCAGGCGGCGTACCGGCTCCGGCTTCACGAAGTAGACGCACCAGACGGCGATGGCAACTAGATTAGCAGCGGGAAGTAACGTATTTCCGAGGCTGACCAAATTGCCAATATGGGTCAGCATTGCGGAGTTTACAAGATTAGCTGTGGCCATCACGCCAAGTCCGAACGCAACTCCGAAGATCCGACTCGCGTACGATACACCGAGCGTTCGGGAGGCGAACGCGAGAAAGGCGATCATGCAAAGTGCGAGAACACTTTCGGAGCGTGCCAACACTTGTGCGGACGCAAACAGCAGACTCATACCCTCAGTATGTGGTGTGACACCGGATGCAAAAGCAAGAATCACGGACACCACGACCGCCCAGAAAAATATTGGACGGCCTAACATCTGAACGCCTGGAACAGAACGCACGGCATGGCGGAACATTTCGTGTAGCACGCGGAGGATCAGAATCGCGCTAATCGCGAAGCACGGCCAGTAAGTGTAAAAGTAGGCGCTATAGAACTGGAACTTGTTGATGAGGTGTAAATGTCGCAGGTAGCCCTCGCCGAGCATCACTCCATCAGAAGCAACCCAAAAGAGCAGAAAGCTCCAGAAAGCGGGAAATATACGGTTCTTTTGGGCTCGATGAATGGCGAAGATGGCTCCAATGAGGAAGGCCATCTCACAGACGGCAGGCAGCGCAAAATGTAACCATGTTGACATATGCAAGCTCCACGTGCATCCGAAGGATACCCCAGAGCAGCTACGCATACAACATAATTTTTTTATGAAGCCAATTACCAATTGGTCGCAACTACCAGCCGCCGGATCCACAACCGGACTGTCCGGGCTCGCAAGAAGGCATCGGCATTGCGCTGGAGCTGACCATGACAGTCGTTTTGCCCGCTGTCGCGGATTTGGAGGCCAGCATGTGGTTGGCGGCGAAACCGGTAAGCAGCATTCCGAGAACGAGGGCACGAACGGCAGTTTTCATGGGATTAGTCCTTTAGTAATGTCAATATGTTGATTTCTATGTTGGTTCCGCTAACAC
>DASSZI010000107.1:0-13878 GCA_035713565.1 Acidobacteriaceae bacterium | reverse complement strand
AGATGAGGCCCATGCCATTAGCGATTATCAGCGCGCCCTTGCGATCAACAACAACAGCTCCCTGGCCAGCTATCGGCTGGGTGAAGTGTATTTCCGGCAGAGAAACTACCAGGCCGCCGCAGATGCTTTTCGCGCGGCGCTGCGTGGAGACGGCATCCCGAAATGGATCGAGGTGTGGAGCGATCTCCAACTGGGCAATGTTTTCGATGCGTCCGGCCAGAGAGACCGCGCGCTCAACGAGTATCGCGAAGCATTGCAGACAGGCGATAACACCGGAGGAGCACTCGATTTGGCGCGAACTTACATGCAGCAGCCCTATTCCGTTCCAGGAAAGGCCACCAGGTAGGGCGCGTTATTTTTTGTCTTCGAGCGCCGCCAACACATCGCTGACCTTCGGTTCCACGCCCAGCATATACTCGCGTACACGGCGGCGTTCTTCCGGTGCCAGGGATGGCAGCACCACCAGCAGGCGGCGCAGCGTAGTACCGATATCGTCGGCGTAGTTCATCATGCGGATGGCTTCTCCAGAAAGCGGCATTGTTTCTCCTTCAGTCATTTTGGTCTGATCTATTTTGCGGTGCGGAAGGCATACTCGTAAAGCACGCGGAGAAGGGAGCTTACAAATCCTCGCTGTGCGGCTCTACCCAGCCGTCACGATCCGTCACTTCCGTCAGCGCGGCCAGTTTCTCGGCAATCCATGGCTGCAGCGCATCGGACGGGTATCGCCAGGCCCAGTTCCCGACCGATTGCGCTGGCGTGTTCATCCTTCCTTCCCCACCCAGTTGCAACAGATCCTGCATTGGAAACAGACAGAGTCGAGCGACCGACGCGGCAGCTCCTCGCATCATGGCCCACACGATGCCATCGTCTCCGGGATGAAGGTAAGCCGCGATCGCAGCGCGCTCTGTGTCGCTGGCCGCATGCCACCATCCCATGGTCGTGTCGTTATCATGCGTACCCGTGTAGATGACCATGTTTTCTTCGCAACGGTGCGGCAAGTGGATGTGCGCTCCACGGTCGCTGAAGCCGAACTGCATGACCCGCATCCCTGGCAGCCCGCAACTGGTCCGCAGCTTTTCCACTTCCGGCGTAATCAATCCCAAATCTTCCGCGATCAGTGGAAGGTTGCCGAGCTGTGCACGAAGGTGCTGAAGGAGCTGCATTCCGGGGGCTTTGACCCAGGAACCCCGGACCGCTGTATCGTCCTCCGCCGGAATTGACCAGTAAGCCTCGAAACCCCTGAAGTGATCCAGACGCAGCAAATCGCACAGAGCCAGGGCACGCCGGATTCGCGCTTCCCACCAATCGAAATTTCGCTGTGTCAGGACGTCCCACCTATAGAGCGGGTTACCCCACTTTTGGCCGGTAGGGCTAAAGTAATCCGGTGGAACGCCGGAGACCTGAAGAGATTTCTTCTTCTCATCCAGGTCAAAGATTTCCGGATTCATCCAGACGTCGCAGCTGTCGTAATTTACAAAAATCGCCGCGTCGCCAATAAACCGGATTTTTCGTTCCGCGCAGTAGTCCCGCAATGCGTGCCACTGCTCGTCAAAAAAGAACTGCATGATCTTCTGCATCAGTCGTGCATGCGCATGTTGGGCGCGAAAGGCCGCCATGGCACCGGGTTCACGCTGCACGTATTCCGGGGGCCACTCCGACCAGCTTGCTCCTGCAAACATGCTCCGGAGAACAGCAAAGCTGGCATAGGGATCAAGCCAGAAAGAGCTTTCCTTACAGAACTGCTCGAAGCGGCTGCGCAACCTATCGTCGCCATGGGCGGCAAACCGCTCCGCTGCCTGCTGCAAAAGAGGGAGCTTATGCCGCACTGCCGCTTCAAAATCTGCTGGCCCCTCAGTGCCGGGCAGAGTCTCCAGGGTGCTGCCATCGAGCCAACCCTGCGCGGCTAAGACATCCAGGCTGATGAAGAGCGGATTGCCTGCAAAAGCCGAAAGCGCGGAATAGGGCGAATTGCCATATCCGGTTGGGCTGAGCGGCAGCACCTGCCAATATTGCTGCTTTCCTGCAGCCAAAAAGTCGGCAAAGCTGTAGGCAGCTGGGCCCAGGTCTCCTATTCCGCCGCGGGAGGGCAGAGAAGACACGTGGAGCAGGACACCCGAGGCTCGTTCCGTTAGCATGCATTCTCCAAAGGAAAGGACTTTGTCTTTTCGATGTATGGAGTGTTCCGCTCCATTGTCTGCCATTGCGGAAGCGAAGGCCCTGCGCTGCAAAACACTGCCAGGACCTTTGCTTCAGGAGAAGACCAGAACTCGCACCCAGCACGTTTGGGTTAGATGCCGGCCGGGAACGTCAACGCAGGCGGTTCCTTATTCAGACCGCAAGAAAAAAACTCGTTATAACCCTACCTGCGGAGGTGCCGCAGCTTGTTTGCTATAACGGATCAGACCGCGGTGGATGTAGTGCTGCTGCAAGGACGTAACGAACACCGCAAACGCGGCATCCCGGCGCTGCTGGACGATCTGATCGCGGGTCGTATCCAGATTTTTCTGAATCTGAGCCTCAGTCGGTGCCTGTTTATCCAGCAGCTTCATCACGATCCCGGTTCGCTGCGTCAGGATGGGGCCGCTGAATTGTCCCGGCTGCAGAGTGAAAGCAACGGAGCCGTCGGAGCTCATCGAGCCGAGATCGGGCACTTGGCCGGTGCTGTCAACCAGATCACTTGTCTTGACCGTGGCACCCACCTCCTTCGCGGCTTTCTCCAGGCTGTTTTCCTCTTTCGCTTTGATCGCCAACTGCTGGGTCCGGCTATGCAGCAGGGTGGCAATCTGGCTGTTGCGGAAGTCTTCCAAAAGGGTCGGCTTGAATGTATCGAAGGTCGGTGCGTGGGCTGGGATGACTTTCAAGACTGTGAAAACAGCATAGCCTTCTCCAGTGGAAACGCTCTGTGGTGCGGCATCCGGTTTGACCTTGAAGGCGCGGGCCAGAAGCTGGGACCCGTCCGCCAGTCCGGGAACAACTGAGCCCTGCTGCAATTCGCCTGTCGTGGTGACCTGCAGATGATTGGCTTCCGCCATTTTAGCCAGCCCATTCTTCTGCGCTTCCGCCTGCAGCTTGGCCGCATAATCCTGGGCCATCTGGGTCTGTTTCTGCTGCATCAGGTTGGCCATAATCAGGTCGTGGACTTCCTCCACCGGCTTTTCGTGCGCCGGTTGCTTGTCCTCCACCTGCAGAATGTGAAAGCCAAATTGCGTCCGGATGATGCCGGAGGTCTGCCCCGGCTTGAGAGAAAAAGCTGTCTTATCAAACTCCGGCACGGTCGCGCCATGCTGGATAAAGCCTAATTCCCCGCCCTGACCTTTACTGCCTGGATCGTCCGAATACTTCTTAGCCAATTCCGAGAACTTAGCGCCATGCTTAAGTTGTTGCAACACGTCTTGAGCCTTGGCCTGCGCAGCACTCACGGTCTTGGCATCCGCTTTCGGCGGAATCTTGATCAGAATATGCCGCACCCTCACTTCTTCAGGAACCTGGAAATCTTTCTGATGTTCGTTGTAGTACCGCTGAATGTCCGCCCCGGTAACCTGCGGCGGGCCACCGGGAACCTGTCCGAAGTTGAAGGCAACATACTGCACCTTGCGGGTCTCTGGAATGGCGTGTGCGTATCGGGCGGAGTTCTGCTGGAAATACGTTTTCAGTTCCGCCTCTGACGGATTGATCTGCTTGCGCAGATCCGCTGCGGAGAGCACCGCGTATTCAAACTTCACCTTCGTAGCCTGTTTCAGGTACGCGGCACGCACTTCCTGCGGGGAGACGCTCAACCCGCCGGTAATCAGCGCCTCCAGCCGGTTGATGAGAATTTCCTCCTTCAACTGGGTCTCGAAATCTGCCCGCGACATGTTGAAGTTGTTTTGTACAAAGTCGTCATAGCGTTGTTCGCCGATAAACTTTCCATCTGGAAACAACACCGGCGCGAAGGGGCCGTGGGTCAACTCATTCCGCACGTCTTCATCCGTGACTGTCATCCCGAGCCGGCCTGCTTCCTCCACCAGTACTGCGCGCTGCACCAGTGCCTGGCCAGCCCGCTGCATCAGAAACGGCAGGAGAAAGTCCGGATAGTGCTGCTGCTGCTGCATCCTTTGCGCAACCTGCTGCACCTGGGCCGTAGGCACGTCTGTGGAGGAGCCCAGAAAACGGCCGAACATGTTGTCGCTGTGCACGGTTGCGAAATTATTGCCGCCAACTCCGGCGTCCTGGAAGATGCCGGGAACAAGGGTGATCACCATCAGGATGGCAACGATGGAAATCAAGCCGATAAAGATGAACTTTGTGATGCGACTGTCCTGCTGCAGAAAACGAATCATGTGCGGATGACGACCTTACATGCGGCGCGGAAGCGCCGGCGGAAATTGGCTATGATCTCAGGAGCCGATCGAGCGACACAGCTTTAATCAGTATAGATTAGCTGCCCCGAGTTGAGCGAAACCGTCAAGGTGCGGAGTCTGCTCAGTACGGATAGCCGCCCGGTGGAGCACCCGGCATCGGCGGCGGCAGTGGCCGGTAGCGGCGGCGGCGATAGCCGTAGCCCGGCAGATTCGCCGCCAGTGCATGTACTTCGTCGGCAGTGGGCTCACGTACCGTTAGCGGAGAATTCAGATGGAACGTGATGATTGCTTCCGCCGGGACCACCAGATGCGGGCCTGAAGACAGAGCGGAAAGCCCCGCCCCGCCTAGTCCGCCGATCGCAGCGCCCAGCAGTGCCACCGGACCGCCGCCTGCAATCGCACCCGAAAGCGCACCTACTCCCGCGCCACCCGCCACTGAAGACGCAGTCTCTTCACCCTTGCCCGGGCCACGATGCGCCCAGACGTAGCTGCTGAGCACATAACTGGTGCGCCCGACAATGACATTCGAGAGTTGCAGCGCCAGTTGCGGTCGTCCGGTTAGGTGGCCAGGGGGCCGGGCGTCGATCACCGTTCCTTCCACGTAAGCGCCACGCGGGATGGCGATGATGCCGTTTGAAAGCGCGAGGTCCCGCACCAGAATGCCGCGAAACGCTGTCCCCGGCTTGGTATGGTGGCTGTCCACCGTCTGCAGCATTCGCACGTACAAAGGAGTGCGCGCTGGGATCTTGAGCAGCGGCAGAGCGGGCCGCTGATACATGCGAGGAGGCGCACTCTGCGCTCGGTTCTGGCCAGGCATGCTCGTCGTGGAAATTACTCCATTCGACTGAACCGCGTTGGCGGGACGTGCGGGACTCATCGCTCGCGGCGGCCCTGTGCGGAACCCCGGAGCGGACGCAGGTACTGAGCCAATCGAGAGCTGATCGTCTACGTTCTTCACGCCTGGGACGGAGCCCACCAGCGCATCTGCCTCGCTGCGAAGCGCCTGATTGGGGACAGTTCCGCTCAAAGTAGCCGCGCCGTTATGCACCCAGACACCCAGATCCAAAGGACGCAGAGTATTGGAATCCATCAGTTTTTTGTCAATCTCGTCCGCAAGGCGATTGTCGATCTGCTGCTGTGCAGCGGAGGGCAAGGCAGCTTCGGACGGCTTCTGCCCGAACACCTGGCCGCAAGAGATCACCAAAGACAGAAAGATGACACAAAGCAGCAATCCTCGCATTCTCCCCTCAGTCCAATCTCTAAATTTCATTCGCCGACTTTTCGAACCACTCCCCACGCAAAACATCCTCACCCCAGTAGCAGACGCAAATGGCAGGAAAAAGTTTCTTCACAAACCAGGAGCGCTCCCCAAAGAAAACAGCGGCGAATGGTTTTTCGCCGCTGGTCTCGTAGGAGATGCAGTGTGGGGCGTTCAGTTTCCTCGGTCGTGATCCTGATCGAAATGAAACAAGTCCATCAGGTCTCCAATGGCCGGCCCGTTGGTTGGGACATATGGATTGACGCCATTCTGACGAGGATTCGGCAGATTGTCGCGGCTGCGTTTGGTCAGCGGGTCCAGATACCAGTTCGCCTCAATAAACTTGAGGATAGAAACGTGATCGTTGTACTGATGGGAAATGTGGCCCGGCTTCGTAAAGCGCGAGACGACGATCATGGGAATGCGCGTCCCATCCCCGAAGTAGTCTAGCGGCTGAATATAGCCAGAGTCGTAAAATCCGCCGCCCTCATCCACGGTGATGAAGATTGCGGTACTCTGCCAAAGCTTGGGATTTGCCTTCACTCCATCGACGATCTTCTGAACAAAGCCTTCAAATAGATCGAGCTTTGACGAAGCCGGGTGACCATCCACGTACCCGCTTGGCTTGACGAAGGAGACCGCCGGCAGCGTACCCTTCTGCAGATCCTGATACAGATCCACCGTGTCCTGCAGATGTGCCGCGACCACGCCTGGGTTGGTCATGATGGAAGTGGAATATTGGAAGAAGTTGCAGATATTGCAATATTCGTCCGCCGGATCCACGTAGTTTCCGTCCGGATTGTTTTTATACTCGTTCCACTGGTCCCCATAGTATTTCCAGGAAATGTTCTTCTCCAGCAGTGCATCGCCGATGTTGCGGACCGTTGACGGAGGAACCGTGAAGACCGTGCTACCCGCACTGGCGTCGGTGGAGGCGACGACGCCGTTTCCGTAGTAACCGGGGTTGTAGTTGTTTAGCAGGTAATAGTGGCCGGGATCGCATTTGGGATTGACTGCATTCGGCAGTGAACTGAGATAATCCAGAATCGATCCCACGCCCGGCGCGTCCGAGTCGGAGCAATTCGAATAACTACCCCCGCCATACGAAGCGGAACCATAGGAACCGCCGCCATAGCCGTCCTGGATCCACCAGTTATTCGTTCCTGGCTGGGCATTTGGGTTCTCAATTTCGTTCACCACGCCTGCATTCGGTGTTCCGGCTGCAACCAGCTTGTTCTCTGGCGGCCGCTGCGGCTGACCATGGCCATCGCTGTACCAAAGCATGTCCCCGGTACCCAGCATGATATGGTTCGCGCCAGTGCCCCCCATCACACCCTGATGGTAGTTGTCGCTCATGGCATAGGTGTCGGCCAGATAGGTCAGGTAAGGCGCATCCCCTTGCTGAACGTTGTAAAAGCCCATGGACGCGGACCCTTCCCGTGTCGTTTCTTCTGTAAACGGCTTGGGCTGTGGCCTGCCATTTCCATTGGAACCTACGCTGATTTCCACCCAGGGAAACAGATCGGACTTGCAGCCACTCGGATTCCACTGTGTCGCGTAGTCCGTGTTGCAATCGGTTTGCTGCCACATCTGATAAAACCGATGCACCGGGCTCGCAGCATACGCATCGTAAGGAATGCCTGGTGTCAGTTGAAACGGCCCAGGCGGCAGATCGTTATAGTTCAGCACGCGAGTATCTGGGGTGCCGGCCTTCAGCCCGGTTCCCCCAGTTGTCAAATACTTGTAGTAGGAAGCTGGCAATCCATTTTCAAGTTTCATGGCTTCTGCAACGGTGGTGATGTCGGGCGTCGTAGGGCCGCCCGCCAACGGTACCGGCAGCAAGGGATAGATCGATTTGTACCTCGGGCTCTGTTCGTATCCGTCGCGGCTCGAGTCGACGGCTTTAGATTGAATGGCAAGTGAGTAATTCGGACCAGGGGTCCCATCCCGGTTGACAATGCCTTTGGAAAGAAGATTGTCGACCGTTTCGCCACGTTTCGGCTGGTAGGTGGCGAACACATGGTCGAAGGAGCGGTTCTCGCCGATGATCACAATCACGTGCTTGATCGGCGTCCGGGTGTGGGGCTGAAAGTCTTTGTCTTGCGCGTAGGCGGCCATCGAACAGCTCGCGAACACTTGCAGGCCAGCGAGAAACGCTGCGCTGCATTTAAGAGTCCACTCGTGCGAATTGAACTTTTTGGGCATGGAATGCATCCTCCAGAAAGACTGGCGTTGCTCCGTCCTCGTCAGAAGAGGCCAATAGCAACGTCTCCCAACTTAGGGGAGCGTTTTTGCATTCCATTGAAGTGTTGAAGAATTGATCGTGAATATTTGGTTGCAACTGAGAGAATCGACCGTCCGTTTGGCTACCCAAAGAGATCCGCGATGGACGGTCGCTCCGGAATCCTACTTCAATGCTTCTTTGACTGCGTCCCTCAACTGCTGCAAGCCGGCTGCCACGTCCTTTCCGAGATGCGCTCGCAGGACGCGTCGGCCCCTTTGCTGCAAAACGCTCAGGTCTCCCGCAGCCTGCGCATCGATCACAATCCCGAACGTATATGTTTGGCCGGGAACCTTCACGTCCGCGGCGTGATCCGCCGTCACCTGGAGAAACACTCCAGTGTTCGGCCCTCCCTTGTAATCCTGCCCAGTGGAATGCAGGAACCGTGGTCCGAACCCCAGGCATGTCGCGATTTTCTTGTCATCGCGCACGGCGTGGCGTAGTTCCTGCAACGTCTTCTCATGCTCTCTGTCGCGCTCGAGGAAAGCCAGCGTCGCGAAATAATCATTCGGCCTGAGCTGCGCCAGGTGAGCTCGCAGATACCCTGCAAGCGTGGGCTGCCCGACATCCTGCCCACCATGCAGAATCGCAGCATAGGTCGTATCGGCGAATAATTTGATCTGTCCATTGTCGAAGATAGGCGTCTGCTGCGGCAGCTTGCCGCTTTTTTCGTATGCCTCAGTAAGTCGCCGCGTCTCAACCTTTGCAGCCTCCACATCCGGCTGATTGAAGGGATTGATGCCCATCACCGAACCCGCGACCGCAGTGGCAATCTCCCACGTAAAGAATTGTTCGGCGGCATCGTAGACATCGCGCATGCCGAGCCGGACGACAATCTGGCCAGCCTTCTCAAGTTTCTCCACTGCATCGTCGAGATGTGCATTGTCAGCGCCCTGCAGCCGTACGTAGGCGAACACGCGATCATTGCCGTATTTTTCGGGGGCCGCAATCTCCTCCAGGTCCACAGGCGTAATTCCCTTCCCCTGTTTTCCGGTCGACTCCGCAATGAGCTGCTCAAACCACGCGCCCATGTCATACGTGACAGGCGAGGTGAAGAATGTGATCTTGTCGCGTCCGGAGTTTGCCGCAATCCCCAGAATCAGTCCCAGTTGTACGGCCGCATTTTTCTTGACATCTGCAGCACGGCTGGCCTCCACGGCCACCTGAGCGCGAGCCAGAAATTTCTCTACGTCCAGCCCCATGACTGCGGCCGGAAGCATCCCAAAGTTTGACAACGCGGAATAGCGGCCGCCAATCTGCTTGTCTCCATAGAAGATATGGCGGAATCCGTCGGCCTTGGCGACTTCCTCCATGTGCGAACCCGGGTCGGTGACCGCAATGAAGTGCTTCCCTGCTTGCGATCCAACGGCTTCTTTCATTCGGGTCAGAAAATATTGCTTCAATATGTTCGGCTCAAGCGTCGAACCGGATTTGCTTGCAACGATGATCACAGTTTTCTTCAGTTCGACACTTTGTTCGGCCTTCTGCACCTGCGCCGGGTCAGTGGAGTCGACAATGGAGAGCTTTGGATATCCCGGCTGTGGTCCAAAAGTTTCGGCCAGTACCTCGGGACACAGGCTTGAACCTCCCATCCCGAGGAGTAGCGCGTACTCAAATCCTGCCTTCTTAATGTCCTCCGCAAGGGCGCGAAGCTGCGGCAGATCCCGCTGCTGCCGCTCCACAATGTCAAGCCATCCCAGCCACTTTGCCTCGTCGTCATTCGTCCATAGAGAGGCATCCCGCGCCCATAGACGATCGACTTTGCCGCTCCTCCAGTCCGGGATCGCACTCGAGAAACGATGTTCAAGTTCTACTGGAAGTGTGTATCGAAAGCCCATCTCTTTGCTCCGTTTCTTCGCTGGTTTAACTTACTCAGCATTGGTGAAATGGCATCGTGCCGCTCCGGCGATATTGGCGCTTCATAAGTTTAGATGCCCCGAACCTTTCTGAAAGAGAGGCTTCAGATTTGCTCACTGTCCGGTCAGGCGGTTTTGCGCAAGGGTCCCGACGGAACTCGCCGAATGACCTAAAATGCAGGTAGGCGCATCTCTCGGAGGACAGCAAATCACCTTGATCAGGATACGCCAGACAGAAATGATCTTATAGGAGCACACCGATTCCGCATGGACATCCAGACGATTGATCAGCAATACACGCAATTACAGTCGGCCTCGCAGCAGGTGTATCAGGAGATACGAGATCTTGCGGCCAAGCTCCAGTCGGAAGCCGCCAGCGGCAACCAGAGTGCAAGAGAATGGATGCTGGATCTGAAAGAGATTGCACTTGCAATCCAGTCCCAGCAACAACAGACGATGAATTTGCTCCAGGCAATCCACGGTTTTGTTGCCAACCAGAATCAGGCGTACAGCAACGCCTATTCGCCATATTCCCAACCCGGCTTTGTTCCAGCGGGTTCGCAGCAGCCACAGCAGACCGGAGGGTTAGGCGGGTTCCTGCAGTCCGGGTTTGGCAGGGCTGTTGTGACGGGTCTGGGCTTTGGTCTGGGCGACGATCTTATCAACAAAATTTTCTAGGATCGTTCAGATTCCTATGTCGCTCACACCAGAAGATATTCGCACTGCGCTCAAGGACTGCTACGACCCAGAAATCCCCATCAATATTGTGGATTTAGGGCTCATTTACCATGTCGAGGTTTTTGACGATTCCACAATGCCTGGACGCGTGCCGCTGCAACGCGCGGAGGTGGATATGACTTTGACCACTCCCGGCTGTCCGGCCCATACGTTTATGCTGGAGCAGGTCCGCAATCGGCTGGCCGCCATTCCCTCGTTGGGCGGATCCACAGTCAATCTGGTGTGGGAGCCCACCTGGAGCCCGGATCGCATCACCTTGGAGGGAAGAAAAAAGCTAGGCATCGACGCCTAGCAGGAGTGGGTTCTACTCAGCGGGGCGCACCTATGCCGACGCGCCGCTCGCACGGATCAACAGCGTTCCCATACAAGGGTCTTCAGCGACTTTCCAGACTCTCAGGCGCGCCGGACCAGCTGGCGTACCCGGCCGCTCTGCTCGGTGATTCCATCGATGACACCTTCCAGCCGGCCAAGTAGATCGTGGCCGTCCTGAAGATAGTCTGGAACGCGCAGCCACAGTTCCTTAACTGCCGCAGGATCTTCTGTCAGGATAACTGCCGCTCCCAGACCGGATGCCGTCAAAGCAGCTTTTCTTCGGCCTGTCAGCAACAATGCAGCTCCGGCGATAAACGATCCCGCCGCCACGGCTCGCAACCATGTCACGTCCTGTGCCATTTGAGTTACTCCTCTCGCAAACTCTACCAGAAAAGAGATGCGCCTGGAATCCATTTTATCTGCGGGGATGTTGACTTGTCGCGGCCCGGCGAAAGCGCTGCTCAGGAGATCACTAAATCAAGAATTGCTCCCGCGCCAAAGCGTCCCTGAAATTAGCTCGTTTCTGCTTTAGGCGATGTCCTTGCCCGGAGGCTTTCTCCAGGCCCGAACCCCTCGATATAGATAGATAAGGAGATTGCCAGCGCACACCAATACTCCGCCAATCGTGAGTAGAGTGGCGGAGACGTCCGGGTAAACGGCTCGGCCCAGATAGTGGATCAGAAAGCTGCCCCGGTACGGGACCCTTCCAGCCCTTTGCTGAAACCACTGCTCGGCTACCGTAAGCGGACATGGCCATGGCCCGGTTTCCACTACAATGCCCCACACCAGGGAAGCGATGTGGATTCCCGCTAGCCAGGGCCGTTCTCGGGTAAACAGCGAGCCAAAGATCACCCAAAGAATCCATAGTAGATGTACCGTTAATATGGCGACCACTAGTCCGTCATAGACTGCGGAATTACTTGTTCCCATGCTTCCATTGTGGACCGGCGCTTTGCCGGAAACTGCTTCTGCTGCTACGCTCAATCGTTGGAAAAATCGGATTCAGGAGAATCATCCATGCGACGCAAACACACTGGCATCCTTTCTACACTTGCGCTGGTAGCGTTCGCGCTTGCAGCCACGCCACGGCTGCAGGCGCAATCGGCGACAGGCGCCCAGAGCTCCGCAAATACAGCACACGCCCCCGCGCAGGTCCTTGATCAGCTATTGACCATGGTGCAGAAGGAGATGGTATCGCTGGCCGAAGCTATGCCGGCGGATAAATACGACTTTGCACCGACCAGCGGTAATTTCCATGGAGTTCGCACCTTTGGCCAGCAGGTCAAGCACGTAATCCAGGCCAATTATGGGATGTTTGGTGCCGCGGCGTCGATGCCGCCGACGGGGATGGCCCGCGTGAATTCCCTGAAAACCAAGACAGAACTCGTGCAGGCTCTCAAAGACTCCTACACGTTCGCACATAAAGCCGTGGCGACGCTGAATGAGCAAAATGCGCTGGAGGAAGTCAAGCCTGTGGACGGCATCAACACCCGGGCAGGAATTATGACGTTTGCGATCATCCACATGAACGACCACGTAGGGCAACTGGTGGAATATGTGCGGATGAATGGGATCATTCCCCCATTCAGTATGCCCGCTCCGAAAAAGTAGAAATGCACATTGGCTCGCCGCCTTCAGGCGATGCAGCCTGAAGCTTCTACAGATTCAATGCATCACGACTCCCATATGAGTCTCGCGATGGCAGGAGAAGCCGCCAGATCATGGATGAGGTCTGGCGTGGCGGGCTCAACGCCGCCTTTGCTAGGCCAGTGCAAGTCACAGGTGATGCTGCGCAGACTTTCGCCCTGGTACTGCGCGCACCACTTGGACACAACGTAGCCTGCTCCACGGAGACGTTCGCGGAGATCCGATTCAAGCAGCGCCGGGGATGCAGAATCGGCTGAGAGTTCCACGATCAAAGTTGCGCTGCTGTGTGCCGGGAGATATTCCTCAAACGCTTTCAGTCCTCTCAGAATGAGCAGCGCGATTGCGGTCCCTGCGACACCCAGAATGAGCTGACCTCCGCCAAAGAGCAGGCCAAGCACGGTAATGAACCAGAGCGTAGCGGCCGTGGTGAGTCCATGCACCAGACCACCTTTGCGCAGGATGGCACCGGCCCCAATGAAACCAATTCCGGAGAGGATGCCCTGCGGAAGGCGCATCAAATCGAGCTCAGCGAAAAGGCTGGCCGTCTTGCCGGTTGAGCCCATAAGCAGGTTGGCCTGCAGCATGGCGAGTGCAGCCGCCAGACACACCAGCATGGTGGTGCGGATGCCGGACGTCTTGCCATGCTGATCGCGGTCATAGCCGATGACAAAGCTCGCAATTAGGGCGAGCAGGATGCGAATCGCGATCTGTTCCCAGGAGACGGTGATGGCCATCGTAATGCTCTCAAACATCTCAGATGCCTGGATCGCAAGCCCAGACATGTGCCTGCATACAGGCTCGTATGATTTCGGGAGCTATGGATGCCGGAGAAGACGGCCCAGGCCTCGCCTCATTTCCGTGCGTTCGCCTGGCTTTTGCAGGCGGGTTCATGGCTTTCGATAAGATAGGAGAACGCGCACATCACTGCACGCCCGGATGGCGAAATCGGCAGACGCAGCGGACTTAAAATCCGCAGACCTGAAAGGGTCATGGGGGTTCAAGTCCCCCTCCGGGCACCAGAAAACAAACGAGTTATAGGCAACTTGGCCTTTCGAAAATGAGAGGTCAAAATCGTTTGGTGGGTGTTCTGATGGCTGTTGTTTTCTGCTGATGGCTGTAATTGCTTGAGCGTTTCGCCTTATCCCTGAATACATGACTGTCCGCAACGCTCGAAAGGTCCTTCCCCTCAAAATGGCAAATATCGAAAATTGAGGCCCCAAGCAACGCTGCGCATCTGGAAAAAGATAAAAAATGTGGAGAGTGAGTGAGACTCTCCCACATCTCCCCGCACCAAACGCGGGCAGATATGGGGCACCCGGCCTCCGGCCTATGACGCTTCGCCGTTATGCAATTAGGCCATTCCGTATTCGAGAAAGAGCTTTTGAAGCTGGACGGAATCAATCAACTCCAATCCGACTTTCTCGCCAAATTCTCTCGCCTGCGCTG
>DASSZI010000106.1:0-16900 GCA_035713565.1 Acidobacteriaceae bacterium | reverse complement strand
TGGTGGAGACTCTCGCCAGCCTCGCGGAACGCCACTTAGATGTGCAGCACCTGGAAAATTTGGAATGTGGCCTACTTCTCAATCCTGAGGTCGTTCCGCCCTGTTCGCCTGCAGGAGAACAGATCCGCATCGGCATCGCTCAGGATCAGGCGTTTTCGTTTCACTATCACGACAATCTTGAACTGCTCAGACAGCACGGCGCCACCGTCGTACCGTTCAGCCCCATTCACGATGCTTCCCTGCCGCCGGATCTGGACGCCCTCTATCTCGCGGGGGGCTATCCGGAACTCCACGCACCGCAACTCAGCGGAAACGCCGCCATGCTCTCGGCGATTCGCGAGTTTGTCGCATCTAATCGCCCGGTGTATGCCGAGTGCGGAGGTATGATCTTCCTTTCGCGACAACTTACTACTCGCGACGGAATGATAAATCCCATGGCAGGCGTTCTTCCGCTCGACATCGAAATGACGGGTAAACTAGTCGATTTCGGTTACGTTGAAGTGGAATTGAACACGGATTGCCTGCTTGGAAAGGCAGGAACAACCCTCCGTGGCCATAGCTTCCACTACTCTCGAATTTCGAATCTGCCGGAAATCCCTACAGATTACCGCGTCCAGTATTCCCTCTCAGGTCACTTCGAAAACGAGGGCTATCGCGTGAAAAACGTACTGGCAAGCTACATCCATGTTCACTTCCGCACGAATCCGGCTATCGCCCGCAGCTTTGTTCAAGCCGCACTCGCAAGCCGGTCGGCAAAGTTGGTGCACGCCTGATGTCTCTCAGCTCTAGTGTATTGGCAGAAATAGTCCGCGGAATTGAGCCTCCGGATGAGACCTGGCGGACCCGCGCTCGATCACGCCTGGACTCGCTCACCAAACCTCTTGGCAGCCTTGGCAGGCTGGAAGACCTGGCAGCTCAATTGGTTGCCATCCGTCAGGAGCACCTTGCCCTTCCGCTCGACAAAGCGGTCTATGTTTTCGCTGCCGACCATGGCATTGCTGCCGAAGGCGTCAGTGCATACCCCAGCGCAGTGACGCACCAGATGGTGCTTAACTTCCTCTCCGGAGGTGCCGCCGTCAACGCGCTAGCGCGTCTGCACCATGCTGCACTGCGGGTCGTGGATGTTGGCGTGGACGCAGATTTCAACAGCAACGCGGGGCTGCTTCATTACAAGATTTCACGCGGCACCAGGAACATGCTGCGCGAACCCGCCATGACGGAGGAAGAATTGTCCCAGGCGCTGCAGGTCGGCGCACAGCTTGCCGGGGAAGCGGCCGCAGAAGGACGTATTCTCCTCGCCGTGGGTGAAATGGGTATAGGCAATACGACATCTGCCAGCGCGATCACCTGCGCTCTTACAGGCAAGGCTGCGCCCTATGCGACGGGGCGCGGCACCGGTTTGGACAGTGCAGGCCATCAGCGGAAAACTGCAATTGTGGAAGCTATCATGAGGAGCCATTTTGCGGCGGACCCGGCGCCCGATCCACTCAAAATCTTGCGCTGTGTGGGCGGCCTGGAGATTGCGGCGATGACCGGCATGATCCTGGGAGCGGCACGTCACCGTCTTGTTGCTGTTGTGGATGGCTTCATCTCGACGGCAGCGGCGGCTCTTGCCACCGCGCTTGAAGTCCGCGCGCGGGGCTATGTCATTGCTGGGCACCGGTCAGAAGAGCCGGGCCACGCTCTGCTACTCGACCTCCTGCAGATCGACCCCATGCTGAACATGGGGATGCGTCTGGGGGAAGGCAGCGGAGCCGTTCTGGCGATGACCGTACTGGACTCGGCCATTGCGTTGTATTCGCAAATGGCCACTTTCGCCTCGGCAGGCGTCAGTGAGGCCTCTGTATGAGCAAATTGAGCTTCGCCAGACAAATTGGGACGGACTTTCTCACTGCGGTGCAATTTCTTACCCGGATTCCGGTGCCCCGCCTGCCCTACGACTCCGGCTCTCTCTCGCGTGCAACCCAGTTCTTTCCGGCGGTCGGCATGCTCCTGGGAGCTGCCGCTGCCGTGCTCTATCGCCTACTTTCACTCCACCTCTCCCGGCTCGTGACGTCTCTCCTCGTCGTGACTTTTCTCGTTTTCATCACAGGCTGTTTGCATGAAGATGGCCTGGCCGATACTGCCGATGGTTTCGGCGGCGGCCGAAGCCGAGAGCAGATTCTCGCCATTCTGAAAGATAGCCGGATCGGCAGCTATGGCGGAGCGGCTCTCGCTCTGAGCTTGTTTGCGCGTGTGCTGTTGCTTGCATCCATGCCGTTGGCTCAGGTGCCCCGATATCTCATTGCTGCTCACGTCCTTTGCCGCTGGACGACTCTCCCGCTGAGCTATTATCTTGCTCCGGCCCGCAGCGGAAAAGGCGAGACTACCGCGGGACAGGGAGCACGAATCGCCAGGCTTGTCAGTCGCAAATCGTTGATGGCCGGCTCCCTTTTCATGCTTGCGATTTGTCTCGTCACATTGCGGACCCAGGCCGCCGCCGCAATTGCCGTGGCGTTTCTCGTGACCCTTCTGACTGGAACTTACTTCCAACGGAGAATAGGCGGGGTGACCGGCGACTGCTTTGGCGCCACCAATCAGCTTGCGGAAATTGCGGTCTACCTGACCGGAGCTTGGCTATCATGACCAGCCTGCTTTTCATTCGCCACGCCGAGACAGATATGGCTGGCAAATTTTGCGGCTGGTCCGATCCGCCAGTGAATACCTCGGGGCACAAGCAAATCGAGGATCTGATCGCAAAGCTGCGCAGCGAGCCTCTTTCAGCGGTCTTTGCAAGCGACCTACAACGGTCAGTTACTACTGCAAGCAAACTGGCTCAGGCCCATGGCGTTCCATGTATCTCCCGGACAGCCTTGCGTGAAATTGACTTCGGCGAATGGGAAGGGTTGACGTGGCAGGAGATCGAGAGGCTGGACCCCGACATGGCCAGCCGATGGGCCGCAAAATTTCCACGCATGAGCGTGCCACGCGGCGAGTCCATCGAAGGATTCGAAGCAAGAGTGTTGGATGAACTGAACTACCTTCAATCTCACGCCACGTATGGCCTGGTCGCCCTCGTCACACACGCTGGCGTAATTCGAGTGGCTCTTCGCAAGCTCTGCGGAATGGATGAGCAAACAACGTGGCGCGTAACAAAGCCGTACTGCTGCAGCTTCCGCGTTACGAAGCATGCCGAGTCCGAACACCGCCTGGAGGAGGTGCCAAGATGATGTTCCATTCTCAAAGCACCGTCCGGACCGTGGAACTTGCCGCCTGGGATTTCGACAACTACAAATATCGCACCCCGATCCTCGATGCGGATAAGTGCGCAGAAGCGCGAGAGTTCGTTCTGCAACGCAACCTGGATACCTCCGCCAGCGCCCTCCGTGAAGAGGAAACCCGATTGCTCCAGGAGGAACTGAACCAGCAAAAAATCCGTCCTGACCTGCAGAGGGAGATGTGCGGACTGGACTGGTCTTTAGGCGTGGTCGATTTGCGTCGGCTCCTCGCATTTCAGCGGCGGCTGTATTTCCGATCCTCGCCTGCATCGCCACCTGTGCCAGTCCAGCAAGATCGAAAGGCCCTCATGGCAATATCTTTCCCTTGTGTTCGGCCCCAGCCGGTGGAGGTCACTCGAGACGAACACAGAGAAATAATCACCATGCAGTCCACGAGCCCTAATCTCCATCTGCGGGTTTCTGATGCTTCTGCAGCGCCCGTTGCCGTATACGCAGGAAGTCCTTTTTTCGAAGTTGCGCAGTATGCACATCGCTGGTTCCTTCGCGATGGGTATCACCGTGCGTACGATCTTCTTACAGCAGGCATTGTGCAATTGCCCGCTGTAATTGTCCGCGCCAGAACACTTGCAGAACTGGGGGCGGTTGGAGCGCAATTCTTCTCGGAAAGCATTCTTCTTTCCGGGCATCCGCCGCTGGTTAGCGACTTTCTCAACCCTAAAATGACGGTTCAATACGAGTCTCCTTGCATCCTCAAAACTTTGCGTATCACGATGGAAGAGACCATTGTGCCCCAACCTTTTTAAGTCACTCAGGAGAGCACTCATGAGCATCTCGACCACACGCGGCGATGGCGGCCAGACCGGGCTCGCCGGCGGCATTCGTGTCTCCAAGGCGGACCTGCGTGTTGAATCCTACGGTACTGTGGATGAACTGAACACCGTGCTTGGCTTTGCTCGCAGCATTTGCCAGGACAGCGAAATCAAGGGATGGGCGGAGACCATTCAACGCACCCTGTTTCGTCTTGGTTCCGCTCTCGCCACGCCATCCGAAAGCAAAAAGCAACCGCCGGTCATCTCAGCGGAAGATGTCGCGATGCTCACGGAACTTGTGCACAAGATCGAATCCATCGAAGGCATTCTATCGGACTGGTCGCTGCCCGGAGCACATCCGGAATCTGCTGCATTTGAGGTTGCCCGCACAGTCTGCCGGCGCGCGGAACGGAATGTCGTACGCTTTGTGGAGAGCGGTGGCGTGGTCCAGGCCGGGGTTCTCGCCTACCTGAACCGTCTCTCGGATACCCTTTGGCTCTTCGGTCGGCTCATTGAATTCCGCGCCGGAATCGACGCTCGGCTGCGCGATGAGACTAAGACGGGGCCCAAATGGTCAAGGGCATGGTGAAGATGGAACGCGCGGAGTTCAACGTAGAAGATCGAGCAGCCGTTTACCGCGCCATCGCTACTCGACGCGACGTGCGCAGGGGCTTCCTCAATGAACCTTTACCGGAGGAATTGATTGACCGGCTGCTTTCAGCAGCTCATTGTGCGCCTTCCGTTGGTCTCATGCAGCCTTCCAGGTTCGTTGTGATCCGCAGCCTCAGTGTTCGCCGCGCCGTCCATGACGCGTTTCTCCAGGCGAACGCGCAGGCACTAGCAAGCTATTCCGGCGAGATGCGCGAGCAGTACGCAAATCTAAAGCTTGAAGGAATTCTGGAGGCACCCCAGAATCTCTGCGTATTAAGTGATTCGCAAAGCCAACGCGGCCATCGGCTCGGCCGCCAGACCATGCCGGAAACGGCAATCTACTCCACCGTCTGTGCCATACAGAACCTTTGGCTGGCCGCACGGGCCGAAGGCGTGGGCGTGGGGTGGGTCAGCATTCTCGATCCATGCCGCCTGCGTGACATCCTTCACATTCCCACGAACATTGTGCCTGTCGCTTATCTTTGCTTCGGCTATGTGGAGGTCTTTGACACTGCACCCGATCTGGAACGTTTCGGATGGGAGCGCCGCATTCCTATGCAGGACGTAGTCTCCTACGACTACTATCCTGGCGAGTACCGGTCCGGCAGCAATGTGGAGTCGGCAGCGACATGAGAGCACGTGCCATCATGGTGCTCGGCACCAGTTCCCACGTGGGCAAATCTCTGCTTGCCGCTGCCCTTTGCAGAGTGTTCGCGGAGCAGGGCGTGAGCGTTGCACCTTTCAAGTCACAAAATATGTCGCTTAATTCCGCAGCCACACTTGAAGGGCTAGAAATCGGTCGCGCCCAGGCATTGCAGGCAGAGGCTGCTGGAGTTCCCGCTTCGGTCCACATGAATCCCATCCTGCTGAAGCCAGCCGGGAATATGACGTCTCAGGTGGTTGTAAGGGGAAAAATCTGGGGCAGGCTTTCGGCTTCAGACTACCACCGGCGACGCGTGGAGGAGCTTCTTCCCATCGTCCGCGAGAGCTATGAAAAACTCGCGGTGAATCATCAGGTCATCATCCTTGAAGGCGCTGGTTCGCCTGCGGAGATCAATCTGAAGCAGCACGACATCGTGAATATGCGCATGGCGGAAATTGCCGATGCACAATGCATCCTGGTTGGCGATATTGATCGCGGAGGTGTATTCGCATCGCTTTATGGCACAGTGCAGTTGCTCGATCCCGCAGAACAGAATCGGATTGCCGGGTTTGTCATCAACAAATTCCGGGGGGATCTGGCTTTGCTGCAACCCGGCATTCGGATGATTGAAGACCGCCTGCGGAAGCGTTGCCTGGGGGTTGTTCCGTACATCCGTTCTCTTGCCCTTGACGAAGAGGACAGTCTTGGACTTCCCAGCGCAGCAAATGAGTCCGCGATTTGGACGCATGAGGAAAGTGAAGATCGGCCGCTACGCATCGCAGTTCTCGCATTTCCATCCTTTTCCAACTTCACCGATTTCGACGCGCTGCGGAACGAGCCATCCGTTTCCCTCCAGTTCTGTCAAAGCTCATCTCAGCTTGCACTGGCGGACATTATCATCTTGCCCGGCAGCAAGCAGACCGTGGAAGACCTGCTCTGGCTGAAAAAACAGGGCCTGGCTTCCAGCGTTTTGGCGCATGCGGCGAAGAGCCTTCTCTTCGGCATCTGCGGAGGAATGCAAATGCTCGGCCGGGCGATTGTAGACCCGCACGGTATAGAGCATGGCTATGAAGCGGCCGGGCTCGGGCTGTTGCCCTTGACCACGCGCATGAACCCGGATAAAACCACCCGAAAGGTGACTGGACGTACCTCCTTCCCAATACTTTTCGGTCAGCCTGTGCCCCCGCTGGAAATCTCCGGGTATGAAATCCATGTTGGCGAAACTGTGCAGGCGGAAAGTACTCAGGAGTTCGCAATACTGAACGAATGCGAAGCCGATGGATGTATCTCGCCGGACACACGGGTCATTGGAACTTATCTGCACGGCATCTTCGATGAGGACGGATTCCGGCACGCGTTCCTTGCCGCAGCTCGCGTGTTTCACCAATTGGCACCTGCGAAGCGCTTACAGAACTGGCGTAGCACGCGTGAAGAGTCCTTCCAACGCTTGGCCCATGCTGTCCGTGAGTCGCTCGATCTGGACGAGATTTTCAATTGGGCCGGACTTCCTTACCGCTCGGGGGTTCAGAAGAAGGCCGCGGAGTCTATCCATTGAACCGCTGCATTCTGATTCCTGCGACATGGCTTCTGGATCAATTGGCCGGTGACCCCGAATGGTTCCCGCATCCAGTGCGTCTCCTCGGGTTTGTCATCTCGCGCGGTGAAAGTTTAATGCGTCGCCCCGGCCAGAGTACGAGCTCGCAATTCCTCTCGGGCGCAAGCTTGAGCGCGGGGGTCGTCGTCCTCACCTACTACGCGACCAAACGAATCCTTGGCATCGCGAAGAACGGATCTCCCGCTCTCAGCGACGCGCTCGAACTGCTGCTGGCATGGACCTCACTGGCGGCTCGAAATCTTGAGCAGGAAGCAGCATCCGTCGTTCATGCGCTGGAGGGTGCTAACCTTCCCTTTGCCCGCCTGCGACTTGCGCGCATCGTGGGACGCGACACCGATACGCTCGAAACAGATGAAATCTGTCGTGGGTTGATTGAGACGCTCGCCGAAAGCGCTTCCGACGGAATCGTGGCACCTCTGTTTCATATGGCGTTAGGCGGGGTGCCTCTTGCCATGGCTTACAAAGCCGTCAACACGCTGGATTCCATGATCGGCCACACCGGCGAGCGCTACTTCTATTTCGGCAAAGCTGCTGCGCGGATGGATGACGTGGCCAACTACCTGCCTGCCCGGCTGACAGCCCTCGGCTTTGTCCTCGCTGCCAGTCTCTACGAAGAAGCCCATCCGCAGGACGCATGGAACACCTGGCGACGCGACGGAGCTAGGCATAAGAGTCCCAATGCCGGTCAGCCAGAGAGCGCAATCGCCGGCGCATTGCACGTTCGTCTCGGCGGGGACAATACGTACGGCGGCGAATTGGTTCGTGCTCAGCCTATCGGCGAAGAATTTCCGGCTCCTTCCGTATCACAGGCGAAAATCGCCATTCGGATGGTCTCCACCGTCACGCTGCTTGCGATTGGGTGCGGAACTCTGCTGGCTGCCTGCATGAGGCCACGGCAGCCCCAAAGGACCGTACGATGATCGAACAGACTCCGCTGCACGGCGGACAACTGCGCCGCATTTCTGAACGCTTCCAGATTCCTTCTGCCCGCCTGCTGGATTTCAGCGCCAACATCAATCCGGACGGACCACCCGCACGCCTGCTCTCCACCTTACGGATCGCCCTCGAAGACATTTCGAATCTGACCTCGTATCCCGATTTGGAAGAGTTCCACCTGAAGCAATGCATTGCCGCTTACGCGGGAGTCAACCCGGCCAACCTCATCGTCGCGAACGGCTTCATACCGCTGCTGGACGCCGTGCTTCAAAAATACAAGCTCAAACGCTGCCTTCTCCCGGTTCCTGCGTTCGTGGAATATCGGAGAAGCCTTGCCCGCGCGGGAGTCGAGGTCGTGCCGCATCTTCTCACTCCGGAAACGGATTTTAGCTATGACTTCAATGCATTGGTTCAGGGCGGCCATGACTCTGTACTGCTGGCCAACCCACAGAACCCTTCGGGCGTGCTCGCCAGCCGAGATGCTCTACTCGGGTTTGTGTCCAGATGCGCGGGAAAAAATGTCACGGTCCTCCTGGATGAGGCGTTCATCGACTACTCTCCGCTTGATTCGCTTGCCGCAGATGCCGAGCGGTTTCCGAATCTGTTCGTTTTCCGCTCCGTTACCAAGTTCCACGCAGTTCCGGGCCTCAGAATAGGCTACGCAGCGGCGAATGAGGCAATCGCACGAGCGATCCATGAAGACATGCCGCCCTGGTCCATCACCAATCTCGCTTCGGTGGCTATTGTTTCCGCGCTCTCAGAGCTCGGCTTCGTAGAACGCACCAGGATGCAAAATGACGCACGAAGAACCCGCATGAGAGTCGCTCTCAACCTATCAGGCATCCACACCTACCCTTCAGCCGCCAACTTCCTGCTCCTTCGCGTGCCGGAGGGTATCTCCGCCGAGCACCTCTGGCGACACATGATCACCGAACACCAGCTGGTTTTGCGAGACTGCTCCAATTTTGAGTGTTTGCCGCTGGGACATTTGCGCGCAGCGGTGCGCACGGATGTCGACAATGAAAGGCTTATTGGAGCGCTAAACAGGTCGATGCCGCTTTGTCGAGAACTGCGGCCGCCGCCGGTGCAAAAATGAGGAGGTTATGAGACGCGCAGAAAAGGGTAAGGTGTACCTGGTCGGCTCCGGGCCAGGCGATCCGGATCTGTTAACGATGCGTGCGGTCCAACTGCTGCAGACAGCCGACATCGTGCTCCACGACGATTTGGTTACGGAGGAGGTGCTCCAGCTGGTGCACCACGGCGCAATCACGACAAGCGTGGGGAAGCGTTATGGCAAGCCGAAGATTACCCAGGCGGGAATTAACCGGCTGATGGTCGAATCTGCGAGCGCCGGGCACTCTGTAGTCAGGCTTAAAAGTGGAGATCCCCTCGTATTTGGACGCGCTGCCGAAGAAATTGCGGCGCTGCGTCAGGCCGGGATTCCGCTGGAAGTGGTACCCGGAGTGACTGCGGCCTTTGCAGCAGGGGCCATGTTGGCCTTACCGCTCACAGACAGGCAGAGCACGTCCAAGCTGATTTTCTGCACCGGACATCACTCTGCGGATAAGCTAGAATCTCCCCCGGTCTGGAACGGCCCTCCACCTGAGGACGCAACACTGGTGGTCTATATGCCGGGCCGTAATCTGGCGCGCATTGCGCGGGAACTCAAAGCAGCGGGCGTGCGGGGGAACACCCCTTGCTGTGCTGTATCGCAAGTCGCGACCGAACGACAGAGTTACGCGGCTTGCAGACTGGCTCATCTCTCTGAGCTGGAATGCGGGCCCGCACCGCTCCTGCTGCTGATCGGGCGCGCCATGGAATCGCTCATGCCGGATCCATCCTGAACACCGGATCGGAGCTTTTCTTCTAAGCCGATGAAAGCAGAGCCGTGGACTTCCCTGACTTGCAGGCTAGATGCGAATGAAAATTTTGTTTCGATACATCCAGAACAGAAGCAGCCAGTAGGTGGCCAGCGTAAGCGCACCCAGGACAAGCGGCTCCAGCGCTGTTCCAAAGACATTCAGCGCTGACATTCCGAGATGGATCCGAAAGCTGCTCTCAACAAAATCTTCAAAGAGATGCGCAATTAAATACGCCGCAATGGAGTTCATACCGACGACAACCAGAGGAAAGGCAACGCGCGTGTGGTGCTTCGCCTCCACGATCCAGGAGAAGGCGGCCAGGAAGAGAAAACACACTCCACCGCTGAACAGCGTCCATGCTGGCGTCCAGATCCGCTTCACGATCGGGCAGATTCCTGTGAAGTGAAGCAAAAGACCGGCCCCGACCAGAGCTCCCGCAGCTATCAGAAGCTTGCGAAAAGGAATAGCGGGAGCACTGGTGATCAGCCACCGCCCTCCAACCAGTCCCAGCAACATGGTTCCCAACGTGGGGATGAAACTCAGCGTCAGGTATCCACCGTCGTTGAATACGAAGGGACTTGTGCGAGGCAGCAAATTGAGAAACCAAACGTCGAACGCCTGGCCCAGGTTGCTGTTCTTGTTCCAGTGTGAGGCGAAACCATGCAGCAGATGTTGATGCCAGTCGGCGGGAACCCCCACAGACGCATACGGAAAATCCGGCCCTGGAGCAGGATAGAGCGCCCATGCCAGCCAATACCCGAAAAGAAGAAAGCCCAATGCGGTCCACTGCCAACGTGGACGAACAAAGGCGAGGAGAAAAGCGAACGTATAACCCAAGCCTATCTGGGTCAGCGTGTCCTCGAAGGTGAAATAGGTTGAGGTGCTTTGCGTGGACCGCAAAAATATGCCCAGCGCCACAAGTAGAAAGCTGCGCCAGAGGGTGTGTCCCAGCATGCGCTGGAAGCTCTCGCCTTTTCGCTGGCGACTGCGCAGGGAATATGGCAGAGCCACCCCGACCAGGAACGTAAAGGAGGGTTGGATTGTGTCGTGGAGGCTCATACCCACCCACTCAACATGAGACTGGTTGAAAGCGAGAATTCTCCAGAAAAGGCTATGCGGAAAGTACCGAGCAACGTCTGGGAAGCGTAAGACTTCACCCATCATCAACAGCATGACCAATCCGCGATACGCGTCCACCGCAACGTTACGCTGTAGAACCCCATCGGGCGCTTTGATAGTCCTGTCTTGTTTCGGAGTGGTTAGCTCAGTTCGTCCAGCTGCGTGTGGCACCTCGAACTCTTGCTGCAGGGCTGCGGTGGATTCAGTGGTCGACATTCTATTCCTCACACCCACGTGATCTACGATGCCTATAACGTACCAGATAACCTGTCCATACAGCTTGCGAGACTTTCAGGAATGAGCTCATTTATCCCAAGCTCCAGAATCGTCGGCTTCCGTCCATTCGAACCTCCGAAATGCGTAGAAATGATCTCGCACTGAATCTGGGGTAGATTACTTCCTATTCCGTTGTAGCTGATATTTAAATGAAAACCGGCCAATATAGATATGGGGATCCTCTCCTGGCGGTGTCATACGAAAAGAGGTGACGCGGGAACCGGCCTCGCGAGTCGCATCGACAGTGCCGATCAGTTTACCTGTTGCGGCTTCGTAAAAGCCAACCTTCAAATCATCATTCTGGCGATGCCATCCAAGGGCATACTGGCCCGGCGGCAATGTGAATGTGCCAAGGCTGACAGGAGCCTGACATAGGAAAAAATGTGAATACTTTCCATCGGCAGAATATCCGGCTGTTATAAGAACTACGCCAGCAATGAATTTCCCCTTGCCATCCGTGACCCCCGACGCCGTCCGCATCTCGGTCTCAATGCGCTCACTCCCGACAGGCGCACGCGCGGGTATGATCGTTTTCAACTCGTCAGGAGTGGCGGCGCGCCATGCAGGACCTGGAGTTCGCGCGTAGAGGACGGCCGCGGCGCTTAGCGCCAGGAACACCATCGCAAGAACAAGCTTTCTCTGAAATGTCATGGTGATCTATCCTCGCTCAATGCAAATGAACCAGGCCTCGCTGCAATGCTGTTATTGCCGCCTGTGTACGATCGGAAACCATCAACTTACTAAGCAAATTATTGATGTGCGTCTTTACCGTTGCTTCTGAAATGTTCATTTGCTGAGCGATTTCCTTATTGCTCTTTCCTCGTACGATATTCTGTAACACTTCCAGTTCGCGCTCCGTCAGATCTTCCGACCCAACGCGTCCCGCCAGCCGCTCCGCAATCGAAGACGGTATGTACCGCTCGCCTGCGTGAACAGCCCGGATCGCCTTGATCAGTTCGTCGCTGGAGGCTCCTTTCAATAGATATCCTTGCGCACCCGCTTGCAGCGCTTTGTAGATGTCTTCGTCCCCATCATAGGTAGTTAAAACAATGATTTTTGATTCTGGATAACTCTTTCGAATCGTCACAATCGCGGAAACCCCACTGCCAGACTTCAAACGTAGATCCATGAGAGTGATTTCGGGTAGGTGCTTGCGAAATAATTCCATCGCCTGCTCGCTGTTATCTGTTTCTGCGATGACATCAAAGCCGGCAACTGTGCGCAGGAGCGCTATCAATCCCTGCCGAACGACATTATGATCTTCGACAACCATAATCCTAAGCAACGAACGTTCTGCCATGGAACTCCTTTACCTATCTTCTGCAATGAGGCTTATCCCGGAATGCTGAGGATGACAGTGGTACCTGAACTTTCATTGCTCTCAATTTTCAGGGCGGCACCAACCAGTTTCGCCCGTTCCTTCATCCCTATCATTCCGAAATGACCCGCCAACCCGGACGACTTCGCCCGGGATACAAGAAAGCCATGCCCATCGTCGGACACGGTTAGCAGCAGACGCGATTCTTCATATGCGAGTTGGATGTGAATATGGTTCGCGTTCGCATGGCGGACTGCATTGATTGTCGCCTCCTGTGCGATCTTCAGCATCTCTTCCGCCACATTGTCCGGTATCGCGCGATAGGCCCCGGTCACCTTGAGCGATATTTTCGCGGTCGATCGTTTTCTGGCCTGGTCTACGACGGCCGCCAATCGTGCTGGAAAATCCTGATTGCCGTAGGCTTGCGATCGTAGGTCCCAAATGGAACGCCGCGCCTCAGAGAGGCTTGAGTTCGTCAGCGAAAGCGCCTGATCGAGACACTCTTTTAGAACCTGGTTTGTGTCGCCCAGCACGCGCTTGGCAACTTCCAATTGAAGCGATATTCCAACAAAGCCCTGCGCAAGGGTATCGTGGATCTCGCGCGCAATTCTGTTCCTTTCTGCAAGCGTCGCATGGAATTGCAGAGATACGCGTTTCATGCGCAGATGGTAGAACTCATAGATGAGTAATCCGAGCATGATACAAAGTGCACAATAGAACCCTATCGTCTGATAAAAATGCGGTTTTATCTGGAACGAAAATGACGTGCCGGTCGTATTCCACACGCCGTCATTGTTTGCTGCGATCACATGGAATTTATAGTTTCCAGGTCTCAGATTCGTGTAGTAAGCCTGCCTGCGTGTGCCACCGTCGATCCATAACTTATCTAGACCATCAAGGCGATAACGATATCTCACTTTTTTAGGCGCGATAAAGCTCAGTCCAGCATATTGGAACGCATAGCGCGTATGGCCTGGAGATACGATCAAGGGAGAACCTAGCGGGACTGCTCGATCGTCGACAGAGACCTGTTCAATCACTACCGGTACCTGAGTTGGATTGGATTCCGCACGTTGTGGCTGGATGGCGGCTGCGCCTCTCGGGGTTGTGAACCAAAGGGTGTCGTCCTGCGACCTCCATACAGAAGGATGACCTCCGCTGCTGCATTCACTGGTTGGCATCCCGTCTTCCGTGCCGTAAGTTGATATTGGAACTATCTTGGCGTGCCCTTCGGCATACGCGTTGAGTTTCGCAATATTCGCTCGAAATATTCCGCGGTCGGAACTTATCCAAAGGTTGCCGAATTCATCTGCAACGATTCCATAAATGTTTTCTGGAAGTGCGCTTAGCGAGTCATAGGAGAAAAGAGACCCATTTCGCATTTTATTCAAGCCGCCGCCCTTGGTTCCGATCCATAGTGTACTTGCGGCATCGGCATACAGCGCGGTAACTAAATTGTTGGAGAGCCCTTCGCGCTTAGTAAAGTGTAAAAACTTTCCATGACTCCGTACATTCAGACCGTGGGAAGTTCCAATCCAAAGATTCCCCGCTTTGTCCTTTGTCATAGCTCCGATAAAGTCACTGCTTAGGCCATCCTCCTCCGTGTAGTTTGTAATCGTTCCGTGACTCCACCTTGCAAGCCCGTGCCGCGTTCCAATCCACACAGAATTATCGGTATCAGGGAACAATGAACGGATATAGTCATCTGGCAATCCGTCGGCAGAGCTAATCCGAGACATCTTGCCTTTCTGGAGGATATTGAGGCCATCTGGAGTTCCAATCCATAAAGCGCCACTGGTATCTTCCGCAAGTGCAAAGACCACATCGCTGGAAAGTCCATCCTTTGTACGAACGGCTGTAAATCGTTTCTGCGATACCCTGTTCAGGCCGCCACCGTCGGTCCCAATCCATATGGAGTGATCGCGATCCTCAACTATCGCCTTGGTATTTTCGCCGATGAGGCCGTCGGCAGCAGTATAAGAAGTGAATTTCTGGTCGCGAAGCATCATCAGACCGCCTGCATCCGTTCCCAGCCATAAACTTCCTTCACGATCCTCAAACATGTCCAGTACGAGCGGCGCTGACAGACCACTGTTCGTCGTTAACGCATCGACCTTCCCGTTGACAATGCGGGCCAGACCACCTTCGGTACTCACCCAGATCACACCTTCATGATCTTCATAAAGCTTATGGATGTGGTTCCCGGGAAGACCATTGTGCGTCGTGTAGTTTGCGATTGTTTTCTTGTCCCATACTGCCAGCCCGGAAGAACTACCCAGCCAGAGGCGCCCATGACGATCGGCCAGGATTGTCTCGATGTCTGAATCTGAGAATGAGTGTGTGCGGGGAAGGAAATGAATTTTCCCGTTGGCGAGGAAGGCAAGCCCTCGACGGGTTGCCACCCAGATGGCGCCTTCTGTATCCTTTGCAATCCCGGTAACAACCCCTTTGTAAATGGATTCGATTTGGCTATGGACAAGACAGTCAACACCTCCTTCCGTCGCGATCCAGAGATTGCCTTTTGCATCATCGCGGGCCGCGATAATAGTTCCACTCGCCAGACCATTTTTCGTCGTGAAGGAAGAAATTCGGCCTCGCTTGTCCTCCGCGATACCATTGGCCGTCAAGATCCATAACGCACCCTGGCGGTCCTCATAGAGCGAAAAAACATCATTGCTGGGGAGCGCATCCCGCGTCGTCAGCACAGACCAACGGTTGCCATCGTAGGAGGTGAGGCCCTCAGGAGTAGCGATCCAAAGCACACCATGTGTGTCCTGGTACAGACTGTTGATCGTATTGCTGTGGAGTTGCGGAGTGTTTCTGTGATCGAACACTTTGAACCGGATCCCATCAAATCGCGCAAGGCCCCCGCCAGTCGCGATCCACAAATACCCATCCTTCGATTGAAGAATATCGTTGACCGTGTTCTGCGGCAGACCTTCATCGGTCTGCCAAATCCTGCGTCCAAAGTGCCGCAATGGGCTGTTCCGGTCTAATCCCTGCGCGCAATTCAACCAGAATGAAAGCACAATCGCAATGACAGCAGTTCTGGCGAGAAAGTTCGGCGGAAGAAATGGAAGTGACTCCATGCGGGCAGGCTGGATCTGCCTTATCTTACACTTTCGGCCGCCCGGTTATCTCCAACTTTAGGTGGAGATATAGTTCAATCTTTTCGCCCAAGACATCCATCACTTCATTCTCTATTCTGAGGATGCCTCTGAAGTTTTGCTCCTCCTTAATGGTTGCCCTGGACGTCTGAGCCTCGGCAGCCATTGCTTTTTTCAGGAACACTTTGCAGCTTGAGGGGTCGTGCTTTATCGCCGCTCAGAACTGGAAACGCCCGCTCAGCTGTATTTCGCGGCCCGGCGTCATAGCCATTGTGATGGAGCCGAATTGCGGAGTGTTCACGTAGCGATTGGGAGACCCCAGGTTGGTGTGATTCAGAGCATTAAAAAAATCGCCGCGCACTAGAAATTCCATCTGCCGGTGAATTGGAACCGACCTCTCAGCGGAAAGGTCCATGGTCTGCATGCCGGGTCCGAACACGGAGTTACGCCCTACGTCGCCGAACGTGTAGGGGGGAGGAGAGGAAAAAGCGTCGGAGTTGATCCAGTGCGCAGCGGTCCGGGTGCCTCGTCCGAAAATCGGTTTCCCGGTGGCGTTCGCCCGAATAGGGTTCTGACCGAGAATGGTGCCCGCATTGGCCGTGTCGCCGAAGACCGAGACCGTGAATGGATTTCCGGACATCATCTTCCAAATGGTCGAAAACATCCAGTCTTCTGTCAGGACGCGCGTCAACCTGGAATGCATGTATGGATGGGAGGCGTAGACGGCGCTCAGAGCAAAATGCTGCGGCATGTCCTCGCCCGCTGGCCCTTTTTCCGCGGCAAGATCATTATTGTTTTGCGGTATGACCGCTTCGTGGTTAGGAGAGCGAAAGTCCGGAGCGGTATCCAGTTCCTTGGAGTAGGTGTAGTTTGCCAGCAGGCCGAAACCATTGCTGTAGCGGTGGCGAAGATTGATGTAACCGGCCGCATACCAGCTCCTGGCGGTATTCTCCAGTCGATAAATGGCGCTTACTGGGAAGGTTAGGCTGGCGATATGGATAGGAGTGCCTTCAATATTGGAGGGAATCGTCGTTCCAGGGGCAAAGCTGATGTGCCGAAATGGCCGTCGCGGCTCCACGGCACCCGGGCCCGGCAACGCATTATTGATGAGCACGGCACGCATCAGGTGCAAACCGTCGGCCCCCATATATCCAATTTCAACGCTCGTCGTGGTACCGATGGATTTCTCGATCGTGGCATTCCACTGCTCAACGTACTGCGGCGAGGGATGAAGGCTGAAGGAAGCAAAACTGACAACCGTCTTTCCCAACACTGCCGGAGCGAAATTGAACCCGGCGATGGCGGGGTTGGGAGTATAGTTGCCGCCCTGGTCGGTCTCTGGGAAT
>DASSZI010000105.1:0-10176 GCA_035713565.1 Acidobacteriaceae bacterium | reverse complement strand
TCCGCACCGTTTTTACGAGCAATCACAATGCCTTCAAACGCCTGGACACGCTCTTTCTCGCCCTCTTTAATCTTGACCTGCACGCGGACAGTGTCGCCTGGAGCAAAATCGGGTAAATCGGTACGCTGGAGTTTGGCAGCCAGACGCTGCATTACGGGATGGATCGACATGGTCTTCTCTGTTCCTGAATGAAAAATTGGGATATTCAGCCAAAACAACAGTTTACACGCACAAGGCGCATGTGCAAACGGCTCTCGTTGATTATTGCACCCGTTCGTTAGGAATTGCGCCAGGGAAGATGAGTGTAAATGCCGTGCCGGTTCTTGCGGGGCGGGTGCTGCTGCGAACGTGGATGCTGCCGCCGTGGTTGTCGATGATTCCGGCCGAGACCCACAGCCCCAGTCCTGTTCCGGTCTCGCCTCTGGTGGTAAAGAACGGTTCGTAGATGTGTTTGATTGTCTGCGGGGGTATGCCATGGCCTGAGTCACAGATGGTGAAGCGAATACCCCGGTCGCCTTTGCGCCAATTTGTTGCGGGGCGCAGCCGAATCCGCAGAGTACCACCTCCGGCCATGGCGTCCAGCGCATTCCCAATCAGGTTGGCCAGCACCTGTCGAATTTCTCCTGCGTAGCAGACCATGGGTGGGCAGTCGCGTGCCTCAATCTGAAGGCGAATTCCTTCGCGCGACAGCTTGCCGCGATAGAGAGTTAAGACTGAGTCCAGGAGCTCGCGGCAGTCGGTTGGAGTTGCCGCAGACTGCTGTTTGTGGAAGCGGAGCGTCTGGTTGGTGATTTGAGAGACCCGCTTCAGCTCGTCTTCGGCGATCTGCAGATAGGTACGGGTCTCGGCGCTGACAGCAGAGCCACGCGCCAGGTAAATCAGGTTCGTTACACCTTCCAGCGGGTTATTGATCTCATGAGCGATGGAGGACGCAAGCCGCCCCACAGCAGCGAGCTTTTCCGACTGCCGCAGGGCGGCCTCCGCGCGCTGCTGCGCCTCCATATTGGTGTTGGTGCCGAACCATCGCAGGATATTACCCTCTGAGTCGCGAACAGGCAGGGCGAGAGTGAGGAAGGGCCGGTAGACTCCGTCCGCACCCCGCAGCGGAAACTCCATCTCGAAAGGTTCTCCGGTCTCCAGAGACTGATTGTAGCGGGCAACCACTTCAGGTAGCTTCTCAGGGTCGTGTAGGGCTTGCCAGCCCCAGCCCTGCATTTCTTCGAAGGTTGTGCCGGTGTACTCATACCAGCGCTGGTTATACCAGTCGATCGATCCATTGGGGTAAGCCATCCACGCCAACTGCGGGATGGAGTCGGCAAGTACCCGAAACTGCTCCTCGCGTTCCTCAACGGCCCGGCGCGCCTGAACTTTTTCGGTGACCTCCGACGTGTGGATCAGAATTCCGTTTACCTTACCTTCGGCGTCGCGATGAGGCTGGTATACGAAATCGAAAAAAGCTTCTTCTTCCTTTCCCTCTGGGCCACGCCGCAGAAGCGCCCTCACCTCATGCCCTATGAAAGGAATTCCGGTGCGGTATACGCGATTGAGCAGCTCGATAAATCCCTGCTCCTCCACTTCCGGGAGGATTTCGAGAATGGTTTTACCCAGCACCTCCTCTGCGCTGGAGCGCCCAATCGCTTCGAGATACCGCTGGTTTGCAAGGACGACGCGGTGCTCCGGCCCGGTGGTTACCAGAATTGCGGCGGGAGCATTCATAAACAGCTCGCGAATCTGTATGCGTTCTGCCTCGGCTTCCGCCCGCAGGCTGCGTTCTCTCGCTCTGTTCTCCGCGTCGCGAATCTTGCCGGAAATTTCAGCCGCTACTTGTTCGAGGAAGCCTCGATAGCTGTCATTCACACGTTTGCCGAAACTGACACCGGCCAACAGAAAGCCGGCCGGGCGGCCTCCGCCGGCGTCCCAGATCGGCTGCACGATCGCAGCGCGGGGCGGTGCTCCCCAGGGTGCCACCGGCAGATGAACTCCTCGTGCGGCGAAACTCCTGGAGGTGAAGTCAATCTCGCAGACTTGGCCGCTGACCAGATCGGAGAAGGGAATCCAGCTCTCCTGCGAGCTGTCCAAAGTTCCTGGCAGCTCGAGGGATTGCGAGGAGGAGGTCGAACCGGCAAGTCTTGCGACAACTTGGTCCCCCGTGGCGGAATTCTCAAGGAGATAAATCGCCGCAAATGGTATGTCATGAGAGTGGGGGGAGAGCACTTCCAGCACGGCAGAACAGGCCTCCCGTGTACCTTGCGGGCGTTTTGCGCTCAGGGCTGCGAGTTCACGCAAGGTGTGCAGGCGCCGGTCCGACTCGATTTTCCCGGTCGTTTCCAGCACAGGAATGAACATTCCATCGATTTTTCCCGTTTCATTCCTAATCGGACTGAAAGAAAAGGTGAAATAGCATTCCTCCGCAAATCCGTCGCGCTCCAGAAGGAGCCGCAGGTCCTCCGTCCAGCTTGCTACACCTTCCTGGAGGACCTGTTCCAGCATGGGACTCAGCGCGTCCCAAACCTCTGGCAAAACCTCGCTAGCAGGGCGTCCCAGAGCTGCGGGGTGTTTGCCGCCAATCAGGGGAATGTAGGCGTCGTTGTAAAAATAGACGTGAGCCGGGCCCCACCAGAGCGCAATGGCGAAGCGGGAATTCAGACAAATGCCGAGCGCAATTTTCAGGGCCTGCGGCCAGCTTTCAACCGGGCCCAAAGCGGTTTGCGACCAGTCGAGCGCACGCATGCGCGCGCCCATCTCGCCGCCTCTGGCAAAGAGTTCCTCCGTAATACTGGCTGATGTTCGGGTGACCATTCCAAGAACCGGTGTCACAATGTTTCTGTGATCACGGTGGACAGATTGTACCGAAAACCGCAGTGTCTTCCCAAAGAAAAAGGATTCGATGCCGGAAGTCCCAAGCAGCACCGCGCAGGGTGTTCTGTTTGAAAGCACAGGCCCGAACCGCTGACCTGTGTTCAGCCTTGCAAACGCTCGAGGATACGCCGGTCCTCGTGGGACAAATCGGCTTCGGTCAGGAGCTCGGGGCGGTTCCTCAATGTCTTTGCCAGCGCTCGTTCACGTCGCCAGCGGCGGATCTCTTCATGATTCCCGCAACTCAGCACGGCGGGAACCCTGTAATCTCGAAAATGCGGCGGCCGGGTGTAATGGGGATAGTCCAGTAGCCCGAGAGAGTCACAGGTAGAGGTTGGCGGGCCATTCGGGCCTGGAGCAGAAGTTGAAGCTTCGTCGCTACCGAAGCTTTCATTGCGCGCGGACTGCTTGTTCCCCAGAACGCCTGGCAACAGTCGTGTAATGGAGTCGATGACGACCGCTGCGGCGAGTTCTCCGCCAGACAAGACATAGTCGCCGATTGAAATCTCCATGTCTGCCAGAAAATCATTGACACGCTCGTCCACGCCCTCATAGCGCCCGCACAGGAAGACCAAACGCTCCAGGCCGACCATTTCCCGGGCCAACTTCTGATTGAACCTGCTGCCTTGAGGAGAGAGCAGCACCACTCGCTCGCGAGCGGTGTCTCGCACCGTTTTCTCGGGCATCCCGAGCGACTCCACAGCGCGAAATAATGGTTCCGGCTTCAGGACCATTCCCTCGCCCCCGCCAAAGGGCCGATCATCCACCGTTTTATGACGGTCCTCCGTGAATTCACGAAGAGAGTGAATTCCAAGCTGCACTCTCCCTGATTCCAGAGCGCGGCCAAGCACGCCGAAACGGAAGGGGCCATCAAAAAATTGCGGAAAAATAGTGATAATGTCAAAATGCATGCGCGTCCTGAATCCCTGTCTCGCCGCTCTCGACATCGTGTTGCAGCTTCCGCTCTTCCTCTGTTAGAGGTGCGTTGATGTCCAGCAAACCCGCTGGCAGGTCCATCTCAAGCACCCGATTTTCGAGGTCCATCCGCACGACGTAGGCCCGGGCGAAGGGAATCCATTGCTCCACGCCTTTGGCATCCACAACCACCAGCAGATCCGTTGTCTGTGCCTGTTGAATCACATCGCGAATCGTCCCAATTGTGATTGGGGGGGGGCCATGAAGGTCAACAACGGTACAGCCGATCAAATCGTCGATGTATGCAGCGTCTGGTTCCAGCGGTACCCGCGCAGGCAGCGGAAGAACAACCTCCGCACCACGCAGGGACTCCGCGCTTGATATGGAATCAACTGTGGCGAACTTGAGCACTACACGTCCCTTATGCAGCCAGCTTTTCTCCAGAGTCATGAGACTGGGCAGGGCGGATTGATCGCGTTTTATATAGATTTCTCTGAGGGTGGCGAAACGTTCGGGAAAATCGGTCAGGATTTCCGCCAGAACTTCGCCGTGGCGTCCCTGAGGACGCAGAAGGCGTGCCACGCTGACCCAGGAGCAAGTATGGTTCACAGCGCTATTGTTGCACGACGTCCTCAGCTTTAGTGATCTTCAGGCGTACCCATGGAACCACTTTTTACTTCTTCAATGATTTCTAGCGTGTAACGATGATGCAGTTTGACGCTGACGGCACCAAGGATTGTGCGGAGGGATCTCGCGGTGCGGCCCTGCTTCCCAATAACTTTGCCCACATCTGTGGGGTCCACGCGGAGTCGAAGCACGGTTCCAGCGTCGTGGTCAGCCGAATCCACGGCCACTTCCTCTGGCCTGTCCACCAGGGCGCGAGCGATTTCAAGGATCAGTTCAACGGCGGAAGGCTCAATGGCGCTGTGGGGCATGGGCGTCCTCATTGCAGAAAATGCAATGTCTCAAAGTAAGAAATCATCTCGATTTATACCTGAAACCTTGAGAACTGTCGCCAACTTTATGGTTTACCCTTCGGTAACTAGTGTGGTTACCTGACGCGGCACACCGGGTCAGGCAGCGCCCGCTTGGCCCGGATCGCGGGGGCTATACGGACGCCGGTGCAGTGAACAAGAAGAAACAAAGAACCGCTTGGATGGGGCCGCGGGGACACCGGACAGGTCATGCGGCCCCAGAAGGATGCGAATCAGATTGACTTTTTGTTGCGGCGCACGACCAGCACGCTGGCAACTATCAAAAAGAGTGCTCCAGAGATGACGCGAACGATGGTGCTCGTATCCATTGTGTTCTCCTCTGCTGGAAAGATCGGCTTTGGCTGCGGAAGCATTAGTAATTGGCGCAGGTTTTCGCATCAATGAGCCAGGCCGAGTAGGCCTCGGCCGATGCTCAGCACAGCCGGAGCAAGCAGGACGATGAACATGCTGGGAAAAATAAAAAGGACCAGAGGGAAAATCATTTTGACGGTGGTTTTCGCCGCCAGTTCCTCGGCCCGTTGACGACGCTTTTGGCGCATCCCGTCGGCGAACGTACTTAATGCCCGAGCGATGGGCGTACCGAATTTTTCCGTTTGCATCAGCATGCTGGTAAAGGAGGAAATATCTGGCAATTTAGTGCGGTCGGCCAGAGCCTGCCATGCCTCCATGCGGGGCTTGCCGGCGCGCTGCTCGCGGTTGATCTGGAGGAACTCTTCGTTGATTTCAGGATGACTGATCTGGAGTTCCACTCCGACCCTAAGCATGGCCTGATCCAGACCCAGTCCTGCGTCCACACAAATTACAAGAAGGTCCACTGCATCTGGAATGCTGCGCCGAATTCGTTCCCGCCGGCGCTTGATTGCGCGCCCAAGCCAAAAATCTGGCGCCAGATACGCCAGCCCCGCAAACAGTCCTATCCAGAAGAAGGTGTCAAACGGAATGAAGCTAGCCACCAGAACCGCAGTGAGCGGACCCAGCATGCGTGCGGCAAAATATGCTTCCTGTGCACCCGGACCACGCAGCCCGGCACCCGACAGGCGTTCCCTCAGAAGGTCATTTTCCGTCATTCCTACGCGGGTGCGCAGCGTCCGGATGACGCGCAGCGCGGTGACGGTCCAGGCATCTGAGAGGGCGAGTGGGCGCTCGGGTGGGAGTGTGCGCGCCGTGACTTCTCTTACGCGCCTCGCGGAAGAGCGGGATCGCTCGTCGAGTCCGAGCGACATGAGAAACAGGATTCCGCAGAAAAGCGTGCTTGCAATGGCGAAATAAAAAACGGAGTCCACGTGTCTACACCTGTATGTTTACGATTCTGTTAATGAAGAAACTTCCGATCGCAATGAGCGCTACTCCGAGATAGAGCAACTTCTGCCCCGTTGGGTCATGCAGAAGCATGCGCGAATAGTCCGGGTCAATCATGTTCAGCAGGAACAGCATCAGTACCGGCAATAGACTGAGAATCCAGCCGGTAAGCCGGCCCTGTGCGGTGCGCACTCTTACTTCGCCTTCAATGCGCAGGCGCTCGCGGATGACAAAGGTGGTGCGGTCGAGAATATCCGTCAGGTTGCCGCCGGTCTCCTTTTGCACCAGCATGGCTGTGACCAGGAACCGAAGGTCTTTGGAAGGAACACGATCGGCCATTTGCAACAGCGCATCGCGGAGCGGCAGTCCAAAATTCTGCTGACGCGCGACGGTATTGAACTCCGTAGCAACGGCTTCTCCGGCCTGGTCTGAGAGTACTTCGATTGCGGAACTTAAAGAGTGTCCAGCGCGCAGAGCTCGCGACATGAGGTCGATGGCATCGGGAAGAGCGGAGTTGAAACTCCGCAGCCGCCGGGAGCGCCGGAACTTGAGATAGAGGTAAGGCGCAGACGCACCCCCACAACCCAGGATTCCATCCAGAATGGGCACCGGGCAGATGAAATAAGCAGGAATGCAAACTGTTCCGCCGCCAGCCACGCTATAGACCAGAAATGAGGTGAGCGTCCAGGAGGTGCCAGCCTGCGTGGCCAGCTTGCTGTAGGTTTCAGAAAACGCGAAGCGGCCAAGTGCCCGATCGATCCCGGAGAATAGACCTGGAGCTTGCTCTTTCAGAATTGTGGACGGTTCTTGCTGGCGTGTGCTGTCCGCCAATCGCGTCGCTTGTATTTCCTCAAGGCGAACATGTACAGATTGCTCCGTGGAAGTCGGGCGAGTAAACAGCGCAACGATTCCGAAACTGACGAGAAGAACAGTGACAAAGATTACACCCAGCAGCATGGATCAGACCTCCATCGTGTGGTCCAGCAGGTTGACGGGCAGAGGGATGCCGCAGGCCTTGAGCTTGTCGGTGAATTTCGGCACAATGCCGGTCGAATAAAACCTGCCGCGCACCTTGCCGTTCTGGCCCAGTCCCTGTTTTTCAAACAAAAAAATATCCTGCATGCTGATGATCTCCCCGCTGGTCCCCGTAATCTCACTGATGTGGGTGATCCGGCGCGTTCCGTCGCTCATGCGAGAGACCTGCACGATCAGGTGGACGGCCGCGGCGATCTGCTGGCGAATGGCCTTTTCCGGCAGTGCGATGTTTCCCATCATCGCCATGGTTTCAATGCGGGAGATTGCCTCGCGTGGATTGTTGGCATGGATGGTGGTGAGCGAACCATCGTGGCCGGTGTTCATGGCCTGCAGCATGTCGAGCGCTTCTTCGCCGCGCACCTCGCCAAGCACGATTCGATCCGGTCGCATTCGCAGCGCATTGATCACCAGTTCTCGCTGGCGCACAGCGCCCTTGCCTTCTACATTGGGTGGCCTGCATTCCAGCCGCGCGACGTGCTCCTGGTTGAGCTTGAGCTCGGCGGAGTCTTCGACCGTAACGATGCGCTCCCGTTCTGAAATAAAACTGGAAAGCACATTCAATAAAGTCGTTTTTCCTGAGCCGGTTCCCCCTGAAACCACGATATTCATGCGGGCACGAACTGCACCTTTCAGTGTCTCCATCATTTGGGGTGTCATGGCGCGATTGCGGAGAAGATCGTCGGCGTTCAAGGGTGTGCTTCCGAAGCGGCGAATCGACATGATCGGACCATCGACGGCGAGGGGAGGAATGACAATGTTGACTCGCGAGCCGTCTTTCAGGCGCGCATCCACCATGGGGGACGACTCATCGATCCTCCGTCCGACCGCCGAGACAATCTTGTCGATGATGTGCATCAGGTGCGTGGGATCTTTGAAAACTATCTTTGTTTTCTCCAGCAGGCCGCGGCGCTCTACGTAGACGGTGTTGTAGGTGTTCACCAGGATGTCGCTCACGCTCGGATCCTGGAGCAGCGGTTCAAGCGGTCCCAGGCCAAAGACCTCATCCATTACTTCCTTGGACAGACGATCGCGCTCGGCGGCGCTGAGGGGCACTCCCTGCTCAGCAAGCAACTGCTGGATCATGCCCAGGAGTTGCTGACGCGCAGCCGGGCTCTCCTGAATGAATGCCAGCTTTTCCAGATCCATTCGCTTGATGAGTTCCTGATGGACAGCAGACTTGAGTTCCTGCTGCGTTTTCACGGAGATGCTTCTGTCCGGAGATGGGGGCAAAGTGTTGCGCTCCGGAGGAATCATTGAAAGGATTGCGTCGGCCATGCTCATTTCCTCGCTGTCAAATCTTCGGTTCAGCTTTATTTCCAAAGTGAAAAGGATTTGCGTTTCGGCGCGGGAGTTCCCATGCCGGACGGCGCGTGCACCAGCTTGTTGGCCCATTTTCCGATCTGGGTGGTGAATTCCGAGCGGCGCTGTGGCGAGATCGGTTCTCCTGCATTGATAGCCCGCATGAGTTCCGCGTAATTGTTTGCTACGGAAAAGGAAACTGGAAAGCGCACCGCGTTTTCCACCTGCCCAACACTGACGGCATCGTTCGATGAGGAACGATTCAGCACAATCCGCAGCTTGCCGGCTGCGGTCTCATTCAGAGCAAAGTTTTCTACGTGCCGCGATAAATCGCGCAGAGCCGCTATATCGGGCGTGGTAATCAAATAAACCTCATCCGAGCATTCCATCGTCGAGGAGTGAACATCCTGATATTCCAAGGATGAATCGAGAACGACGAAATCGTATTGAGGCCTAAGGAATTCCAGAACTTGCCGGATTTCCGCCGGAGTGCTGCTATGGCGTATTGCACAAACGTCCGGCGAAGGCAACAGATGTAGCCCGCTGGGATGATGCGTGAGGAACCCTGCAAGCAGGTCTTCGTCCAACCGGTCTACATTGCGTATCAATTCGTCGAAGTGGTAAGGATTCACCTTGACTCCGAGGTAGAGTGAAGCATGACCTAATTGGTGGTGATGGTCGATCAGCAGCACCTTTTTGGCGTGCTGCCGCACCAGAAATGTGGACAGATGAACGGCGAGAGTGGTCGTTCCGACGCCGCCCTTTACCCCGTATAGACAAATCACACTGCCACTAGTTTTCGCCTCATGCGAGGAGAGCATGGCGAACCGGTTCTGCAGCCGTAAAAGAATCTCGGTGATGCTTTCCGGAGTGCAGGGTGCGGTCACAAACTCTGTGCATCCTGCACGCATGGCGTACAGCAGAAGTTCGGGATCCTTGCGCGTTGATACTGCGACGGTGGCTACTTTCCCTGAAAGAATCTGCTGCAAGGTCAGGACGGTCGCCGCCGCCTGCTCCGCATTGCGATCAAAATCCACAACGGCAATGCACGCCGTCGAATCTCTAACGCGTGGTGAAAACCGGGGACGCAGATTGCGCGCGATGTATTCCTGGAACTCTCCCGCGAATTCCGTATCCGCGGCGGCGGCACATCCATCCATCAGAGTTGCGACGGTCTGCTGGTCGACGCACACGCTGAACACCGTGAAAGTGGAAGAGCCGTATTCTTGCTTGGATGTCACGTCGTTCCATCTCCTGATTGAAACTACGGTTTGGCTGCGGTCTTCTCCGCCGGTTTTAACGTCCTGTCGAAATGGGTCGCGCTCATATTGGGCAGTGACATCCGGGGTTCCTCCGGTTTGGGCAGAGGACCGTTGTGGTGAAGTGGATCGACAACCGTCGCAGTCACAATAACGACGAGTTCCGCGACCGAATGAGTATTGTTCTTCGACTTGAACAGTTCTCCCAGGATCGGAACATTGCCGATGCCGGGAACTTTGCTGAGTAGCACAGTGGTACGGTGGTCCAGCAGGCCCGAGATACTGAAGCTCTGACCACTTTTCAGTTCCACCTCCGTTTCCGCACGGCGCGTGGAGATCGCGGGCACTGTATAGCCGGAGATGGTCACGGCATTGGTGTAATCAAGCGCGCTCACCTCCGGACTCACCTTCAAGTCAATGCTTCCGTCCGCGTTGACCACCGGTTTGAACTTCACCTTTACGCCATAGGGCTGAAACATAATCGTGACGGATGCGAAGTTACCCGCTCCGCCCTGAAT